>QIAL01000572.1 GCA_003225535.1 Acidobacteriota bacterium | reverse complement strand
CCGGGATCCGGAATACGCAGCCTTGAACACCGACATCTCGAACCTGGAAAAACAGCTTAAGGGCAATGAAGATGCAACCTCCGTTTTCGCCAAGCTCGAGGATCGATTGTCGGCGTTCCTGAAGCGGCAGTCACAGCAAGAGCGGCGCTGACGGCTTCCGTTCCCGCAGGCCGGACTGGGCTTCGGATTGGCCAGTCCGGCTTTTTTCTTGACTTGGCAAGTTCACCCGGCTGGTTCTCAGTCTTCCTTCGCATGGGCAGCAGGGTAGCGCCGCAAAAGCGTAATCGAAAATACCAGGACTAGAACGAGCAGACCCAGCAAACCAAGTTCAATCATGGAAGAGCGGAAAACTTGGGTGCTATCGCTCGTCCATACCAACTCCCTGCCGAGAGTGGCCATTTCCAGGCTGATTACGAGAATACGTCGAATCGAGGCGATCAGGCCGACGACGAGGAATGGCTCTGTGACCAGAACGTGCGAGCGAATGGAGATGCGAACGGTATGCAGAATCTCGGCGAGCATCAGCACGATGAGCAGTTCGTTCAGGACCCGCAGTGTCTGCGTTGCCACCGTCCAGTGAATCAGGCTATCGAGGAGCAGCTTGCATGCACTGGCGAGGGCAGCGAGGATCGTCAGCGAAAGCAACACAGCCAGCGCGGAATAAATTGCCATCTCGGCAACGCTAAGCGAATAGTCAAAGCGCTGACGCACGGTGCTTTCTGCCATGGTATCAACCCCCGCAGCCAGAGTCGCTGGTGTGACGGTCCACTTTTGACCGGAATCGTATTTATTGCCGAGAAAGGCCCATCGTCGGCGATAGAGCAGCAGCTGTCAATCAGAAAAACCGGTTTGATCGCATGTTCTGCGATGGAGGACCCGCTACTCCCAAAGTCGTACACGTTCCTGTCACCCGGGCGGGAACAATGTCTAAGCCACATTTCTGAATTCATAGTCGCTCCCTCGTTCAATTGTTATTCAAGGGCTCGGACGGTTAGCCTCAGCCTCGAGATGGCCAGGAGGTTTTCGATGAACCAACGAGGAGACTGGACTTGTGTTCGCAGCAACCGCAGTGGGAAATACTTCGCGGCAGTATTGGCCGGTCTGGCCTTGCTGGCGGCCTGCGTCCCTGCCATAAGTCAGGACGATTCGTCCGGCAATCCCCCGGCGCGCATTGCGCGGCTCAGTGTTGTAAAGGGCAATGTTTCTTTCTTGCGGGCAGGGTTGGATCAATGGGCCCAGGCTACGCCCAACTTTCCCGTGACGACCGGGGACCGTTTATACACGGATAAGGATGGAAGGGCGGAACTTCAAGCCGGATTCTTCGCAGTGCGGATGTCTGCCTCTAGCGATGTCACCGTAACTAACCTGAATGATGAAACCATGCAATTTGGACTGGAGGAAGGGACGTTGCGGATCAGCCTCTATGAATTGCCCTCCGGAAATTCTGTCGAAGTGGACACTCCTAACGGAGCGATTACGGTGCAGAGTCCCGGAAGATATCGCATTGATACCGACCCGGACGGTGACCGGACAATCGTCACGGTAAACCGAGGCAGCGTAGATGTGACCGCCGAAGGTTTTTCGCAGAGTGTCAACGAGGGCCAAGCCTTCGAACTTAGGGGCCAGAATCCGCCGCAAGCGACAACTGCTCCGATGCCTTCCCCCGACGGCTTTGATGAGTGGAGTGAAGAGCGCGACCGGCGTCGAGAGTCTGCCACATCTACGAAGTATGTGAGCCCTGGCACTCCGGGCTTTGACGATCTCGATGAATACGGACATTGGGCGGTCGTCGACGAATGGGGGCCGATCTGGTTTCCGCCGGTTGCGGTTGGCTGGGTACCCTACCGCTTCGGCCATTGGGCATGGATCGATCCCTGGGGATGGACCTGGATTGAAGACGAGCCGTGGGGCTTTTGCAGCTTCCACTATGGCCGATGGGTTCGAATCGGAATGACCTGGGGATGGTTGCCCGGGCCAATCGTCGTCTCGCCGGTGTACGCTCCGGCGTTCGTTGCATTCCTGGGAGGTCCCGGCTTCTCGATTGGCGTTAGCATTGATCTGGTGGGCTGGTTTCCGCTGGGACCCGGAGAGCCCTTCTTTCCCTGGTATCACTACAGCCCGGAGTATCTACGCGTCGTGAACGTCACCAACATTCGGAGCGTAAGCAATATCACCAACATTACCAATATTACGAACATCCGCGACGTGCATTACGCTTACAAGACGGTCGCAACCACGGCGGTTCCCAAGAATGCTTTTAGCAGCGGGCAACCAGTTGCGCACCAGGCTGTCAAGCTCAGTCCTGAGCAGATTGCAAGGGTGCCTGTCACTCCACACCCGGCTGCGAACCCTACCATGCGTGCAGCCACGCCGGGCAAGGCTGTGCCCGCGCCGCCGGTACGTTCCCAGCGGCTTGTTGCTGGTAGCGGTGCGGCCGGG
>QIAL01000587.1 GCA_003225535.1 Acidobacteriota bacterium | reverse complement strand
GTTGGACATGTACGATTCAGCAAACCATGATTTGGTCTGGCGCGGCCTGGCCAGGAAGACTATTAGCCCAAAAGCAAAACCCGAAAAGCAAGAGAAGAACCTGGCAAAGGCAGTGAGGAAGGTTTTGAAGAATTATCCCCCACCGAGCAAATAGGACCCGAATCGAAACGACTGGAGACGTGTGCTGTCTCCGGTGCGGAATGTCTTGCTCGTAGACGAAGCCGTGTCTATGGGCACGACATTTCTCCGCGCTGGCACGCTAGCTCAGCATTACCGCGACCATTCACAACAGCTTTTGCGGCAGTACATCGTTGCCCGAATCGATCTCGACAAAGCGGCTGTGGATAATGCGCGGGGTTAATGACGATTCCATAGATTCTAAAACGCTTCACCCACGCCCATGGTCCAGGTCCATGTGTTCTTGCCTCCAGCGATGTCGGCACGAAGATTGACGTGGTACTTCTTGCTCAGCTGGAATCTCACTCCTCCTCCGCCGGCGGGCAGGAAATTGTTGACTCTGAACAGTTGCGAGCCACCCGGTGCCACTTCACCAACACCTCCAAATCCAACAACTCCGAATCTTTTCGGCAGCGCAAGACGATATTCCAATTGCGTTGCGATCATATAACGATCGAGGTATCGACCGGCCGTGTATCCCCGCAACTCATTGTTCGTTCCATAAATGCAATTGCCGTAAAATGGCGGATCCCCGCCGGTTCCGCAGACAAACAAATTGTAAGCAAGGACTTGGTTCTTGCTCAGGCTTCCGTATTTGTTAAATGTGAATCTGTATGCTTGGAAGGAATACTTGCTGCCCAGTCCTTCAGAGAAAGAGTCAGATGTGAATTCGAGCAGGGTTCCCGTGGTTGGGTAGAAGCGATTGGGCCTAGTGTCGCGGTTCAGCCGGAGGCCGAGAGCTCTCAGAGTTGTGTGAAGCCCGATGTCGGGTGGGGGCTCGGGCCCAGGAGGTACGTTAGTTCCGGATCTCAGTACAATTTCCGAACTTCCGGTCCAGAACCGCACTCCGAGAAAGAAATCCCATCCCAATCGCCGCAACGCTTCAACGCGCAAGGCGTGGCCCGACTGTTCGAGCGGCAACTTGCGCCCCGCATCGCCAGCGACAACTCCGATCCCGAACAAATCGTAATTGAGATTACCCTGAACATACAGAGCAGTGATTCGGTAGGTGTCTTGTTTGATGAACAAATCTGCGTAAGTTCCGAAAGCGCGACTTCCGTTGTTCGTGACCAGGCCGGCCACACCGACCACGGAGGGCGGAGACACGTTGTCACTCTTCTGAAGCGGGAAAATGTAGCCCAGCACGGGCACGATACCCGTGCCCAAGGCGGGGCTGGAAATCGGGAGAGGAGCTACGATGAAGGAACCCCGTCGGCCAGGCGGTTTCTTCTGTTCAGGTATCGCTTTGGTTTCGGAGCCTGCCGGCAGCTGCGCCGATAAGCTGCCCTGCGAATCCGGTACGGGATCGTCGGCCCCTCCGGTACCCGCGCGTTGATGTTGCTCTTGCGCGGCGGCCAATATAGCGAACAAAAGGCAAGCTGCCAGCGTGGCCCGAACAACCCACAGACCCGAGAGATTCAGCCTAGGGATGGTGACGGGCGTTCGGCGAGACCCCATCTTTACTTCCATCTGTCACTTCGCGATAGTTCAGCCAATTTGAACTGCGATCAGGCCTATGTGTTCCCAATCTCGGCTGTTCTCCGCGCCAGGCCGAACCTGGTTCTACAAGTTGACCGCTGCGAGCCGGCCTGTTGCGGCAAATTCATCGCATTACAATTCAGCCGGCCTACGTTCCTGACCGTCTCATCACGCTACAGCTGCTCGCTTTCAGCGGCCACTGCCACTTATACCAGTCCAAAATGTTTCCAGTACTTACGCAGGTTGCTGGCGTTGCGTGCAGGCGCATTCCAGATTCCGCAATTGTTTATCACACTGGCAAAGAGACTGTAGATTTTGCCAGTATGCAGATACCGACACAGTCACTAGGCTGTGCTCGTCAAGTACATCGGATTAGGCCGGATTTGTTGCCCGAGAGCACTCGACCGGAAAGCGGGCGACAGACGAACTCCTGGTTCGCACGCCACATTAACCCTAAGGTTGTGGGCATGAGAGTGTCTGTTCACCAACGAAACGAAGTGAATCTGGCAGAACACTTGCTTTCAGCAACCGTGAGTGACACCGGTACGTCCATGACCGACATCCCGAAGTTGGGTCTTGCGCCGGTTCTGACCTCGCACCGTGGACGGGACGTATTCAAACTGAAAACCATCGCGGTGCCGTTCTTCCTTGTCGCTGTGCTCATCAGCGTAAGTGCCGGTTTGACTTGGGCAGTGACGGCAGAATCCCAGATGACCCCGGCGATATCGGCACAGGCAGCAGTTCCAGCCTCCCCTGAGACGAAGGAACACGGCCTTTCTACAAAGGCAGTAGAGATCGCCCGCCCCTTCAATTTTCCGATTACCAATTCGATGGTTGTCAGCTGGATCGTGGCTGTGGGCCTGATTCTATTTGCTCAGCTCGCCACACGAAGAATGAGGCAAGTTCCCACGGGCGCCCAAAACTTTCTGGAATGGCTCGTAGAGGCCCTGTACGATTTCATGGTCGGAATCATTGGCCCCCACCTGGCCAAGAGGACCTTCTGGTTCTTTGCCACTATTTTCATCTTCATTCTTTCGGCCAATTGGATTGCGCTTGTTCCCGGCGTAGGCGCTATGGGGTGGGGACATCGGACCGACCATGGCTTCGTCATCGACCAGCCCTTGTTCCGCGGCGCCAACGCGGATGTCAACATGACGCTTGCCATGGCTCTAGTGTTCTTTGCCTCCTGGATCGTATGGGCCGTTCGGGAAGTCGGGGTGATGGGATTCCTGAAGGAGTTGTTTGCGCCCAAAGGTGAGAGCACGGGTGTCTTAAGACTGCTGATGGTGGTGGTGTTCTTCGCAGCGGGCTGCTTAGAGGTCGTCTCGATTTTGTTTCGCCCCGTT
>QIAL01000586.1 GCA_003225535.1 Acidobacteriota bacterium | reverse complement strand
GATCAGAGCAGTGCGCTGGATGCCGACTCCCTGTAACATACTTCGCATATCAACCTCTCAAACGCGTGCTTGGGTGGTGTTGATTCAGGACCTGCATCTGCGACGGTCGGAAATGCGGTCACAACTGTTTCGGATCAAGTCATCAGAGCGCGGTTAGTTGCACCTTGTCGAGCCATACGTTCTATGGATCCTGCTTGTAGTCTCCGTCCATCTGGAAGACTACGTCGATCTCTTCTAGTGTCCAATCGGGCTGGTTGGGATAGTAGGTATCGACGTTATAGGTCTGATCACCTACGGCGAGGCTGATGTAATGGACCTGATTTCCGACGCGTTCGATATTCCACACAAGATGAATCCAGGTGTACGCCGGGAATGGTTTGCAGTCATATATCGCGGATTGCCAGCCAGTGAGGTCATTCCAGATATCCGATTTAACGGAGCCGTTGAAGTTGCACTCCGATCCCCAGACCCAGCAATCTACGCCGAAGGTCCGGTTGATGTCGAACTCCAGAGCCTGGGAAGCGTTGGGATTGTCGATGTAGAAATAGAGGTCATACGTGAAGTGGCTGACGTTGTTGCCTCCAGCAACCGGGTTGAAGTAGAGCATGTAGGAGTATGGGGTCGGGCCTCCCATGGTGAACTTCGCAGATTGGCTGTCCATCGACGGAGAGGATTGATCCGGCGTCATGGTCGACTGGGCAGTGCCCGAGCCTGCGGCGCAGATCTGTGCGTCGCGACCGGATCCGGGAGGAAAAAGAGCGGAGCAGGATTGCCATCCGGGCATGCTTTGAATGTTGCGGATGGTGGTCTGGGATTGGGAAGTGACTGTGACGTTGAGAATCGTGGGAGAAATGTAGCCTTGCTTGTCCTCGGCTGTCACCTCGAGTTGGTGCTGACCGGGAGTAATGAAGATCTTCGTGTTGATGGAATTGGTGAAGGTGAAGTAGACGGCAAGTCGGTCGACGTAGACGCGCATAACTCTTGCGGCCGGAGTGGGTCACAACGGTCTTTTTCACTTTAGCGAAGATGGGGGAATGGTGAACATACGGCGGCGACCCTAAAAAAGACGAGTACAAACCCCGATGCCATGGTGGAGTGCCGCAGGGTCAGCCAAAGAGGGGAAACGGAAAATGTAAGGGCGCGCTCTGGCGCAGAGTTCTCGCATGTGATCTTCGAGGCGATGGGAAGACACAGCCGGTAGACGGCTGCAGTCCGTTGGTAGGGTGGCATACAGTCTTTGATGTAAGGCTGAGGGCATCGGGTACACGGAGTCCCCGATAGAAAAACGATTCAGTTCGGCGTAATAACCATCGTGCCATGGACGAGCCTGTCACTTCGGCTTCCTTCTTCCCTTTTACGGGTCCAGCAAAGGAGCATTCCCACATGCGATTCACTTCTCTTCCAACTACGTCCGCAGAGCGCCCACACTGCCGCGACTCCTAACTCTACTCTTCGTGTTGGGTGCTCTTCTTATGATGTCCAGAGCAAGCTGGACAAATTCGTGCTCAACTGTAACCTTAACGAGCAAGCCGATCATTTGTACGATCCCCGAGCAAACCCCGGAACTTACGTTGACTTCGACCCTTACGGGTTTATCGTTCACAGCCCAAGCGCAGGGTATGCTGCTTATTTATGACGATACGGCCCACACAATCCTAAGTGATGTTGTTGTTTTCTCCAATGTTTTGGGCGTGGCGACGGTCGCCTTCTTGTCCGATACGGATGGTATCCCTGTGACAGCCCAGGGGTTGCCAATCCTTGGTCAGTTCACAGAGAGCAATAAGCCCATCTCCATCTCAGTGGCCTTATCGAACGGACAATTCCTGAATTCAAGAATCTGCAGCGACGTAGCAGAAAGCCCAAGCTGCTCTGGGTCGAGCGATTCTATCTCCAATGTCAATGAGCACCACCACTGTGCCCGAACCCGGAACGTTCATATTATTCGGTTCCGGCTTATTGGGTTCAGGAGTCTTGAAGTATTCGGCAGGGGCGTTTGGGCGACGCCTTCTCAGACGCGGACGCAGGAACTGCACAACGAAGACCTAATTTGATCTCAACATTCTTGGAAGTTGCGCTTGCGGGAGGACTGTGAGCGTCCGGCCACTCGAACGGCGTCGGTAATGGCACTGGTAATGCCGCGACAGGTCGTTAGAGGTGCGATCCTGTGAGTTAAAACGTTGCTCTTTGCGCTAGAGCCCTCAGGGGTTCACCCAAAACCGGCCAATGATGGTCACCTGAAAACCGGCCAACGAGAATGAAGCCTGGGACGTTGATTCCGACGTAGGCACTGTAGCTTCGTCGGCATGAGCAACGTCTTGAGCGAAGAAAAACGACAACAAGTGATAGCCCTGGGATGGCTGGGATGGCCGTTGCGGCGCATCGAGCAAGAGAACGGGGTGCGTCGAGAAACCGCCGGTAGCTATCTGAAGGCAGCCGGGATCGCAGTGCGTTCGCCGGGTGGGTGGGGACGACGACCGCCGGCAAAACCGGCCAATGAGGTGACCACCGGCTCCAGCGTGGCCAAACCGGTCATCGCGGTCAACCCCAACCCCGAAAACCTTTCTAATAAGGGAAAAGCAAGAGCAACTTCAAAACCGGCCAATGAGGTGACCACCGGGTGGGACGTGGAGGGGAGAGGCCCGGAAGCAGAAAGTTCCCAGCCCATTCCGTCCGCGAGTTTCTGCGAACCGTACCGGGAGGCGATCGAAGTGGGATTGAGCCGTGGTCGCAATGCCATGGCGATCTGGCAGGACCTGGTATCCGACAGTGGGTTCCGCGGCGGCTATCAGACGGTCAAACGCTTTGTCCGCAAGTTGCGTCGAAACCGGCCACCCCCTCGCCGGCGTAGTATCTCTATTTGTCAGCGGAGCGCCGACTATGAACCGAGGGATAGGGATAATGTGAGAGTCTCGTCCTAAACCGCTGTATATACTCCGAGAGGGCGGTTCTCAGTTCAATCGCGAGACGCTGAAACTCCTTGCCCTCCGCCTCAACCAGCTTTTTGGATAGGCTGCGGATGCGATCTTCTAAGCGGAGGTAGCGCGGCACAGCAAATCCACCGTTTACCGTAAGCGGCTGTCATTCGCAGGAAGAGTGCCCGGCGCGGATGGCCCGTCCCCCGTCAGGTTCATCCGCGCTTCACACCCGGGCGATGGTGAACCCACATACGGTCCCCGATGAGTCGGGCACGTACCGAACGTGCAAGTATGCTATCGGAATCACCACCCTGTCTTTGATGTTCGTCAAAGAGTCGGAGGATATTACTAGGCTAGGGTGATTCCTGCACATTTGCCATGTGATTGCATGGCAGCGTGGTCATGAAGCCAATTCAGTGCATGGGCGTGGCGGGCAGTCACTTTTTCGCCACTCGCTCTCTGATAACTGCGCGAGGGCCGCGAAGTCATGAACCTGCATTGCCTCCCGACGACTACTGAGGATTCCTAGTGTTTGCCACCGGGTGAGCAGGCGGCTCACGGTGTACTCCGTCGTACCGGTCAGTTGAGCTAGTTCCGAACGGGAGAGGCCTATCTCCGCATTTCCACTGGCGGGCCCCAATCGATTCGAGATACGGATCAATTCGCTGCTGAGGCGGGACCCGACCTTGTCAGTGGAGACCTCGCGAAAGCGCTGTTCCAGCTCGTGCAGTCGTTCTTCAAGAGCACGAACGGTATTGCGTTGAAATGCCGGGAAGCGAGCTAGAAGCTTATCGAAAGTTGCCGCCTGCCAAACAAGAGCGGTGGAAGGTCGAATAGCTTGCGCCGTTGAACAATGGCCTTCCAGAGATCATTGGCATGTCCCTTTCGGGCGATCCATTCCGTCTCTCGAACTTGAAGGGGATGGTGGTTGTGCTGGATTTTTGGGGTACATGGTGTGGCCCCTGCTCTGAGGAAATGGCATCGCTTGAACGACTAAGGTCGTCACTGTCCGGCAAGGCGGTTCAGATCTGGAGCGTGACCGAAGATAAGCCTGATGCCGCAGAGCGATTGATGCTCGCACGACGCAGCACCCTGGATATGCGAGCAGTCAGACGAAGAGGAAGCGTATCGAAGAGTGCTTTGAGTGAGGAATCTGGCGATTCAAGCGGCGTAAGCCACCCTTTCCGAACACAAAATCACTGAGACTGGAGAGAATCTAAGTCGCGGAGTCCATTTTCCCACAGCCTGCAGAGCTGCCCACGCGACCCATACGAGAGCAGCAAGCTAACGTTCCCCGACAGCAGCAAACTTTACATGTAGCCTTGGCGTGGTATGGTCATGCTCTGCGCTCAAATGCCCACTGGGTTGCATACTTTCACTGCAACTGCCAGATGCGATATTTCCTGCCACATTGGAACAGGCCGGATTCAATCACATTGCATAGGTGAAGAGCTGCCTTTCGTTGAGATTAGGTAGATTATGTAGGCCTCGCCATTGGTTCTCCG
>QIAL01000585.1 GCA_003225535.1 Acidobacteriota bacterium | reverse complement strand
TTTCTGCAAGTGTTCGCGAGGTCATGCGTTACGACGCTGCAGCCATCATGTTGCCAGAGCCCGACGGCGCACATCTCCGGGTGCATGCTCTGGACTTTCCAGAGAGCAAAGGAATCTTCAAAGCAGACATCTTGATTCCCGTTGTAGGCACGCCCCCGGGCGAAACCTTCCGCAGCGGAGCACCATGGATTGTGAATCGGCTGGACCCTGAACAACATCCGGAGATGTACGCCAAGGCTGCTAAAGAAGGCATGAATTCATTGTGCGACTTACCCCTCATTAGCCGGGGCCGCACGCTGGGTGTGCTTGCGGTAGCGAAACGGGAAGAGAATGCGTTCGATCGGGAGGAAACGGAATTCTTGTCTCAGGTCGCACAGCAGGTCGCGATTGGGGTGGAGAACGCACTGGCATATGGTGAGATCGCTGATCTCAAAGACAAGCTTGCCCAGGAGAAGCTGTATTTGGAAGATGAAATCCGGGGCGAGATGGACTTCGAAGGAATTGTGGGGCAGAGTTCGGCTCTCCGCCATGTTTTGAAGCTGGTGGAAACCGTAGCCCCTATCGACTCAACGGTGTTGCTTCTCGGTGAAACCGGTACGGGCAAGGAGTTGATTGCGCGGGCGATCCATGAACGCAGCCGGCGAAAGGAGCGGACGTTTGTGAAGCTCAACTGCGCCGCCATTCCAACGGGATTGCTCGAGAGCGAGCTCTTTGGACATGAGCGAGGCGCTTTCACCGGCGCGATTGCACAGAAGGTCGGACGTCTCGAGCTGGCCGACAGGGGCTCACTGTTCCTGGATGAGGTTGGAGACATACCTGTCGAGATCCAACCAAAGCTGCTGAGAGCCTTACAGGAACGCGAATTTGAAAGACTGGGCAGCAATCGAACCCAGCACGTGGATGTGCGGCTGGTGGCAGCGACCAATCGCGACCTGGAAAAGATGATGGAGAATCGTGAATTCCGCAGCGATCTTTACTATCGGCTGAACGTGTTTCCGATCCGCATTCCACCCTTGCGCGAACGGCCCGAGGATATTCCGCTGCTCGTCCGCTACTTCACCCAGAAATATGCCCGCCTGATGAACAAGAAGATCGAATCGGTTCCCACCCATGCCATGAAGAAGCTCTCAACTTGGCATTGGCCGGGAAACATTCGCGAGCTGGAAAACTTCATCGAGCGTTCTGTGATCCTTACCCACGGCACCGAGTTGCACGTGCCGATCTCCGGACTGACCAATAACGGAACGACTACTCCGATGGCTGGGACACGCCAGGCCAATGAACGGGATGAGATCGTCCGCATTTTGAAAACTACGAATGGGCGAGTGGCAGGACCCGAGGGCGCAGCAGCCCGCATGAGCCTCAAACGTACTACCCTAATTGCCCGCATGAAGAAGCTGGGCGTCGATCCACGGCGAGTGTCGTAGGGTTCGATCACAGCCGGAGGTTAGACAGCAGCTCCCACCTGCGCCGGCGCGGAGCAGCCCACAGCCTTTCTGATTGCAGTATTCTGTCCGACCTCGGACGCCAGATTTAGGCGGGTGTCAGACCACCCTAGTGTTGCTTCTGCATTTCGTACCTCCCGCGAAGGTCCGTTTGTCACCGTCTCGACAAGTGTCAATTGTGATTTTGACATCTGCTGACACCAGTCTGCGACGGTCTTGCTCCGGTCATTGATTTCAGCATCTTGCGGGTTTATGGCTATGGCATCCGTATTGCGTACATCACTGCGTAGTCCGATTCAATATGTTCAGGATTTCCATCGTCGATTCACCGGCACAACGCAGGCTAGTGGTGGAGGGGAAGCTCAGCGGTGCGTGGGTAGCTGAGCTTCGCACCACTTGCAGAAACGCAAGCCGCGATTTGGAAGGACGCAGGCTAGTAATCGACCTGAGCAGCCTTACCGTTATCAGCCGGGAGGGGGAAGACGCGATCGTCGATCTGATGAAGGAGGGCGCCAGGTTCTCCTGTGCCGGCGTTCTTACTCGACACGTGCTCAAGCAACTTGCCCGGAGATGTCGATGCGAACCGGACGCTGTCTGAAAAAAGTGGCTGGAAACACGACGGGCGATGTTGTTTGTCGATTTTCGGGGTCCTGAAACGACGAGTAAGTGAAAGACGGAGCCGACCATGCGGGAGCAAAAGCGAATCACCAGAGCCGGGGAATACGCAACCACCGATGATTTCCGCCGGATCTTTGACGAAAACATGAGCAGTCTCTACCTGCTCGCGTTTCTGCTTACGGCGGACCACAGAAGGGCTGAGCGGTGCTTTGTCTCCGGCCTTGAGGACGCGGTCGGAGGCAACCCGGTTTTTAAGGAATGGGCGCACTCGTGGGCTCGCCGCGTGATCATCCAGAATGCGGTGAGGCTTATCAAGCTCCGGCCGGGCGATGGAAGTGGCCGTTTGAGATCGGCTTCCGTGGATAGCGAAAAGACACTACCAGCGGAGCGGCACGTGGAGGTTTCCGCAGTTCTTGGACTGGAGCCCTTCGAGCGCATCGTCTATGTGATGACCGTTCTCGAGCACTATTCTGATCACGAGTGTTCTCTCCTATTGGGCTGCGCACGGCGGGACGTTCTTCCGGCGCGAACTCGCGCTCTCGAGGAAATTGCGCGTCAGACGGAACTGCACGACCGACGATTGCCCGTTACCGCTGCACAAAACTCTGGATTGCACGAGGGCGCCAGTTCTGTAATCGCGTTGCTCGCTGTTTCGCCCCAATAGCGCGAATCTCAAAAAGTTCCGCCGCGTCTTGACGCCGAGAGCGCCAGTTGCTGCTGGTACTCCCGGAATTCCCGTCTCAAGTTCACTTGAATGAGCTTGCAGGTCTGGTTAGCATTTACAGAAACCTCGGTGGGGGATGGCAATGACTCTGAGCCCATCCATGCACTGCAGGTGAGCAATATCGTCGTGCAACTAACGGTTCGACAGTTCGGATGCCTGGTCAAACCGTTCTTCGTCTAGATCGAATCATCGGGACGATGTAGAGTTCATTTAAACGCAACAGGAA
>QIAL01000584.1 GCA_003225535.1 Acidobacteriota bacterium | reverse complement strand
AAAGCCGCGATTCAACATCCTGCTCCGCGACGATAAGACGTATCCGTACGTCAAGCTGACGTTAGGCGAGCGCTGGCCACGGGTATACGTGACGCGGCGCCTGCGCAAAGATGGCAGCGCTTATTACGGCCCGTACTTCCCTGCCAATCTGGCATACCGCATCACCGATCTGATCCATCGCAATTTCATGATTCCGTCCTGCAAGGTGGACCTCACCCGATTTCATCCACGGCCGTGTCTGCAGTACTACATCAAGCGCTGCCTCGGTCCGTGCGTGAAAGATCTGACCACGACGGATACGTATCAAGAAGCGGTGCGCGACGTGAAGATGTTCCTGGAGGGCCGCCCAACAGATCTCGCGCGTTCGCTGCGGGCCCGGATGGAGCAGGCTGCGACAGCACAGGAATACGAACGCGCGGCCCGCTATCGTGACCTGATCTCCACGGTAGAGCAATTACAGGAGCGGCAGCGGATCGCCGCCGCCGAGGGCGACGACGCCGATGTATTCGGCTATCACTACGAAAACGGCATGCTGGCGGTCAACCTGTTCCACATGCGCGGCGGCAAAATGGTCGACCGCCGCGAGTTCTTCTGGGAAGACTTGCCGGAGTTCGCGGAGAGCCCAGAGGTCGAACCCTCCACAGAACATGTGGAGACAGCCACGGAATATGTGGGGACAGCCGCCCTCGGCTGTCCGGGCGAGCAAAGCTCGCCAGCGCAGTCAGCCGACAGCGCCACTACACTCGAAGCAACCCCCACCCAAGTTTCACCCAGCATAGACGGCCGAGGGCGCCCTTCCCCACACAATCAGTTTCACCCCGGCGAATTCTTCTCCGCCCTGCTGAAGCAGCTCTACATCGGCCAGCCCTATGTCCCGCGAAATCTCTACGTCCCCGTAGACTTCGAAGATCGCGAAGAACTCGAAGACTTGCTCTCCGACCAAGACCCCGGCACCCGATCCGCACGCGTACACATTCTGGTTCCCCAGCGCGGCGACAAGCGCTCCTTGATCGACCTGGCGGGTAACAACGCGAAGCAATCCTATGACCAGCGCTTTCGCGTGCTGAAGCCCAATGCGCGAAAGATTCAGGAGGAATTACAGGAGGCAGTAGGCCTGCCCGAACTCCCGAAGCGCATCGAGTGTTTCGACATCTCCCACATCCAGGGCGCTGAGACGGTCGCCTCGATGGTCGTGTGGGAAGACGGCAAGATGAAGAAGGCGGATTACCGCAAGTTCATCATCCGCACCGTGGAAGGCGTTGACGACTTCGCCTCCATGCGTGAAGTCGTCACGCGGCGGTACAAGCGCTTGCAGGATGAAAAGAAGGCGATGCCGAGCCTGGTGCTGATCGATGGCGGCCTCGGCCAGTTGCACGCTGCCGCCGAGGCCCTGGAAAAACTCGAGATCATCAATCAGCCATTGGCGGCCATCGCCAAACGCGAAGAGATTCTCTACGTCTACGGTCAGGAGAAGGATCCGATCGCGCTCGATCACCATTCTCCCGTGCTACACCTGATTCAGATGATCCGCGACGAGGCTCATCGTTTTGCGGTGACGTTCCATCGCAAACGGCGGCAAATTCGCGATCGCTCAACAGAGTTGCTGGAAATCCCCGGCGTGGGCGTGAGCACGACGCGGCGACTGCTCGAGCACTTTGGCAGCGTGCAGGCCGTCAAGCAGGCAGATGCGGCGGCGCTCTCGGCTGTTGTGACGCGCACCCAAGCCGAGGCCATTCGTAGTCACTTTCACAGGTGAATCCTGGGCGGTAAGATTCGTATCCAAACCCGGCCGCCACATGGAAAACAACAAGCCTGAAAAACACATCGTCTCAGCGTCGGCCACCATTCCTGCCCGGCGCGAACGCGTCTATTCCCTGATCGCCGATTACAACGATGGCCATCCGAGAATCCTCCCCAAGCAGTTCA
>QIAL01000079.1 GCA_003225535.1 Acidobacteriota bacterium | reverse complement strand
GTACTGACCCGGCTGAACAAACTGCTGGTCGACGACTTCCCTGCCGGAAAATTCGTGACCATGGTGTATGCCGTGCTCGACCCGGCAGCGCGCACAGTGGTGTTCGCCAACGCGGGACATTTGCGTCCGCTGTTCATCGATGGAGACGGCGAGCATTTCCTCGAGGTGGAGCGCGGCTTGCCGCTGGGCCTGGGCTGCGGAGACTACTCCGAGACAGTGATTTCGCTTTCCGATGAATCGAAGTTGATATTCTACAGCGACGGAATCACCGAAGCCGAAAACGGGAACGAAGAAGAATATGGCGCGTGCCGGCTTGCCGAACACGCCGTAAAGCCGGGTGCATCTGCGGTAAGTCTCGTGGATGAGGTGCGGTCGTTCGCGAACGGCGCAGGCGTGCGGGACGATGCGAGCGCTGTGTTTATTGCGGTTGGCTGAGTTTAGCGGAACCGGCTGCGGTGTTCCTTCAGAATGCAGTGGTCCATCACCACGAAAATCCCAGCCTGGCGAGCTTTGGCGGCGGCTTTTTCGTGGATGACCTCTTCCTGCATCCAGACGGCTGGCACCTTTAACTGGATCGCCTGATTGACAACCTCCTCGACGAATTCGGGGCGGCGGAAGATATCCACGATGTCGATCTTCTCCGGCACATCGAGCAGCGAGGCGTAAGCTTTCTCACCCAGGCATTCTGTAATGTTCGGATTCACTGGAATGATGCGGTATCCGTGGCTCTGCATGTAGGCAGAAACGCCGTGGCTCGGACGCATAGGATTGCAGGAGATGCCGACCACTGCGATTGTTTCGGACCGCTGCAGAAGATCGGCAATAGGATCGGATTCGGGCGACGTGGCCACAATTCCTCCAGATCTACTTTTTGTTGGCTTCGTCCAGCTTCTGTTTGTACATCTTCAATGCCAGCTTGCGAATTGTCTCTGATACTTCCTTGTTCGCCGAAATATTTTTCAGATCGTTGATCAGGAGATTTTTCATCAACCCCAGACCGAGATCGAGCGGCGTACGCGGATTCGCGCACAGGTTGCGTACGACGATGTAGTTCTTCAGGAATCGGCGTTTGAGCGGGATCTGCCGCAATACAGCCTGAAGGACATTTTTCTGGCTGGCAAATTTTTCCACTTCGCCGTCAGAAAGCTTGGGCGCCTCAAGCACGGCAAGCGCCACAACCTTGGTGCCATCGCGGATCAGGATCGTGCGCTCCTCTTTGCTGCCTTTGAGGGCGAGCTGGATGCGGCCTTTGACATCGAGACGATTAATTTTCTGCAGCGTATTCTCGCGCTTCGGTTCGACGGGAAGTTTGACAGCGGGTTTCGCGGCCGCTGGTTTTGCCTCTGTGCCGCTGGCTGGCGAGCCAGGTTCTGGCGGCGCGGAAATCTCCGCGGAGTCGACCACCGGGAAGTAATCCTGGCCTAGCAATTCAACCACTCCGCCGATCGGCTGAAAAGGTTTGTCGCTCTCCGCCGCGATGTCGGCGGCATGGTCTTTCATATAGACGGTAACGGCCTCATCATGCCCGTCAGCGGCAGCGGTGTGATCGCCTTCGAAAGGTGAAGTTGGTACGCTCACGGCTGCGGCCACGGAAGCGGCAGGACTCGGCTGTGCAACAGGCGCAACTTCTGCTGGCGCGGGAGCCAGAGCACTCGGCTGGGCGACCGGGTCAGAGGGTTTATTCCTGAGTTGTGCCGCCTCTTCTTTTCTCAGGTACGGATTGGACGACAGCGTATTGACTAATCGAGGCAGCGCTAAAGCGCGCTTGCTCTTCAGGATGATTTCAACCGTGTCGCGCATGGCCGAGCTCGCCAGCTTCACAATTTGCGCCTCGGGAACCGACGGATTCTCGAGCAACGCGAGCAGCAATTTGGGACGAACGTTGTCGGGCGAGATGAAATAGTCCAGCACTTCCCGATTCGTTTGAGGGTCAGAAACAGCCGCCAGACAGGCTTTTTCGTCCCATCCGGCAAGCGTCATGCGGGCCAGTTCGCCGAAGACCTTGTTGTGCAGGGCGAGGTAAACGAGGATTTCAATATTCTCTGCCGGCGGAACCTGCAGAGCGCCGCGCGCGGCGAACTGCATCATGTTCGATGGCAGCTTGGAAGCGCGGATTTGATCAATCGTGCGTGCCATAAATTAGCTGCGAGCTATGAGCCATGAGCTATTAGCGCATTCGGATCGCTCGTAGCTCGAAACTGACCCGTCAGCAATTCTAGTTCGTTCACGGCAAGTTCGAGGTCGCGAGTAATGCGGTTCGCTTTGTCGCGACGGAATTCGTCCCGCAACGTCCGATAGTACCAAAGTGTGCCCTCGCGTCCGCCATTGAACCGTGACCAAACAGATTCGCCGACGGCGCGGTAGTCGCTGAGGATGGAGCGCACGTTGTTCAACTTATCGGCGGCGGATACCAGGCGCGTGTCGGCGCTTTCCTTCTTCAGACGGTGAATGTAGCTCTCTTTTCGCTCGCGCCACGGCGGCTTGGGGATTTCGTAAGCGTCGGTACAGCCATCGACTACTTCGGCGACTCGTTTGCCAAAGCGGCGGCGGACTTCCTTCAGTATAGGAGCGCCGCCACAATCCTCTACTACGTCGTGCAACAGGGCGGCGATGGCAAGATCCTCGTCACCTCCGGCTTCCAGCACGAGGGATGCGACGCCCATCAGATGCGCGATGTACGGGATGGTCGAGGCCTTGCGCGTTTGGCCCGAGTGCATCTGGGCAGCGAACTGAAAGGCTCGCTGGAATCGCGGGCCGAGCTTTATAGAACGCTTTCGAGGCCGTGCAGATTTGGGCATGCCATTCTTTCGATGCAACTCAAGAGTTGTCATCCTGAGCGAAGCGGATTTCGCGTCGTATGCGAAATCCGCGCAGTCGAAGGATCCCTACGAGCTACACCGTATCTGCGAAAGTAGGGATCCTTCGACTACGCACTGCTTCGCTTTCGCTCAACCGTGCTCCGTTCGGGATGACAAAATACGATCACTGTTTCTCTCCCCGGCGCGCCAATAAATACGCGCGGATGAACGGCTGCAGATCTCCGTCGAGCACGCGATCGACGTCGCCGACTTCCGTTTTCGTCCGATGGTCTTTGATCATGCGGTACGGCTGCAGCACGTAGGAGCGGATCTGCGATCCGAATTCGATATCCAGCTTCGAGTCTTCAATCTTCTTCGTAGCGGCGCGCTTCTTCTCCATTTCGAATTCGTAAAGCTTGGAGCGCAGCATGCTCATCGCGCGGTCTTTGTTCTTGTGCTGCGAGCGCTCGTTCTGGCAATTGGCCACCAGGCCGGTGGCTATGTGCGTGATGCGCACGGCAGAATCTGTGGTGTTCACGTGCTGCCCACCCTTGCCGCTCGAGCGGTAAGTATCGATGCGGATGTCTTCCGGCTTGATTACGATTTCGATGCTGTCATCGATTTCGGGGGAGACAAACACGCTGGCAAACGACGTGTGCCGGCGCTTGGCCTGATCGAACGGTGAGATGCGGACCAGGCGGTGCACACCGATCTCGCCCTGCAGCAGACCGAAAGCATAGTCGCCGTTGACAGCGAACGTCGCCGACTTCAATCCGGCTTCTTCGCCCGGCTGGTAGTCATAGAGAACGGTCTCAAAGCCCTGCCGCTCGGCCCATCTCAGGTACATGCGCAGCAGCATGTCGGCCCAATCCTGCGACTCGGTGCCGCCGGCGCCCGGATGGATGGTCACGATGGCGTTGCGCGCGTCATTTTCACCGGAGAGCAGCGTTTCGGTTTCCAGTTTGTCGATCAGGTCGCGGAGAGAGGTGATTTCGCGCTGCAGGTCGGCATCGACGTTTTCGCCTTCCTTCCCGAGATCGAAGTATGCGTTGATGTCGTCCGCCCGGCGCGCCAGGTCGGCGTCGGTGGCAAGCACGTGCTCCAGGCGCTTCTTCTCGCGCATGACTTGCTGCGAGCGCTGTGGATTCGACCAGAGATTCGGGTCGGAAGCCTGCTTTTCAATTTCGGCTAGCTGCGGACGGACCTTCTCCGTGTCAAAGATACTCCCGGAGATCGTGGGCTTTCTTGCTCAGCTTCTCGTATTCCTGTTCCAACTCTTGATTCATGCGGATGTATCAGCCTTCTTGCGGTTTGTGAATGTGAAGCGCTCGATCAGCGCTCCAATGAAAATTATCGCACACGCAAAAGCAAACCAGTCACCGTGTCGGGTATAGAACGTGGTAACCGAAGTGAGGGCATACGGCGCGACGAGGGCGGCTCGCTCTTTGCGCGGGATCCGGGCCGCGATACGTCCCCAGGGATCGATGGCGGCGGTAACACCGGTATCGGTCGCACTGAGTAGCCAGCGATCATTCTCGATGGCGCGCATGCGAGTCTGATTCAGGTGCTGGGCATACGCGCCGCTGTCGCCGTACCAGCCATCGTTGGAAATGTTCACGAACACTTGCGCGCCCAAATCGGCGGACTGGCGGACTTCGTCGGGGAAGATCGATTCGTAGCAGATAAAGATGCCGAGCTGCTCGCCCCCGGCGTTCAAGGGCTGCCGCGACTTGCCACGCCCGAACTGGCCGACTTCCTTGGTCAAGCCTCCCGCAAAAGAAAACAAACTCGGGAACGGAAGATATTCTCCGAAGGGGACGAGGTGAACTTTGTCGTACCGCGCCGTCCAGTCGCCCTGCGGGCTGATCAGAGCGCCAGAGTTGAACAGAGGTCCTTCGTCGTTGGGATGGGCTGCGTCGCTCCCGATCGCACCGACGACGATCCAGGCGTCTGTCTTACGAGCCATGTCGCTAACGATCGCTCGGAAGTTCCCATCGTTTGTGAAAAGGGGTGCAGGGGATTCAGGCCAGACGACGAGATCGATCTTCGTGCCCGCATTGTGCGTTGTGGAGTTGGCGGTAAGTTCAGTCAGTTCGCGCAGCGTCTGCTCGAGTTGGGCGGGAGTCCAATCGGCCGCAACCGGGATGTTCTGCTGCACCAGCAAGGCCGCGTGGTCGGCCTTTGCGGGTGGAGCTTCGACGAGCCTACCCGATTGCAACACCGCGGCGGCGGCGAGCGCAGCGGCAAACATCATGCCTCGTTTCGCCCGCGGGATCAGAAATGCAGCCGCAATCGCGACATTGACAAGCACGATTTCGAAAGAAATTCCGTACACCCCGGTAAAGCCGGCGATGCGGCAGAGCGCGACGTTATCGATCTGGGAAATACCGAGCAGGGCCCAGGGATATCCGCTGATGCGGGTTCGCGCCAGTTCGATGGCGACCCACAGGAATGGAGCCAGCACCAAGGCTCGGCGATGGTCGTGAGGACGGGCGAGCAAACTCACAACCAGTCCGAAGACTCCGTGATACAGGCCGAGATAACAGCAAAAAAGAAAGAGGGCCAGCAGCGCCATGGGCGCGCTCAGGCCGCCGTATTGGCGCATGGTGTCGTAGATCCAATAGCAAGTTCCGCCATACCACACGATGCCGCAGACGTAGCCCAGCAGAAATCCCTGCCACGGCGTGGCCGGCTGCAGGCGGACCGAGCCCGCGACTTCCAACTCCCCGGCGGGGCGTGCCCGCAGCAGGGCAATCAGCAACGGCGCGATGGCAAACCAGGAAAGTATGTAGACGCCCGGCAGCGGGAAGATCACTGTCTGCAGGACTGCTGACAGAGCGACGAGAAGCCAGGCGCTGGGGTGGATTTGGCGCACGTGGGAAGAATAGCAAAGAGCGGGAAGAGTTCTCAGTTCTCAGTTCTCAGTTCTCAGTTCTCAGTTCTCAGTGGCCCGTTAACAGTTCCGTTATCTCTGTCATCCTGAGCAAAGCGAAGGACCTGTGAACTCGCTGACAGCATTAATGCTGTGGGCAGGTTGCATAGGGCCTTCGGCCCGCAAGACCGCCGGCCTCAGGATGACAAGTTTGGTGTGGTCGCTGGCATTTATTTGGGGACCGCTACATTGCTTATCTTGGCGCGTACAAAGTCCACTAGCTGCGGAGTCACGTAGTTCGGGGGCTGAATCGGGAACACTCGGCAGCCCGCAACCGGTTTCAGTGAGACTGATTGCCACGACGGCGTCGTGGGCGATTGGTGCAGGATTACCGCATCCGCGCGATCGAGAAATTCTTGTGCGGATTTTTTGAAGTCTGCGGTGGCAGGATTGAAGATTGTGAGATACAGATCGGGCCGCAGGAATTTCAGGACGCTATTGGACTCGATGATCACATTGCGCGCCCCCTCCAGACGTTTGCGCAACGTCGGCATCGCCTCGGCGAGTCTTCCCTGCTCGGTTCGTACCCAGAAGACCCGCGCGGCTCCGGCTACTAAAAAGCGCGACGTGTCGGACTCACCCGCCCGGTCGCGCTCTTCTGTGATCGCCCAGGAATGGTCCCCTGTGGCACAGTCGCACGCTTCACCGTTGGCTGAACAGATTCCGTGGCCGTATTGGGTGATCTTGGCCGCAGTCCATTCGAATTCGGGGAGGGCGGAGATCAGGCCGGCGACGACGCTGGTTTTGCCCACGCTGCGTGAATGTCCTCCGATGACGACCAACGACATCACATACTCCCGACGCGCACCGTTCCCTCAGGGCCTAAAGCCCGCGTCTTTGTGCGGACTAAGCGGCACGGCTGAAGCCGTGCCCTTTCAAATCAAGCTTGCGCGGCATTTTCCCGCATGTTGTGAAGCCGTGCCCTTCCCAAAACGTTTATGTTCCATCCTTCTTAGCCAGCCGCGCTAGCGTTGCCAGTTGCTTCAAGTATTGTCGCAACGGTTGCGCGGGAGTTCCCCAGAACGCCACGCCCTTGCCGCGTAGAATCTTGTTGGGCAAAACGCCGCCCTGGCCGCCCAGCATGACTCCCTCGCCAATGGTTGCGTGCTCGCCGATGCCGACCTGCCCACCCAGCACAACGGCATTTTCGATCACGATGCTGCCGGAGAGGCCTGTCTGCGCGGCGATCACCACGTCTTCCCCGATATCGCAGTTGTGCCCGACGTGCACCAGGTTGTCGATCTTCGTGCCTCGCCGGATGCGGGTCTCCTCGAGCGCTCCGCGGTCGACCGTGGCATTCGCGCCGATCTCGACATCGTCTTCAATCACGAGACGTCCGACCTGGGGAAACTTTTCGTAGTGCCCCGTTTTTCCGTCGCGCACGTAGCCAAAGCCATCGCTGCCGAGCACCGCCCCGGCATGAATCAGTACGCGGTCGCCCACGGTGGTGCCCGGATAAATGGTGACGTTCGGATAAATTTCGCAGTGGCTGCCGATCGTAACGCCGGCGCCAATGACGGACGCGGCACTGATTCGGGTACCATCCTTAATTTGTGCGCCCTCGCCCACGACCGCTCGAGCCTCGACCCGAACGCCCACCCCTAACGTGGCCGACGGATCAATCACGGCGCTGGGGTGAATACTCCCCTGCTGTCGCCCATCATCGGAAGCCAAGATGCGCGCAGCGCGGGCGAAGGCCAGCTTTGGGTGATCGCTGATGAGCAGAGGACGATCGGCATTCACAGAGGCGGCAAACTCTCCTGCAATGATCGCACCCGCCCGGGATTTCAGCGCACCCGCGAGATGTTTCTCATCGTCGACGAACACAAGATGATTCGGGGATGACGATTCGAGGCTCGACACCCCCGTGATTTCAATTTTGCCGTCGCCAATCAGGCGGGTTTGCAGCGACTCCGCGATCTCACGAAGCGAGCGCTTCATGGCTCTCACTGTATAGCAGAAATATAGGACGAAGGAAGAGTCGGCTATTCGGGCTTCTTGATGGCAGCGGCAGATGTCGTCGGAGTACAGGTGGCTTCGCCCTGACACATGATGAAATTCCCGCTAGCCGAGTTGCAACCGGTAACGTTGCTGCCGGGCGACAGGGACCACTGACCCACAACGATCCCGTTGCTGAGCGAACCGGTCGTGGTGGTCGTTCCGTTGGAGGTTCCGGTCAGGGTTGCGGGGGCCGGCGTACCTAATGTCAACACACTCCCATTCGTGGCCGACGTCACCGTCAAAGTGAGCGTACCTGTAACTGTGTTCGTTGAACTAGTGGTGAAGCTGGCGTTACCGGTAACGGTTTCGGCATTCGTGCCGGTTGCAAAACACGATCCCGCATTGAAGAAACCAAAGCCGGTCACACTGAGTGGGCCGCTATTAGTGACTGTGAAGGTGGTAACGAAGTTCAGCAGGCTCGCCTGTTCGGTACCCCCGGTAAGCTGCGCCTCCCAGTTTCCGGTGGCCTGGGTATTCGTGGTGTTCGATGGGGCACCGCTGGTGCCGCATCCACAAACCGCGAGTTCGAGTGCCAACAGGGCCAACAGGGCAAGCTTCTTCATGAACCGTCCTTCGAATGGAGTCTCTTCGAGAATAGAGAGATGCGGGCAGGGCCGTCAATGGATGTAAGGACAAGCTTTGAGCTATCCGACTTTGGAGTCAGCTTTTGGGCTACGATTCCACCGCGGCGGGCTTGCCGCAGAAGCGGTCGAAGGCAGCTTTCAAGTCGGCTGCAATGGCGGGAGCTTCGCGGGATTCGATGTCACGGCGAGGAAGCATGTACACAAGCTGGCCGTCGCGCAGAATCGCGATCGACGGGGAAGAGGGCGGATATCCGGTAAAGTAACCGCGGGCACGATCCGTCGCTTCGGTTTCCTGGCCGGCAAAGACCGAGTAGGCATGGTCCGGGCGCACGCCATTTTGTAACGCCAGGCGGACCGCAGGACGCATGCGCCCCGCCGCGCAACCGCAAATAGAATTCACAACCACCATCGTCGTTCCGGGGGCCTGCACCGCCTTATCGACTTCCTCGGCGGTGCGCAGTTCCTGGATACCCAGGCGGGTTAGTTCCTCGCGCATCGGAACACACATGATTTCGGGATACATCGGCATTTGCTTGTTTCTCCTGTTCGAGTCTCTTCTCATTCTAACCGGATTCTGACTGGGAAAGTGCACGACACTCTCGCAATGTGCCAGGAAAACCACGAGAAAATCACATAAATCGCTGTGTATAGTGGATCATCGATGCAGGTGCAGGAAAATATTGCGCTCGCGCCGTTGACGACCTTTCGCATCGGAGGCCCTGCCCGTTTTTTTGTCGAGGCCAAGACAATCGCGGAGGTCGAACAATCCGTCCGTTTTGCACGAACCAGTAATGTTCCGCTTTTTGTTCTTGGAGGCGGAAGCAATCTTGTGGTCGCCGACTCGGGTTGGCCTGGACTCGTACTGAAGATTGGAATATCGGGCATCGACCGGAGCACGGGAGCCGCAGAGGATGGCAGCGCGCTGTTTGATGTTGGTGCCGGAGAATCCTGGGATCGCTTCGTGTCGCATGCAGTCATGGCGCACTGTGCCGGAGTCGAGTGCCTCAGCGGAATCCCTGGTAGCGTCGGGGGCACGCCGGTGCAGAATGTCGGAGCGTACGGCCAGGAAGTTTCGAACGCAATCAAGTCGGTCGAGGTGTTCGATCTCAAGGACAATCATGTGCGCGAGCTTTGCAATGAGGCTTGCGGCTTCTCGTATCGATCGAGCATCTTCAACACCACGGAGCGCGGACGCTTCATTATTCTGCGGGTCACTTACGCGCTCGCGCCAGGTGGCGAACCTCACCTTGAATACGCCGACCTGAAGCGTCACTTCGAAGGACGCGAAACGGTGCCCAATCTCGCCGAGACTCGAGAGGCGGTACGTTACATCCGCGCACGCAAGGGGATGTTGATTGTGGAGGGCGATCCTGATTGTCGGAGTGCGGGATCGTTCTTCAAGAATCCGGTGCTCTCTGAGGCGCAGCACGAAGATCTAAGGAAACGCGCGGAAGCCAAGCAGCTCTCGATCCCCAGTTATCCGGCGCTAGAGAAGAGCCGGAAAGTTTCCGCAGCGTGGCTGGTCGAGCACTCGGGATTTGCCCGCGGGTATAGGTCCGGCTGCGCGGGAATCTCCAGTAAACATGCGTTAGCCATCGTGAACCGCGGCGGGGCCACCGCCGCCGAGATTCTCGGATTGAAAGATCAGATCCAGCAGCGCGTCGAGGAAATCTGGGGCGTCCGGCTGGAAACGGAGCCGGTGATGGTCGGCTTTGTGGAGACGTAACTTGTTACGTCTCTGCCGACAGCACCCCTAGCCACAATTCCTGAGCGGCTCAGGCAGAGACGTTGCAAGCAACGTCTCTACGGACGTTCTCCCCTCAGAAATTCCTGAACAGAATCATCCTGAACGCGGTCTTCATGATTGAGGGAAGACGGGTGCTGGCAACAGAGGCGATCCTGAGCGGAGCGGCGACGGCCGAGCGCAGTCGAGATGAAGTTCTCGAAGCGCTGGTTCGAACACACTCGCGGCTCGTTTACCGCATTGCGTATGCAGTGCTGCGCCGGCATCACGAGGCGGAAGATGCCACTCAGGAGACGTTCCTGCGCGTGGTGCGCTACAGCTCAAGGCTGGCGGAGGTGGAAGATCCGAAAACCTGGCTGGCGCGCATTGCGTGGCGGGTCGCGGTGGAGTTCGGTAAGCGAAACGCAGGCAAGCAGGAGATTCCGCTGGAGAATCCAGAGAAACCGATGCCGGAAGTTCTTTCATCGGATGCATCCGCGGATCAGACGATCCAGGGAACTCAAGTTGGCGCGGTTCTCGAAAAAATGATTGCCGCCTTGCCTGAGAAACTGCGCGCTCCTCTGATCCTGTCGGCAATCGAAGAAATGTCGCCGCGTGAAATCGCAGCCACGCTGGACATCAATGAAG
>QIAL01000078.1:10509-17106 GCA_003225535.1 Acidobacteriota bacterium | reverse complement strand
TCCGCAAATTGCTCGAGATCACCCGCGGGCGCGCCTTCGTGCTCTTCACCAGTTACGCGCAGATGCACGACATATACCAGCGGCTTTTGGGGGAGATGGAATTCCCCATGCTGCGGCAAGGCGATGCTCCGAAGAGCGCGCTGCTTGAGGAGTTTCGCCTGACGCCAAATGCCGTGCTATTTGCTACGTCTTCTTTCTGGCAGGGTGTGGACGTGCAGGGCGAGCAACTCAGTTGCGTGATTATCGATCGCTTGCCGTTTGCTGTGCCGAGTGATCCGGTGGTCGCGGCGCGCGTCAAGGCGATCGACACATGTGGTGGCAATGCTTTCTTTCAATATCAGGTGCCGGCAGCGGTCATCACGTTGAAGCAGGGATTTGGAAGGCTCATCCGTTCGCTGCATGACCGTGGTCTGCTGGTGCTGCTCGACAACCGCATTCTGAAGAAGCAATACGGGCGCATTTTTATTGATAGCCTGCCGAACTATAAGAGGACGACAGACCTTCGTGTGGTGGAAGGCTTCTTTGGCGTGGGCGGAGAGGTTTGATTACTAGATCAGCCGCATGTTCGCGATGGTGGCGGCCCGCTTGTCAAACGTCACGGTGTGCTGGCATCCAGCGGCGTGGGCGCCGCGCTCAATCAGACAATCGGCAAAATCCGCGCGGCTGACGCGAAATTCGCGCAACGCTTGGGCCACAATCTCGGTGTTTTCAATCATGAGTTCCGCGCTCCGCAGCAGTTTCTCAACAACATCCGCAAGCTCACGTTTGCTGAATCGGTAGGAAAACTGGAGCACCCAGACTAGTTCGGCAATGACCACGAGGGGAACGAAGCCCGGCGATTCAGCCGAAAGGGACTCTATGACCTTGGCGGCAGCAGCGCTCTGAGTGGCATCATCCTCGGCGATATAGCGAGCCAGCACGTTGGTGTCGATCCCGATCATCGCGAGCGCGAAGCGCCCTTTGCAATGGCGCGGTTCATGTCCTCGATGGAAACAGGCTTCTTCGGTCGCTCTCGCAAGAGTCCTCTAAGTTCCCGTACTGAGCCGGTGGCTGGAAGGATCGCGAACTGGTTCTTGGCGATCTCGACAAACTCGATGCGGTCCCCGGAATCGAGACCAAGGGCCTGCCGGACTCTCGCCGGAATCGTGACCTGCCCCTTGGAAGTCATGGTTGCTATTGCCATATATTCCTTACATTATAGTAAGGAATCAACAAATCGGCAAGGAGAAGTGGTTAAGCCGGCGGCCGCCAGGTGCTTCTCTCTACCCTTCGCCCTCTTATGCACCGAACGTGGGCCTCGGGCCTTCTAAAGCTGACACTGCCGGGTGAGGCGCAAAGATTCGAGCCGGGCTGTAAAATAGGGTTTCGTAGCTGAGGCGCCTTGGGGGATCATGTTCGAAGTCACGGTTGAAGATTCGTTTGCCGCAGGCCACTACCTGCGCAACTACAAGGGCAAGTGCGAGAATCCGCACGGCCACAACTACAAGATTCGTGTCACGCTGGCGGGGGCAGAGCTCGACAAGGCGGGATTGTTGCTTGACTTCAAGGATTTGCGCGAAGTCATGAAGCATGTGATCGAACGACTCGACCATCAGATGATCAACGACATCGAGCCCTTCACGGCAATCAATCCGTCGGCCGAGAATCTGGCCAAATATTTCTACGATGAGTCGAATACCCGTCTGCAGTCCGTAACCAAGGGCCGGGTTCGTGTGAAAGACGTGACCGTCTTCGAGACCGACACGACGACGGCGAAGTATTCCGAATTGTGACCCTACTTGAAGCGCGGAAGGATAGCCGCGCCGACGGCGCTGTATGCAAATCACCGAAATCTACAAATCGCTGCAAGGTGAGTCGACCTATACGGGTCTGCCGTGCGTGTTCGTGCGCCTGACGGGCTGCAATCTCCGCTGCACCTGGTGCGATAGCGAGTACACGTTTTTCGGTGGCCGTAAGCTATCGATGGAAGAAGTGCTGGACGAAGTGCTGCAGCTCAGTCCTGGCGGGGGATTGGTAGAGATCACCGGGGGCGAGCCGATGCTGCAGGAGCGGGAACTTGTTCCATTGATGCAGCAGTTGTTGGCGCATGGTTACACCGTGCTGCTCGAGACGAGCGGAGAGCGGCCGCTGGAGCGCGTTCCAGCCGGTGTTGTGAAAATCGTAGACGTGAAATGTCCGGATTCCGGCGAAGGGGATACCTTTCGGCGCGAGACCCTCGAGGTGCTGACCGATCGCGACGAGGTCAAGTTCGTCCTCAGCAGTCGCGCCGATTATGATTTCGCCCGAGAATTTGTTGCCCGACATAGGCTCGGCGAGAAGGTTAATGCAGTCCTGTTTTCTCCCGCATTCCGAAAAGAGGCAAGTGGAACTCGCAACAGCTCACACTGCCTGCTCGATCCGCAAGAGCTTGCGGAGTGGATGATCGCCGACAACGTCCCAGCCCGGCTGGGTCTGCAATTGCATAAATTCATATGGGACCCGGCGACGAAGGGGGTTTGAAGCATTTGTCGCAAAAGGGTGCGAGAGCGGTCGTACTCCTTAGTGGCGGGATGGACTCGTGCGTTTGCGCCGCTTTGGCAGTACGTGATCATGACACCGCTGCTCTGCATGTCCGCTACGGGCAACGTACAGAGGCCCGTGAGCAACAAAGCTTTCAAGCCGTCTGCGATCGTTTGAGAATTCAAGATCGCCTGATCATTAGGAATGAGGCGCTCGGGATGATCGGCGGATCTGCCCTCACGGATGAATCGATTGCTGTGCCCCGCTCGGAGGCAGTCGGGCACGATGTTCCGATCACATACGTGCCCTTCCGGAACGCGCATTTTCTGGCGGCTGCCGTCAGTTGGGCCGAGGTGCTCGGCGCACAGAAGGTTTATATCGGCGCCGTGGAGCCGGACAGTTCGGGATATCCGGACTGTCGTCCCGTCTACTACAAAGCGTTCAATGAGGTGGTGAAGGCGGGCACGAAGGAAGGGAACATCGAAATCGTTACACCTCTCATAGCCATGCGGAAAGCCGAGATTGTGCGCCTCGGCCTTGAATTGGGTGCGCCCTTCGATTTAACTTGGTCGTGTTACAGCCACGCGGATCAGGCCTGCGGAGTATGCGATAGCTGTGTGCTGCGCCTGCGCGCGTTCCAGGCCGCGGGAATCCAGGATCCGATTCCCTATGCGGCCCGATAGAATTTTTCGTTGCCGGGAGGCAATATGAAGAAGCATTTTTCAATTGTTTTGATCACTCTATTAACCGCGGCCTTGTCTGCCCCTGCGGCTTTCGCTCAGGCTTCAGGAACAGTGAAGGGAACATGCAAGGATGCCCAGGGCAATCCCATCGCCGACGCGATCGTTATTTTTGCCAATCAGGATAACGGTCAGAAATACCAGCTGAAGACGAACAAGAAAGGTGAGTATTTCTCTCTCGGACTCACCCCTGGCAAGTACAACGTCTCGCTGTACAAAACTGCCGATGACATGAAGGCCAACAAAACCCTGGACTTCGTAAAGGGCTTTCCGGTTCAGCTCGACGAAAATACACTGGACTTTGATCAGAAGAAAGAGCAGGAGAAGCAGGCAAAAGGGGAAGGCCTCACTCCGGAGCAGGTGAAGGCGCTGCAAGAGCAACAGGCGAAGCAGCAAAAGGAAACCAATACTGTCAAGAATCTGCAGGCTAAGCTTGACGCGGCCAACCAGGCCATCACTGCGAAGGACTACGATACGGCGATCGCCGCGCTCACCGAAGCCAATCAGATCGATGCGACCCGCGACGTTCTCTGGTATCGCCTCGGTGATGCTTATCGCTTGTCGGCCGTGGCGCAGACGGATAAGGCAGAGAGGCAGAAGCGCTACGAGTCGGCGGTAGACGCATACCAGAAAGCAATCCAGCTGAAGCAGGATGCGGTGCAAAACGGCAAAGAGAAAGACACCGCCAAGGCGAACCAGCAGCTCGCCGGGTTCTATATCAACATGGCCGACGCCTACGCCAAGTCGCAGAAGGTTGATGATGCGGTGAAGAGCTACGAGGCCGCGGCAAAAGCTGACCCTGCCCAGGCTGGCGCGGCATACTTCAACATCGGCGCCGTTTACACCAACGCAGGCCGTGTTGACGATGCCAATGCCGCGTTCGACAAGGCCATCGCTGCCGACCCGACACGGGCCGAGGCCTACTACCAGAAGGGTGTCAACCTGCTCGGCAAAGCCACCCTGCAGGGTGACAAGACGATTGCGCCTCCCGGAACCGCGGAGGCCTTCCAGAAGTACTTGGAGATTGCTCCCACTGGTCCGAACGCGCAGAGCGCAAAGGATCTGCTGACGAGCATCGGCTCCACGGTTGAGACCAGCTATGGCACCAAGAAAAAGCCGCCTAAGAAGTAAGGTCGTATCTTATTAAGTAACAACAACTTAGACGGACCAACAGGGACGGCAGTAAGCCGTCCCTTTGGTTTTGATGCTGGTTACGAAGGGCTATGGACTTACTGTCCTTCGCAGGCGGGCCGGCGCGCGGTACAGTTAATTCATCAGCTTTCTTCCAATCTGTGGTGCGTGCGATTCCCGTGTGTGAGGACGAATGGCAGCACCAACAATTGCTCCGATCTCCGTTGCCCTTGAAGATTTCTCTGGAAACGGCCGGGTAGCCACTCCGGCTCTACTTGGGGCCATGCTGCGCGCTGCCGAAAAGATCAGCGACCTGGTCTTCTCACCAGGCCGCCCGCCGCAAGTGCAAGTCTACGGGCAGATGATCCCCGTGCAGGTGCATGGGCACACGGTTCTTAGCGCCGACGATACGCGTCATATCGCTGCGGATCTGATAGGCGACAACAAGCAAGCCATCAATACCCTGCGCGAACATGGATCCTGCGACATTTCCTATGGATTGCCGGGAGTGGCGCGGTTCCGGGTCAACGTTTTTATTCAGCGTGGCAGTTGTGCCGTTGTGTTGCGTGTGATCCCGACCAATATTCCGGATTTTGCCGCGCTCCGGCTGCCGCAACAATTGACCGAAATCACCAAACTTAGGGATGGGATTGTTCTCGTTACCGGATCAACCGGCTCCGGCAAATCCTCCACGCTGGCGGTGCTGCTCGACGCGATCAACCGCGAGAAGTATTACCACATCATCACGATCGAAGATCCCATCGAGTTTCTGCACAACCACAAGTGCTCGACCATCCACCAGCGCGAGCTGCATAGTGACACGCCCAGCTTCGCGCATGCGCTGCGTTCGGCCATGCGGCAGGCGCCAAAGGTGATTCTGGTGGGCGAGATGCGCGACCGCGAGACCATGGAAATCGTGCTGGAAGCGGCGGAGACCGGGCATCTGGTTCTCTCCAGCCTGAACACCATGGATGCATCCAAGACCGTGGAGCGGATCGTCAGTTCGTTTTCCCCGGCGGAGCAGAAGTTGGTTCGCGAGCGGCTTGCCAAGTCATTCCGCTACATCATCTGCCAACGGCTCATGCCGAAATCTGATCGCAGCGGCCGGGTGGCTGCCTTCGAGATCATGAAAGCCACCTTGCACACCCGCGAGTGCATTGAGAAGGGCGAGCGTGAGAACAACAGCTTGCTCGACGCGATTAAAGGCGGAGAATCGGAGGGAATGCAACACTTCGATTCTGAGATCGCGCAACTTGTGCAGGACCGGGTGATCGACCTCGAGACCGGACTGTCGTTCGCCAGCAATCCGGGCGCGCTGGGTCAGGAACTCGCCCGATAAGCATAAATCCATTGGCTACGAATAGAAAGCAGCCCCTCGACTGATTAGGGCTGTTGTCCGCGCCACCAACATCCTCTTCATCCTCTATGATCGTTTCATGCCAGTTGCACAATTTCCCGCTGTTTTGAGCTTTGAAGATGCTCGACGTGCCGTCGAACAGCAGGCGTCACAAGTACGTCAATTGAAGACCGAGTCCGTCGATCTTCTCGCTGCAAGTGGTCGAGTGCTGGCTAAATCTATCTTGGCTGATCGTGATCTTCCGCCGTTCCCTCGCTCTACTCGCGATGGGTACGCAGTGCGCGCCGCCGATTTGGCCCGTGTTCCCGCGAGTCTGGATGTGATTGGGGAAATCAGAGCGGGCGAGAGCCTCGAAAACATTCCCAAACACATTGGAAAAGGGCAAGCCGCGTCAATCATGACGGGAGCACCGGTTCCTTCTGGCGCCGACGCGGTGGTGATGGTCGAGTACACCGCGCAGCAAGGCAAGGGGGTCGAGATTCAGAGGAGCGCTGCGAGCGGAGAGAACATTGTTCCCTCCGGCGCAGAGGCCAAGCAGGGCAGCGTTTTGGTGGAGCGTGGCGTGCGCTTGAACGATGCAGCGATCGCCCTGGCCGCGTCGGCGGGACAATCGCGGGTACAGGTTTACAAGCACCCACAAGTCGCGGTGCTCACAACGGGAGACGAAATTGTCACCGTCGACACTACTCCCGGTCCCACCCAAATTCGCAACTCGAATAGCTATTCTCTGGCGGTCCAGATTCGCAATGCTGGAGGCGAGCCCGTTCTGCTGCCAATTGCTCCCGACGAACCGCGGAAGCTGCAGACCTTAATCGAAGAAGGCCTCAAATCGGACTTGCTGCTGATGACCGGAGGAGTCTCGATGGGCCG
>QIAL01000078.1:0-10427 GCA_003225535.1 Acidobacteriota bacterium | reverse complement strand
GGAAACCCAGTCTCGACGATGGTGACGTTCGAACTCTTCGCTCGCCCCATGCTGGAAGCACTCGCCGGCATGTCTCCGCGGACACTGCAATTTGTCTTCGCCAAATTGCAATCTGAAATCCGTGTGAAACCCGGCCTGAAGCGTTTCCTGCCGGCGATCCTTTCGGGTGAATTCGAGGCTTCGCAGGTGGAACTAGTGCCCTGGCAGGGCTCCGGAGACATCGCAGCAACCGCACGCGCGAACTGCTACATCGTCATTCCTCCGGACCGTGAATTCATCACGTCCGGAGAATTCGTACCCATCATGCTGCGGTGAGAGCGGAACCCCAACGAACGCCGTCCATGTAAGATATCTACGACGCTCAACGCGTCCGACATGCCCAACAAGCTCTCCCACTACGACCGAGCCGGACGCGCCCGAATGGTCGATGTTTCCGGCAAGTCCGCTACGAAGCGTGAAGCCGAGGCTAGCGGTTTCGTGGCAATCAGCGCAGCCGTTCTAGGGGCACTGCCGTCGAATCCCAAAGGCGATCCTCTGGAAGTAGCGCGTGTGGCAGGCATCATGGCGGCTAAGCGCACCTGGGAGTTGATTCCGATGTGTCATCCACTGCCGCTGTCGCTCGTTGATGTCGAGGTGCGCGTGTGCGAGAATGGCCTCGCGATTACCTCGAAAGTTGCTACGACCGCTGAAACCGGAGTCGAGATGGAAGCCTTGACCGCCGTCAGTGTTGCGGCGCTGACTATCTACGACATGCTGAAGGCCGCCGATAAAGGCATCGAGATTCGCGAAATTGTGTTGGAACGCAAGAGTGGAGGCAAGAGCGGAGACTACCGGCGCCGAAAATAACGACGCCACACGGATTCATGGCCGATAACCTCAAGCTGCTGCTGGTAGACGATAACCCGATGGTGCTGGCGATGCTGCAGCAGGCCCTGTCTTCGCTGGCTACAGTCACGACGGCCACCGACGCTGCCGACGCGCTGCTGAAGGCCGTGGACGATGTTCCCGACCTGCTCGTTTGCGACTATCGCATGCCCGGGATGGATGGCCGTCAACTCGTCGAAAAACTCAAGAGCCGTCCGGCGACTGCGAATTTCTCCGCGATGTTGATGGCTAGCAAGGTAGATATTGCCGAGCGTCTTTCTCCCCAGGACGCTGCCGACGACTATCTCGAAAAGCCGTTTTTTCTGAAAGAGGCAACCCGCCGCATCAAGCGCCTGATCGATCGTATTGCGCTGGAAAAGATGGCCAAGACCGCCCCCTCCGACGGAGTCGTGCGTGGCAATCTCTCGCAGATGAATGTCATCGACCTCATGCAGTCGCTGGAGATGGGCCGCAAGAGCTGCCAGCTTTCGCTCAGCTACGAAGGCGACAAGTGCGAAGTATTTTTCGTTGAGGGCCAGGTCAAGCACGCCACCTACGGGTCCCTGGTCGGTGATCAGGCTGTGTTCAAAGTTCTGCGCTGGACCGGCGGAAACTTCCAGCTCAACTTCGAGGGCAAGACCGGCCAGGAGACCACGCAACTCAATACCCAAGGGCTTCTGATGGAAGGGCTGCGCTTGCTCGATGAATCGTCCCGGGACAGCGGTGGAGAACCTGAAGCCGCGCCCGTGGAGACTGCCTCGGCCCCGGTCGCCGCTACGGCGCCATCCGTCCCGGTAAGCCGCAGGAAAGACGAAGAGGAAGACGTTCTTCTCGATGGCTGATCCCAAGGCGGGTCTGACTGCTGCGGTTGTGACCGTCAGCGATTCCTGTGCCCGCGGCGAGCGGAAGGATGCGTCAGGGCCGGCAGTCGCGGAACTGCTCGAGAAACTCCAGTTCTCTGTGGTCGCCCGGGAAGTCGTTTCCGACGACGAAATCCAAATTCAAAATCTGTTGATCCGTCTGGCTCGCGAGGTGCGATTGATCGTCACGACGGGTGGAACTGGAATCGCCGCGCGCGATGTCACACCCGAGACCACCACGAAAGTCTGCGATCGATTACTCGACGGCGTTGCGGAAAAGATGCGCAGCGAGGGAATGAAGAAGACTCCATTCGCCGCGCTGAGCCGTGGAGTATGTGGCGTCAGGGGAAAGGCCCTGATCCTCAACCTCCCCGGAAGCCCAAGGGGTGCTATGGAGTCGCTGGAAGCGGTCGCGGCTCTGTTGCCGCACGCGATCGATCTTCTAAGCGGCAAAACAGAGCACGAATAAGCTCATGTGGGGACAGCCGCCCTCGGCTGTCCGGCCGCGACGACTTTTGTCACGGCGGCGCCCTTTCTAATGGCTTGTGGAATTCCCCGGCCCCAAAATCGCCCGCCCTGGATACGCATTAGGCACCAGCTTTCCATCATCGATCACTAGCGTCCCTCCAACCAGCAGCTCGTGAACACCCACGCTAGGCTCCATCGGCTTCTCGAATGTAGATCGGTCGCTGATCGTCGCTGGATCAAACACAACAATGTCCGCATCAGCGCCCTCCTGCAAACGCCCCTTGTGGCGAGCGGCGGGAGTTGACCTCTCCAGCACCTGCGCGGGCATCAGCGTCATCTTGCGCAGTGCGTCCATCAGACTCAGCGTTTTCTTCTCACGGACATATTGCGCCAGCACGCGCGAATAAGTTCCTGCATTGCGCGGATGCCCGTCCGCTCCATCGCTCGCGATCATGATCAGCGGGTTCGGAATGGTCGCGTCCACCATTTCCTGAGTGTTCGCGAAGACAAGCACGTCCTGCGCCTGGCTGGACTTGTGCAGTGCTTCGAATCGCTCTTTCGTGAGGTGCTCGCCCGTGTTTGGCAGGACAAGGTTGCTGTACTCGATACCGAGCTTTTCGCGCCAGCCCGGATTGAAGAGAGCGGAATTGATGCCCGTCATTCCGGCGATGTAGGGATAGGCCTCGGTCGTCACATCCAGGCCGCGGGCGCGGGCTCCCTCAATCAGCGACAGGCATTCGATGGTGTCCAGCAGGCATGTGCTGTTGATGTGAACGATATGAAGAGGCGCTCCTGAGATCGCGGCTGCTCCAATCACTTCTTCGAGGGCTTCGATCGCCGAGCCTGGCTCTTTGCGCCCGAAGCTGCGCATATGCGTGTAAACCGGTAATTCGTGTTGGGCGGTGAAGCGAAAGATATCAATGACCTCGAGCCGCGTCGCGCCGGGCGTGTATTGAATGCCCATGCCGATGCCGAGAGCGCCGGCGTCCAATTCATGTTGCAAGCGCTGTTTGATTCTGCCGATTTGTTCGGGTGTGGCGTTCTGGTCGGTCGCAGGGCCGCTTTTTGGCAGAATTTCCGGAATACCCGCGTGCGGCCCGATATTCCCCGCGTTGAGCGGCGCACCGAAGACCAGCGCCCGCGCCGCCACATGGCTCGCGGTCGTGCCGTAGTGAATCAGCGATTGCCCTTCTTTGAATTTAAGGAACTGGGCTACATCTGGCACTCCGATTTCCATTTCGAGAGCGGTCGTCACCCCGTCGAAAGCCTTTACTCGCTGGCTCGCGAGTTCCTGGCCATGCTGATGCAGATCGATGAATCCAGGAGCGACAACCAGTCCAGCCGCATGAATGACACGTCGTCCCGATAACGGCTCGGTAGAGATTTGCGCGATCGTGCCACCGCGGATGCCGACATTTCGAACGGCATCAAGGCCGGTCTCGGGATCCATCACCCGGCCGCCTTCGAGCACAACATCAAACTGCTGGGCGGCCGCGAACGCGCTGATCAGCAACAGGCAAAGCAAGCGAATCGCATGCATAGGGGGGCTCCAAAGCTAGCGATGATAACAGGACACAAATAGATCACTGGAAAGAAACAACCGCGATTCGCCGCACTTTGCGGACTGACGCACTTCTTTTCCATCACGTACACTGAATATTCGGATTGAAACGCATCGGACACATTCTGGCTCGTTACACGGCGTGGATCCTGGGGCTGATGAAGGTACTCGGAATCTGGGGGCCTTTCGTGATCGCCTTTGCCGACAGCGCTCTGCTCGGCATGCCCGTCGATTTTATCGTCGCCAGCTACGTGTATCAGGATCGCAAGCGAATGCTCCTATACGTCGTCATGGCATCGCTCGGATCCGCTCTCGGCAGCGTTCCTCTATACGTCATCGGATATCTGGGAGGCGAAAAAGTTCTGCGCAAGCGGATCAGCGAGGAGCGATTCCTGAAGATTCATCAGTCATTTGAGCGCAACGAGTTCTGGGCGCTGATGCTCCCGGGCATGCTGCCGCCGCCCATGCCCTTCAAAGTGTTTGTGCTCGGAGCTGCCGTATTCGAAATGAGATTCCGCGATTTCCTGATCGCGATCTTCGCCGGACGATTTGTCCGCTTCTTTGTTTTGTCGATCCTGGTGCTTTGGTTCGGCCCGCAGGTCATCGGCCACTTCGGTGGCATTTTCAAACACCACTGGATGCTGCTCTCGGGAGCGATCCTGGAGGTAGGTTTGATTCTTTGGTTGTTGGCCAGAACCCGGAGATTAAAGAAGAACGCCGTTCCCCTTTCGGAGAACGGCGCCAAAACTCAGCACCCCGTGAACTAGTACTAGACCGCGGCGGTATGGTCGCCGGAACTCCGCAACCGGCCCGCGATCGCCTGCTGCAGGGCGGGAACACTGAACATCGCGAGAGAGAAGAATAGGTCGCTGACCGCGGTGCCCCGGAAAAACGGAATCGCCGCCTCGTAGGATGAAATCAATCCGGCGAGCGTCCTGGGATACATCTGTGGCCACGCTGCCCAAACGGCAAAGTTGCTGACGATAAAGAAAGACACAGAACTGGCGGCTGCTGCTACAACCACGCGCCAGAATCCAGCTTTTTCGCGAAGATTCGTTCCCAGCCACAGGATCGCTGCATACCACACCCAGGTAATCAGCGTGTCCCAAGTGAAGGGGTAGTGCCATGCGTAGCGGGTCAGAACAACATCCGTGCCGGCCAGCAACACGAGCGGGATCCACATCTGCCGGCGTGAGCCGCGAGCTCCGAAAAACAGCAGCGACGCCGCCAGTGGCGTGAAATGCCACGCATGCGGCAGGTTCAACCCGAGAAAGGGAAAGAACCGGATGGCGATAGCGAGCAGCACGAACAGATAGGGCAGCATGGTCACCTCGAAGTGAATTTCTATTCTGGGCGCTACCGAGACTGCCGTCAAGAGCAAGACCACGTAGGGACAGCCGCCTCGGCTGTCCGCCAAAGCGAAGCGAGTCGAGTCGAGTCGAGGGGACTCAAGAGCAAACCTCAGCGCTGATCCGGGTCGGGCACGATGATTCGCTTCTTCCCGTTGTCGTACACGTCCCCAACCACGTGCAGATCCTTATCCAGTTTTACTCCCACACACAGTGGACAGCTCCCACGATTCCGACCGAACATGTTCGGAAGCTGCGCATAACGCAAATCCTGAAAGTGCACAATGTAGCCCTCTTCGGGAGGCTCGAGCACTTCGGTCTCCGTGATCGGATACTGCGCCCAATCCAAAAACGCCCTCCCAGCATAGGATTTCTTCGCCGCCACCGTGATCGGGGTCTCCTCCGGCTTGTAACGAATATCCATGCGTCCCTCGGGATCAACCTCAGGTCCAAGCGAATCGACGGAAGGCAGCGCAAAGAAAGCAGGCGTCTCGATCACTCCATACCAGTGAATTGGATCTGCCATCGTGGGATAAGCCGACGCTCGCAGCGGATCTACTCCGTTGTACGTTCGGGCTTCCAGCGCATTCACCGCCAGGCGATGCTCGTAATCCCGCAATCCCCACATCAGAGCCACACCCACCAGCGCCAACGTGGCAGCCACCCGGCCGCGAGGACCGCGGCTCCGTGCACCCAGTTCCTTATCGATGAGAGAAAACAGCGATGGAACAACCAAGCCAAGAATCAGCAGAACCAGCATCACGGGCTCAACAACAAACACGATGTCCCACGAATACCACCTCTCCGAAAATGGCCAGAAAGGCCGGACGCCGTAATTATTTGTGAAATCGAGCAAAATGTGGCTGAGTCCGGCAAGACAGGCATAGAAAAAAAGCATGCCCCATCGCGGCGGCAAATTGGGATCTTTTGTTTTCCGGCCCCGCAGCCGCCATACCAGATATACGAAAGCGACCACAACCGCGGCATCCAGTGGGACGCCGAGGAAAGAATGCGTGAAGCCACGATGATGTTCGAAACCAACGGCCGGCCCCCAGAAACGGCTAATAATGTCGAGATCGGGCGCTTCGGCCGCCAAAGTCAGCGTGAGCGTGGCAAGGGCCGTTTTGCGATTGAGGCCGGCGCGTCCCATGCACGCGCCGGTCAGAAAGTGAGTGAAGGGTTCCAAGCAGTGATCTGAATTCTCTTTCGTGACAGCTATTTTTCACAGCAAACTCTTTACGACTGGCTCACGCCTCACGGCAAAATTAGTTTGACGCGAGATTCCCATGTGACGACGCAAAACTTCATGCCGCCCGCCGAGGCGCCAGCAAGGTTAAGGCATCAGGGACAATTGAGATTTCAGCCGGCAGGCTTCCGATCAGTTCTCCATCGGCCTCGACATAAATCTTGCGGGCTGGCGGCTCAGCGTAATCGCACACAGCACGGGTGCTGTAAGCAAGCTCGATTCCGGGAATAGTCCACTTCTGCCGAAGAAGAGCGCCCGTCACGTATGCCAGATAAGAGAGCCGCCGGTCCGTGTGGCATAGGATCAGCCGTATGTCATTGCGATCCAGCGAAGCGCCGGGAGCCAGTTCGCGCACGACCCCGCCAAAATCCCGGATGCGCACCGCCATCAGTTCGGTGACCGCCGCACTCTTCGGCGAGCCGGCATCCGGCGTCATGTATTCGACGCGAAAACGCGTCATGGGATAGGTGAACCACATCTCCCACGCCTTCGCATAATACGCGCCCATGCCCAGACGCTGCTTCGCGCTGGTGAGGAGTTTGTAGCACATGTGAGCATCCACGCCGACGCCCGCAGCCACCACGAAGTAACGCGTCTTTCGAACACCGCTGAGGTCCGGACATGTGATCTGACCCAAAGCAAAACGATACGGCTCGGCATTCAAGGCGGCTTTCGCAGCCGCCGGGATTTTCAATGGAAGACCAAGGTCGTGAGCCAGCGCATTCGCCGTCCCGATCGGCAGAATTCCCAAGGCGACCGGCGTTTTCGCCAGCACCTGGGCGATGTTGTTGATCGTCCCGTCCCCGCCACAGGCGAAAACCGTATCGCAACCCGCAGACATTGCCTGCCGCACCAACTCTGTAGCCTGCTCGCGCGAATCCGATGCGAACAACTTGGCCTCGACCCTGCCGGCTCTCAGGATCTCCAACGCGGATTGCAGTTCCCGTTGCTTTTGTTTGCTGCCGCCCGACTCCGGATTGTAGAGCAACGCCGCCTTCCGCATAGAGAGGTCGAAGCGTGATTGTAACCGAGACGAAAATCTCGACGGTCCCCGCCCTTGTCTCCGCGCTTTTTGCGGAGACAGGGTGGGGCCTCTGACTTTGCCTGGCTGAATTGGCTTTTAGATCCCAGCGGAACTCAGCGCCTGCCCCACCACATCCCAAACACCGTCTTCTGCGGAATTGGTTCACTCTCCGGCGACTTGGCAAAGCGCTTAAATTTGGCATAAGCTGGGGCACGCTTGCAAGGGTTGCTTTCCGCGCAGTTTCTGGTTTTTGGGGCTTGTCACTTAACAATTCGAGGAGGACCGTCCAGATGAAGATTCTGGCGCAGTCATTGTGCGGTCTTTTGCTCTGTATGCCCGGGGCGGCGCAAAATCATGCCCACCACGCGCAGAGTCATCCCGTTGCGCTCGTCACCGGTCTTGGCGACCTGCACCACCCTGTATCCACGCATAATCTGGAAGCGCAGAAATTTTTCGACCAGGGACTGCGTTTCATTTATGCCTTCAACCACGACGAAGCGGCCCGATCGTTCCAGCACGCTACGGAACTCGATCCGAAACTCGCCATGGCGTATTGGGGAGTCGCCGAGGCAGTGGGACCGAACTATAACGATCCCGCCGATCCCGACCGCTACAAGCATGCCCACGACGCAGTACAAAAGGCCGTCGATCTTTCGTCGGCCGCTTCGCCCAGTGAACAGGCTTACATTCAGGCGATGGCGAAGCGGTTCCCCGCCGATCCGAATTCCGATCTGAAAAGAGCTGCCGAAGACTATCGCGACGCCATGCGGGAATTTGCACGCCAATTTCCCGACGATCTCGATGCAGCCACGCTCTTCGCCGAGTCTGGGATGAATTTACATCCTTGGGGACTCTGGCATCAGGACGGCACGCCCCAAGCCGGCACGGAAGAGATTGTCTCGACCCTCGAGTCGGTGATCAAACGTGATCCCAACCACCTGGGCGCGATCCACTACTACATCCACGCCGTCGAGGCCTCAAACAATCCCGAGCGCGCGTTAGCTGGCGCGAACAGGCTGGCCGCACTCGCGCCGAATGCCGGACACATTGTGCACATGCCCGCACACATCTACATCCGCACCGGCGACTATGAAGCCGCCGTCCAGACCAACCAGAAAGCCGCGGAAGTCGATCGCACGTACATCAAGGAGAGCGGCGCGCAGGGCATCTACCCAATGATGTACTACAGCCACAACTTGCATTTCGTGGCCATGTGCGGCGCCATGAACGGGCGTTATACGGAAGCCCGCAAGAACGCCGATCTGCTGGTCGCCAACGTCGGCCCGCATGTAAAAGACATGCCCCCGCTCGAAGGATTCATGACCATCCCGGTGGCGGTCGAGATTCGCTTCCACCACTGGAACGAAATTCTGAAGATGCCAGCCCCCGATCCGTCCATGAAGACCGCGACGGTGTTCTGGCATTTCGGCCGCGGCCTGGCACTGGCCGGGACTGGAAAGGTTGCCGACGCGGAGGCAGAGTACAAAATCATTTCCGAGGCCGAAGCCGCCACGCTGCCGGATGTGATCTTCCAGATGCCCATCAACAACAAGGCAAAAGACATCATGAAGATCGCGGAGAACGTTTTGGGAGCGAAGATCGCTCTGGCGAAGAAAGACACAGCCGGTGCGATCTCGCAGCTCCGCGACGCGGTCGCGATCCAGGACAAGCTCAACTACGGCGAACCGCCCGATTGGTTCTATCCCGTGCGCGAAAACCTCGGCGGTGTGATGCTGATGATTGGAGACGCCGCTGCCGCCGAGAAAGTCTTCCGCGAAGATCTCGATCACAATCCCCGTAACCCGCGTTCACTGTTCGGCCTGCAGCAATCGTTGTTGCGGCAAAAGCGCGACTACGATGCCGGATTCGTTAAGAAGCAGCTCGACACCTCGTGGAAAGGCACTTCGCATGTGCTGAAGCTGGATGATCTGGTGTGAAGCACATCCTGCGTAGGGACAGCCGCCTCGGCTGTCCCCGCGAAGGCGAAGCCAAGCGTAAATGTAGGGACAGACGCCTTCGTCCGTCCCGCGGGCGAAGCCCGCGTCTCACTGCGCGTGCCCTTCGGCTCGCTTCGCATCGCCGGACAGCCGAGGCGGCTGTCGCTACGTGGACCGATCCTCATATAATCTTTGCCGATGCCCGCCGCCAAAGACGTCGAAAAGAAGATCGAAAGCCTCCGCGAAAACATCCGTCACCACGAATACCTCTATTACGTCCTCGATAATCCCGAAATCACCGATCAGGATTTTGACCGGCTGATGCAACAACTTAAGGACCTGGAAGCCGCAAATCCTTCGCTGATCACCCCCGATTCCCCAACGCAGCGCGTGGGCGGCAAGCCGCGTGAGGGATTCGTTAAGGTCCGTCATTCGTCCCCGATGCTGTCGCTCGACAACACTTACAGCGAGGAGGAACTTCGTGGCTGGGAGCGCCGCGTCCATGAACTCAGCGGCCGCAAGGATGTCGACTACGTCTGCGAATTGAAACTCGACGGCATGTCTCTGGCGTTGATCTATGAAAATGGCACGCTGGCCCGAGGCGTAACCCGCGGCGACGGAACGACAGGCGAGGACGTGACCCTCAACGTCCGCACCGTTCGTTCAATTCCGCTCTCCGTTGATCGGGACAAGCTAAAAAAAGCCGGCATCCCGCCGGATTTCGAAGTCCGCGGCGAGTTGCTGATGCCTACCGCCGCCTTCAAGAAGGTCAACGAAGCACGCGAGCGCAACGGCCTGCCAACCTTCGCAAACCCGCGCAATTTCACCGCCGGCACAGTGCGGCAACTGGATGCGAATGTCACCGCAGAACGCCGCCTCGATTTCTTTCCCTACATTCTTTTGTCGAACGGCCGCACCTATTTCGAACGTCATTGGGAAACATTGACCGCGCTAGACAAGGCCGGATTCAAGGTCAACCAGAATCGCAAACTCGTTCATTCGATGGAGGAAGTCTGGTCGTTCATCCAGCAGTGGGAGGCCAAGCGCGATGCGCTCCCGTACGAAATCGACGGCATTGTGGTCAAAGTCGACCGTGTCGCTCTGCAGGACGAACTCGG
>QIAL01000077.1 GCA_003225535.1 Acidobacteriota bacterium | reverse complement strand
AAAGGACTGCCAGGCGGCGGGCATTCTGACGAGCAAAGACTACCTCGGATCCCTAAGAACAAATCTTGCCAGAAGCGGAGTCTCGGCATCCGGAGTCGACGTCGACTACATTTCCGGTCTTCCTTGGGTTGTGACTGAGGACTTCGTCGATAAGGTTTCGGACGAAACTTTCAACGGCGCTTCAAAGATTCTGTTTCTCCAGTACACGTCGGGGTCGACTCGAGATCCTAAGGGCGTGATGGTTACGCACGAGAACATATTGCATAACTGCCCGCTCGTGATCGACCATCCCGATCCGGTAGTCGTATCCTGGCTTCCCCAGTATCACGATATGGGGTTGATTGGGTGCTACCTTTATCCGGCGCTCACGGGCGGCACGACCTACGGCTTCGCTCCAAACGATTTCATTCAGCGCCCCACCCTGTGGTTCGACGCGATCAAGACGTATGAGGCCAGCGCCTCGGCGGCGCCAAACTTCGCCTACGACTATTGCTTGCGTGCCGGGAGGGTTTCGAAGGAAAGTCTGGCGGGTTGCGATTTGAGCTCACTCAGGTTGCTGATGGTAGCGGCGGAACCCGTCAAACCGGACACGTATACGCGGTTTCTGGAGGCCTTTCAGCCTCATGGACTCAAGTCGGAAAGCTTTTTTGTCGCGTACGGACTGGCGGAGAATACTCTCGCGGTGTCGCTTGGTGGCCGCAATATTATCTCGGTCAACAAGAACGCTGTTGCACGGGGGAAAGCCCGCATGACTACGGAGGTTTCGGAAATCGGCGCAGCCACCCAGATTGTCAGCTGCGGCACTCCGTTGCCGGGCCTCACGGTAAAGATCGTGGATCCAGAGAAGCACGTCGCTCTGGAGTCGGGTCGAATTGGCGAGATTTGGATCGCCGGGGGCAGTAAGTGCCCGGGATTCTGGAACAATCCGGAACTGACGCTGAAGCTGTTTCACGCCAGACTGGTGGATGACAGTCCTTACGACGATGGCTACCTTCGCACCGGCGATATGGGTTTCTTACACGACGGCGAACTCTTTGTTTGCGGCCGTATTAAGGACATGATTATTATCCGCGGGCAAAACTACTACCCGCAGGACATCGAAGCAGTGGTCGAGAAAGCGTCCGGCTTGATCCGTTCAAATTGCGTTGCCGCGTTTCAGATTAATGAAGACAGCGAACCGGCACTAGCGATCGTGGCCGAGGTGAAAAATCCAAAGGCGCTGCCCGATGCGTTGAAGATTGCGGCCGCCGTGCGGAATTACCTCAACGTGGAAGTGGCACTGATTTCTTTTATCGCGCCCCGTGCCATACCGAGAACCAGTTCGGGCAAGATCATGCGCCACAAAACGAAGCATATGTGGTTGCAAGGTCAATTTACCGTTCTGTCTGAGTTTTCACGCGAAAAGGACGTTGAACCGTCAGCATCCGGTGCTGCAGGCCAGTCGCCTTTCGACGTATTGAAATCCCGTTACAACCTGACCGGCACGGAATCGTACAACCTCCTCGAAGCAGGGCTGGATTCCATGGATCTTGTTGTGTTCATGCACGAGATCAAGGAACTCTTAAAAAATAAAGACGCCGATATGCTGGCCAGGCAGGTGGATATCGGTCTCATTCAGCGTGTCAGCGTAGCCGAATTATTTCGACTGGCCGAACAACTGGAGCATGCTCCCGAAGAAGCCCTGGTTCCGCTGCGGCAATCCTTGGCGGCTTTCCGCGAAGAGCAGCGCGCTGCGGAGCAACTGATGATGAGCAACGACACGAAGCTCATCTTCGAACATCCGGCTCCCGCGTTGTTGCCCGAAACTCTGCCCCTAAGTAACGTTCTGCTTACAGGCGGTACCGGCTTCATCGGACCGTTCCTCGTGAAAAGCCTGCTGGAACAGACGCGTGCCAACATCCACGTTCTCGTCAGGGCGTCCGAGGAGTGTCTAGGCAAGCAGAGACTGCGGGCGGCGATGGAATCGATGGGGCCGTGCCCGGCGGAACTGATGGAGATGTTCGAGGCGCGCGTGATTCCGGTTTGCGGAGATCTTGGCCAAAAAGGGCTGGCATTGACGCCTGAGGACTGGGATTTCCTGGCAAATGAAATCGACACGGTGTTTCATAACGGCGCAACCGTAAATTACCTGCTCAATTACGACCGGATGCGTGACGCGAACGTGCTGGGGACGAATGAGGTCTTGAGACTGGCGTTCGAAGGGCGGCCCAAGAGCCTCAATTACGTCTCGACTACTTTCATATTTGGTTGGGCCGTTAAGAAAGTTCTCTACGAGACCGACTTCAACGAGAATATGGAGCTTCTCGATTTTGGATACAGCCAGTCCAAGTGGGTATCGGAGCAAGTGGTTATGGACGCACGCCGGCGAGGGCTTAATACTCGGATCTTCCGGCCTGCGCTCGTGAGTCCCTCCATTACCGGCGGAGGCAACAACTTCGACATCGCTGTGCGTTTAGTGGCGTTCATGGTGAATCACGGCATTGGAGTCGATGCCCTGAACCAGGTGAGCTTCGTTCCCGCAGACATCACGGCGAACAATATCGTTGCGATTTCCGCAACTCCCGGCACGGAGAACAAGACGTATCACGTCGTGAGGGACGATTACGCGAACATGCTGGATATTACTGGTCTCATTACAAAGGCGACCGGCCGGCAATTTGAAGTCTTTAGTCTTCCCGACTTCGTTCCCGAGCTGATCCGGAGATGCAGGAAAGAAGATCTCCTCTTTCCATTGCTGGACTTTCTGGTGAACTCGGTGGACAACAGCTCGGCGATGGAATTCAAACGCTACGACAGCACCTGCTATCAGGCAGCTCGAGATGCTTCCGCATGGGGCAAGCCGGATCCGTCTCTCGAGGACACGGTCAATGGCATCCTGCGATTCATGCAGCGAAAGGGAATCATCTCGGTTGCGACTCCTGAGTTGAATGCCGTGGGTAACTGCCGCTAGTCGTTTCCCCCGCACGCATGCATCGGGCATGGCACAGTCATTACCGTTTCCGAAATGTCATTGTCTCTTTTACTCGCTGGCCCGTTTCCAAAGTGCCGGTCGTGGTCAGCGTCATCTCGGCTCCGTCGGCGGAGACCACCCACCGATCCGTTTGAGTGACTTGGTCACCTCTCCGGTAAATCGAATCGACCGTGTGTGAGTCCACAAGTTGAAGGGTCACGGTATCGTTAGTGGAGTTTTTCAGATCGTATTCCTTACCGTCAAAGTGGGCGCTGTAGCTGAAGTCACCCGAGAAGTGGACCCCATCCTTCCCAGCGGGCTCGATCTTGAGCGCCATCCCTTGCCGCAACCGAGTCTTACTTGGATCCTGTGTCCACTCACCAGCAAATGGGTCATTGGCAGACTTCTTTCCCCCGGTCCGGGTCCACACGGTGAGTCGGTCGTCGCGGCCCTTCTGTGAAGTCCTGCTCGTTAATTCCTTACCATCATTCGACAGCTTGTCATGAATCGTCACCACTACGGCTCCATCCTTTTTCTCTTTGATCTCGACTTGATGCTTGTCGATCCTCCGTAGCTCGATTTGATTAAACGCCGGAATGCCTTGTACGGACGCTTCATGGCCGTCCAACTTCGCCGCAAAATCGAGGTGTGTGTCGCCTGACATCACGACGTGCACTGTTCCGTGTAGAGATGTGATGGAGAGTTTATTGGGGGGATCGAGAGAAGACTGGGCAGAGATGAGCGTCCAGGAGCCAATGCGGGGGTCTGCAGCACCAAGTTGAAGGGCGGCAAACAACCCGAGCAACGCGAGTTTGTGCAATAGTCCTCCTGGAAGCTGTACAAACAATAATACGAACCCGTTCGAAATGGGAACCCCGTCCGCACGGGTTAGTCGGAAACACAGCTTTCAAAGTTTGGCCGAAAGTCCGAATGGCCTCCGCGCGGGATGTGAATCTCTTTAGTAACGATTTGAGTGATTGGGATTAGCCCGCTTCATGATTTCGCGTGACACTATGAATCTCATGCATGTGCGCCGTTTCTGGCTGTCCGGGGTGGTCCTCGTCGCCGTCCTCGTGCTAGTTCCATTTTCCTTTCACGCCGAGCGCCATCTTGAGACTGCAACGCGCATCGAAGGTAGCGAAGCGGGAAAAGTTCCGCAGGAGTTGGCCACTCGCTTTCGTTCGCCATTCGTTGACCGCGTGGTCCTGGTGATTCAGGGACTCCCTCCTGTGGACTCTGAGGAGGGCGAGCAAGCGTTAGCAACGGTTGAAAAGGGGCTGCAAGAGGAACCGGGCGTATCCGGAGTTGTTTCCCGTCTTGATTTTCACGATCAGATTTTCCTGGGCAAGGGAGGGGGAACTTTTGTCCTGGTAGGACTCGCCTCGACCGAGGGGCCCGTAGAGTCGCTCGTCCCTAAACTTCATGAGTTGGAGCGCTCTCTTCAAAACCAATTCCGCGGCCGCTATCCAGGGGTGAAGCTCGAACTGACGGGAGAGACGCCACTTAACTTCGACATTCGAAAAGCTAGCGCCGACGACGTGCAACACGCCGAGAGTCTCGTGATTCCTGGCACACTGGCGCTTTTGTTGCTGGCTTTCGGAAGCCTGGTTGCGGCCCTGATTCCAGTAGCCGTTGGTCAGCTTGCCATCGCCAGCGCTCTGGCGATTGCAGGGTTCCTGGCTCGGCGTTGGCACCTGTCCATCTTGGTTCAGAATCTGTCCACGATGCTCGGGTTAGGTTTGGGAATCGACTACGCGCTCCTGATGGTGAGCCGCTTCCGGGAAGCGATCGCCACCGAGCAAAACGGAGTCAAGGCGTCGGCCATCGCGGCACGTCAGGCTGGTCGTACTCTCCTGATTTCAGCCGCGACCGTGGCCATCGGATTCCTGGCCCTTTTGACCGTCCCCATCAGCGAAGTCCGTTCCATCGGTGTGGCGGGATTCCTGGTTGCAGGAATGAGTGTGTTGCTGGCGAATACCCTCGTTCCGGCAGTGCTGGCGGCTCTCGGTCCGCGAATCAATTCTGGGCGGGTACCCTTTATTGCAAGTTGGGATGAGCATCGGGCAGCCCGTACGGAAAACCGTTGGAGGCGATGGGGCAAAGTGATTGTTGCACACCCCTGGCTCGCCATCTTTCTGGCAGGCGCCCCTTTGCTTCTGCTCGCCTCGCAGGCCGCCCGCTTCGATACCAACGTCCCCAAAGGAGATTGGCTGCCGTCACAGGCGGAATCGGTTAGCGCGCTACACGCCCTTGAACGAATGGATCGGGTTGGCATGGTGTACTCATTGCGCGTGATTCTCGAACTCCCAACCGATTCCATTGCGCAAACGGACGCGGGCTGGAACGCACTGGATCGTTTCAGCAGGCGGCTCGCGAGCGACCCTCGTTCCGACCGCGTGATCTCTCTCACATCGATTGCGGCGAGTGACCGCTCTGGCCTCGGCAACCTCTCGCGTGAGACGCGTCGATCGTTCCTGAGTCGCGATGGGCGAGCGGCCTTGATTGAAGTGTTACCCGCGACTTCCGTTTCCCTGAACGATCAGGTCGACTGGGTGCGGGAGCTGCGGAAGACTGGCGCACCAGTTCTCACAGGAGTACCAGGCGCCACGCTGCGGGTTGGGGGAATCCCTGCGCTGACTGCCGACTATCAGACCATCGTCCGGGAGCGGTTCGTTTCGGTAATCGCGCTGGTGGTGGGAGGAACGCTCATTGCGCTTCTTGGCGGGTTCCGATCGCTTTTCGCTGCCGTGAAGGCCATTGCTCTGAACCTGCTCTCGGTTGCAGCCGCTTTTGGAGCCTTGGTTCTCGTATTTCAGGACGGACACGGATGTCGCTTTTTCGGAGTTCCCGAGGGAACCGGTAGCATATTTCCTATCGTGCCCATCGTCGCTTTTGCCATCGTTTTCGGACTGAGCATGGATTACGAAGTGTTTCTGGTCGCGCGAGTCCTCGAAGCGAGGAGGAGCGGTCTGAGTGAATTGGAGGCAATTCCCGAGGGGCTGGCCAAAACCGCAGGACTGATTACGAGCGCCGCCGCGATCATGATTGTTGTATTCGCGGCATTCACTTTCGGAAACTTCCTGGTGGTGAAGATGCTCGGATTTACGCTGGCGGTAGCCGTGTTAATTGACGCAACTCTCGTTCGCATTGTGATTGGACCCGCGCTTCTTCGTGTTGCCGGCGATTGGAACTGGTGGCCTGGAGGCCTCACCGGCGCACGCAATGCACCCGGGGTCGCCAACGACGAATAATGCAAAACGATATGCGCAGTTCAACCCATTCGGAACCTGTCCGTTTTGAGCCGGCGCTAATTTGAAGCCCGGCGAAGGGTCGCTCTGGAGAGGTGGAATTGACACCTGGGCCGGATTACCCTCGTAACGACAGATATTGAACGGAGCTTGTTCAATCGAAGACCGGGCTGCAACCTATTGGCAGAGGCATTTCTGAGGGGATATGGCGCCGGCAGACTCATCTTCGTTCAAAGCTAAACTTGTGGGCAAGCGTGTGGTCGTGAAAGTTTCTCTTTTCAGCCGGGCCTTCCCCGGCACAATCGCCGCTACGGATGAAACCGGATTCTGTTTTCAGAGTGATGAAATGGTGCAGGCTTTACGCGAGAGTACTGGGAGCATAATGGCCAATATTGATGCACCCAGCCTCTATCTGCCATTCTCAAGTCTGGAATGGCTCGTATTCTCGGCGCCAAAAGCAGCGGCCGCTTCCGCCTAAAAACCCTTTCTTCTTGCTCCTTATCTTTTTCTCCTGAATTTTACCTTCGCCACGGAGCTCGGAGAAGCATCTGGGGATTCTCCGTGTGCCAGGAGTGAAGGGAACGCGTCGCGAGAGTTACATACAAAAAGTTAGGTGGCGCGGCGTTTAAAACGCCGTGCCACCAGATTGAAGAGATTGGAACTACGGTTACGCTCCGGCACCTGCCGCTCTGACGAGAACCTCAGGACGCAGAGCTTCAACCATCGCATTGAAGTACAGACGATAAGAGCGGTGGATGAAGTACATCACCGGGAACACCGCAAGCGCCAGCCCCCATCCAAGATGAGGTGTCATCGCCTGGACCATGGAAGTCACGCCCGCGCTAACCACGTAGTACGGGAACGAAAGTTGAGCCAGGCTCAACCAGACATGACCGGCGGACTTCGCCTCACTGACGGCAACGATCCCCGCCACGGGCGCGGTTTGTCCCAGGAACAGACTAACGGTTGCCAGAGCCAGCCCTAGCGTGGAGGATTTCCACAGTATCGGGCTTTGAGCCAATGCATGGAAAACCAGGCTTGCCGCGGAAGTGGCAAAAACCATCATGCTCAGGTTGAAAGCCATATGCTGTGGGTTGAACTTAGCGTCTTTTCGAGGCCAGCATTGCACCATCGTTGAGATGCAGGTAATCACCACCGCCTCGACTGCACTCAGATTCACAGCTGCGGTCAAAAGAAACGGCAGGTTGACCGACATGTTCCCGTTGATTCCGGGCAGCTTCACTTTCATTCGCGAAGTTGCCGCAGCCAGCGCCAGAACAGCTAGCGCGAAATACGCATGCGGAGTGTGACTCGCGAAACTCGCGTACCCGGCGACGCTGAGGCCTGCCAGCATCATTGCTCCGATGAACGTCTTGGTTTGCCGTGTGGTATTCATGGTGTCGTCTCCCTTCTTTGTCATTACACGGTTAGCTATTGTTCATCGTCTCCGGCGTCGGAGAAGGCGCTATTGGCGTTGCCCACCGACGAACCCCAGACCACGCTCGTGGCTGAAGCGGTGCCGGTGCTTGATCCCCACACGACGCTGAATGCGCTGGTGGTGTTGTCGTTCCAGGGAAGCGAACTACCCCAGACGACGGACGATCCCCACACAACGGAACTGCCCCAAACCACTGAGCTGCCCCAAACCACGGAGCTGCCCCAAACCACTGAAGTGCTGGCTACGCTGGAGTTCCCATATACGATCGAAACCGTGCGAGTGGCCGGGTTATACGACGCGGACGGCGACAGGGCCGCTCCGACATTGGAAGGAGCCAGGTCCGTGTTGGTCATGGCGTCCTGCACGTCAAGCAGTCCCGAACCGACCGAGAACAGGTCATAGAAATCAATGAAGGAACAGAAAAGGTGAGGAACGTACGCTGATGTAGAGAAGACGTCCATCTTGTGGGCGGTCTTCATCAGGCGAGCCTTCACCTGGTCTGGGGTGAGTGTGTTTTGCTCCTGCAACATGAGAGCGACGGCTCCGGCAACGGCAGGAGTCGCCATGCTGGTGCCGCTCAGCCGGAAGTAGTCAGCATTGCCGTCGGTTCCGGTGATCAGGTCACTGGAGAACTCTGACTCCAGAGTCGCTCCTGGAGCGGCAAGAGAGACGATTCCGTGTCCAGGCGCCATGATGTCAGGCTTCACGACGTGGTCGTAGGTCGTGGGCCCCTTCGAACTGTAGCTGGCTTTGGTTTGAGCGGACAGCGCGGCGGATCCGTTGTTCTTGGTTGCTCCGACAGTGATCACGAATGGGTCATTGCCGGGTGCGGTAATCGTTCCGAAACCGTTGCTTCCGTATACGCTCAAGCGGCCATAGTTGCCGGCGGCTACCACCACAACGATGCCGTTGTTCCAGGCTGCTTCTACCGCCTGGCACAGAGGATCCAGCGTGTAGCTCACCGGAATTCCGCGGCCAAGCGAGAGGTTGATGATGCGAATGTTGTACACATTCTTCAAAGCGATCGCCTGCTGAATGGCCGCGATGACTGTACTGTCGGTACCGCCGCCGTTAGCATCCAGCGCGCGAAGGTCGACCAGAGTTGCGGCCGGCGCGACTCCCTGATACTGCCCGCCCGAAAGATAACCGTTGCCCGCGATGATGCCGGCGACGTGCGTGCCGTGACCGTACAGGTCATATTTGGCGCCGCTCGAATTGCTCGTTGCGGTCCCCGTGAAATCCTGGTGATAAACGACGCGCGATGAGGAGTGAGTGGCGTCAAAGAGATCTGGATGGCTGTCGTTGATGCCGCTGTCAATAACGGCAATGCCGACACCGGCGCCGGTGAAGCCGGAATTCCATGCCGAGGAAGCGCCGATGACGTTGTCGGTAATGTCGTCCATCACATTCATTGGGTGGTCGATGGTCACAGACTCGACATTAGGATCGGCCTCTAAGGCGGGCAGAGCGCTCACTGGAATCGTGAAAGCCGCCCCCTTAATCATGTGAAGCTTCGTATGAAGGCGTGCTCCGCGGCCCTGCATCGTGGCATAGTGCGCCGACGTGGGAACCTGTTTGTACTGCACGATCACTCTCACCGTCTGCGTCTTCGCAGATCCCTGCTTCGCCTTGGATAGCAGACCCGAGAGTTCCGGAGCGATGCGCGAGAACCGACCGTTCGCGGTCGGATTACTGAAGCGCTGTCCGAATGCCATCCCCGTGGCCAACACCAGGACCAATACCGAGCTGAGACGCTTACCCCAAGCCGCACTGTGTCGTTCTTTGCGGCCCTCAGCTCTCTTTCGTCGTGTGGTCACCATTGAAATCTCACCCTTTCTGCTCTACGTGGGGGAAAGATTGAGACTACGTACCGATGTGCTAGTTGCACGGCGACAGCCAATCATTTTGTGTTAGGTCACTGAAAACAATGAGGTTGTTGGATGGCTGTCGAGGTCCGGTTGGGTCAATCTGTCCCGCGGAGGGGGCACGGGACAAGTTGTCCCGAAGTACAGGTAGAAGATTCGCCGGCGGGACGATGACCTTCGGATCAGTAGGGAGGTTACCTGACCATCGAGCGCCGCTCCTGAGATGGAACCCTGGTTCAGATGAGATGCGAAACGCGGAGGAGAACTTAACGACCTGCCGCTTTGGCTGCAAAACTGGCGTGCGGCATTCGGGGCATTGCGGCCAGCAGACGCCGGGTGTACTCGTGACTTGGCGTGGTCAGAACCTGCTGCGTACTGCCGGACTCTACGATTTCGCCCTGATGAAGAATGGCGACCCGGTCGCAAATTCCAGCGACCGAAGCAAGATCATGTGAGATATAGAGAATGGCCATCCCCGAGTTCTGGTTCAACTCGCGAAACAGTTTCAGGATTTCAGCCTGAGTGATCACGTCGAGAGCACTAGTGGCCTCATCGGCAATGAGGAGTGCAGGCCGATGAACCACCGCCATGGCGATCAAGACTCGTTGTGCCTGGCCGACACTCATCTGCGCCGGATACTTACGCAGGAAATCGTCGTCCGAGGGCAAGCTGACACTCTCCAGCGCTTTTCGAATCGTCGAGTCGCAGTCGTTGGATGATCCGGAAGCGTGGGCACGCCAGGTTTCTCGAAGCTGGGTCCGGATCTTCAGGGCTGGATTGAGCGAGGAGAGTGGGCTCTGCAGCACCAGTGCGATCTTTCGCCCCCGTAAACTGCGTAGCTCTGCCTCACGAAAATTCAACAGATCAGACCCTTCGAATAAGATCGATCCTTGTGCGTCCACTCTTTTGTGATCGATCAGTCCAAGAATGGCCATCGCCAGCGTGCTCTTACCGGATCCGCTTTGACCAACCAATCCAAGAACTTCGCCGCGTCGAATTTCCAGCTGCACGTCGCGTAGAACTGGCGGTTTCTTGCCATATTGCACCGAGAGGTGCGCGGAGAGGAGAGCATCGCGTTGAGATTTATCAGCCAAGACTTTGTCGTCGCGGAA
>QIAL01000583.1 GCA_003225535.1 Acidobacteriota bacterium | reverse complement strand
GGCCGTCGAATATCGGGTGTGCCCAATGGCCAGAATACCTCGCAGCGAAGCCAGCACTTCATGGCTGAAGATATCGGCGACCAGCCCCATCGACTTGTGCTGGCGCAACCGCTCGCCATCCGAGGTAACGATGCCAGCCGATTCCTGTCCACGATGCTGCAACGCATGCAGCCCAAGATAGGCAAGCTTCTCGGCCTCAGGATGGGCGTGGATGGCGACCACGCCGCATTCATCACGAAATTTATCAGAACTCAGCATTTAGCAGTTAGCCTTTAGCACTTAGCCAATCCAAAACCGCTCGCATAGGGATTGGACACATTCGTCCGTCCAGCCGGGCAAAGCCCGGCGTCCTCTTGGTTAGTCCGCGGCGGCAACGCCCGGCTCCGCACGCAACGCCCTCTCCAGCGCGCCTTCGTAAGCATCGCGCAGTTCTTGTACGCTGGCCGAAATCACTGCCTGCCCGTCCACCGAGATCTCAGCCCGATCCGACCCCGTTTCGCCCAACACATCCGCGAAGACGCCATACTCCTCCGCTACTTGTTTGATTCGTGGCAGATGGATTGGGTCGCAGCTTAGTACGACCCGGCTGGCATCTTCCCCGAACAGCAGGAACTCAGGCGCTAGTTGCTGCCCGGGCAATCGGACGCTAAGGCCTACTCCGCCCGGCAGCGCCGACTCGACCAGCGCCACGGCCAACCCGCCATCGGCACAGTCATGAGCCGACTCGACCAGCCCCGCCCGGATTATCGCCACCAGAGCCCGTTGCAGCGTGGCTTCCTTCTCGATATCCAGCTCCGGCGGATAACCCCACAGAGCTCCGAGAATCTCCTTCGCATACTCGGACGAGCCAAACTCTAACTCGGCGTCAACCGCGTCGCCAGGTTCACTCGCGCGCAGCAAGACGATTTTTCTTCCGGCCTTGGCAAAGTGCATCTTCGCCGTTTTGTGCACATCTTCGAGCAGTCCCACCACTCCAATCACAGGAGTCGGGTAAATTCCCTCGCCGAGAGTTTCGTTGTAGAAGCTAACATTGCCGCCGGTAATCGGAGTATCCAGTTCCTCGCAGGCTTTAGTGATCCCGTCAATCGTCTGCGAAAACTGCCACATGATGTGCGGCTTCTCGGGGTTGCCGAAGTTGAGGCAGTTGGTAGCCCCGATCGGAGTCGCTCCGGCGCAAGCGACTTTACGGGCAGCTTCGGCGACAGCGTGCATGGCGCCGAGACGCGGATCGAGATAGCACCAGCGGCTGTTGCCGGATCGCCCGCTCCGGGCGCATCGACGGTGTTCGTCTGCACCATGTGATCATATTGCTGCCAGACCCAACGTTTCGAGCAAATGTTGGGGCTACCCAGCAAACGCTTGAGCTGAGCCGAGAAATCTCCGCTTGCGCCGAGCTTCACGAACTCTGGCATTTCCCGCTCGACCGGCGGTTCCCAGCGCGCGAGCGGCCGCTTGTACACCGGCGCGTCGTCGGTGAGCGCGGCGTTCGGAATTTCCGCGACCACCTCGCCGTGTTCGAGTACACGCATCTTCGCATCGGAGGTGACCCGACCGATTTCCACCGCATCCAGTCCCCACTTCTGGAAGATGCGAAAGACTTCTTCCTCGCGGCCCTTCTGCGCGACCAGCAGCATGCGCTCCTGCGACTCGCTGAGCATGATCTCGTAAGGAGTCATGCCAGTTTCGCGTTGCGGGACGCGGTCGAGTTCGATTTCGACTCCGGTGCCGCCACGCGCGCCCATCTCGCAGGTCGAGCAGGTCAACCCGGCGGCGCCCATGTCCTGGATTCCGACGATCGCGCCCGTTTGCATCGCTTCCAGGCAGGCTTCGAGCAGCAGTTTCTCGAGGAACGGATCGCCCACCTGCACATTCGGCCGCTTGGCCTCCGAAGCCTCACTGAATTCCTCGCTGGCCATGGTCGCGCCGTGAATTCCATCGCGCCCTGTCTTGGCGCCCACGTAGATCACCGGATTCCCTTTTCCTGCGGCTCGCGCATAGAAGATCTCATTCTTCTTCACGAGTCCGAGAGCAAACGCATTCACCAGCGGATTGCCCGAGTAGCAAGGCTCAAATTTAATTTCTCCGCCAAGATTAGGCACACCAAAGCAGTTGCCGTAGGAAGCGACGCCGCCGACCACTCCTTCCATGATCGAGTGGTTCTTGTGGAGTTCGCTCTTCGGAGTGGCTTTCGCCGCGGTGATGGGGCCGAAGCGCAATGAATCCATGACTGCGACCGGGCGTGCGCCCATGGTGAAAATATCGCGCAGGATCCCGCCCACGCCTGTGGTCGCTCCCTGAAAAACGGCTCAATAAACGACGGATGATTATGCGACTCAATCTTGAACGCGCACGCCCAGCCATCCCCAATATCGATGATCCCCGCGTTCTCTCCCGGCCCCTGCAGCACCCGCTTGCTGCGCGTCGGCAGCCGCTTCAAATGCACGCGCGATGATTTATACGAGCAGTGCTCGCTCCACATCACGCTGAAGATGCCGAGTTCGGTGATCGTGGGCTCGCGCCCGCCGAGAAGCTGCCTGATTTTTTCGTATTCGTCAGGCGTAAGTCCGTGCTGCCGGATGGTCTCCGGAGAGAAAGCAGAGGTCAAAGAAGTAGGCATGGAGGAGCTTCTATTGTCGCATTTGGCGGGGCGAATGGGTAGGACCAACAGAATCATTTGCCGGGGGAAATTCCTCGCCCGCGCTTGGTATCGGTGACTTCCCGCAGAGCGAGCAGGGCAAACGCCGTGGCCGTTTTCTGGTCGGTGCCCCACGGCGCACCGACCGATTTCCGCAGGCCATCGATTTGTTGCCGCATCTCTTCCTCCTTGAGGCTCCAACTGGTGGAGGCATTCCGCCAGACTTCCCGCTCGCGCGCAGAAATCACAGCCAGGCCGCAAACCTCACAGGCGGATCTGACCGCGCGCTGGAACAAGAAACCTTCCGCGGTGTGGATCATAGGATGGGAGCGCAGCACCGCCGATACGTCTGTGGGCACCGGCCTCGAACTGCACGGGATTCCCACCGCTTTGACTGTAACGGCCAAAGACCCAAGATGCTCGAGGACCTCTTTCACCGCGGTGCGGGCGGACTCTTCAGATGCCGCCTCGGCTCGACTGACCAACTCAACGGCCTCGGAGGGAGGCAATTCCGCAGCTTTGTGGTAGACGAAGCGGGGAACGGAATCTCCGCGCGGCAACAGCTCGATTCGACGACGTAGCAGGACCTGAAACTTGCCGGGAACTCCAGCAATCGCAACCAATGCTGCCCAACCGGTGTGCAGCCTGAATCCGAGCGCGGCGGGTGCAGCCATGCATGGAAGAGTAAGAGGAGGGTAGTCGCGGGCGCAAGGGACCGCGGTCTGAGGAGACGCTTCGCGGTTCCTTTCCGGTAAGATCTCAGAGCAGCATGAAATCGATCATCATCGGCACCGCCGGCCACATCGACCACGGCAAAACCGCGCTGGTCAAGGCTCTCACCGGCATCGACGCCGATCGTCTCGCCGAAGAAAAGCGCCGCGGCATCACCATCGATCTCGGCTTCGCCCACATGGCCTTGCCTACGCCCGATGGTGGAACTCTGCAGATCGGTTTCGTCGATGTCCCCGGCCACGAGCGCTTCGTTCGCAACATGCTCGCCGGAGTCGGCGGCATAGACCTTGTCCTCCTCGTCATCGCGGCCGACGAATCCATCAAGCCTCAAACCCGCGAGCACTTCGACATCCTGCAATTGCTAGGCGTGCAGCGCGGCATCACGGTTCTGACCAAATCCGACACGGTCGATGCCGAAACCCTCGATGTTGTCCGCCTCGAAGTCGAAGAATTTCTGCGCGGAACGTTTCTTGAACGTGCCCCCATCGTCCCCGTCAGCTCTCTCACCGGCGCGGGCCTCGACAATCTGAAGCGCGCCATCGTCGCCTCCGCCGCCCAAGGTGAACCGCGTGACTCTCACGCCCTGCCACGTTTGCCTATCGACCGTGTATTCACCATGAAAGGATTCGGCACGGTGGTCACGGGAACTCTGATCTCCGGCACCATCCATCGCGAAGACGAATTGGAGGTCTTTCCTTCAGGCCGCAAGGTTCGTGTGCGCGGCGTGCAAGTCCATGGAAAGCCGGCAGACGCCGCTATCGCCGGCCAGCGTACTGCGCTGAACCTGGCCGGTGCGAGTACCGAAGACCTCTCGCGTGGGATGATGCTGGCTCCCCCCGACACCTTTGCCGCCACACGCCGTGCCGACGTTCGCCTGACTCTTCTTGCCTCGGCTCCGCGGCCGTTGCGAAATCGCAGCCGCGTCCACTTCCACTCCAACACCATGGAGACCGTCGCCGAAATCGCCCTGCATAATGCGAAGGAACTCGCACGCGGGAAAGAAGCGTTTGCCCGCCTTAAGCTTCCCGCCGCTGCGCTCCTTCTGCCCGGCGACCGGTTCATCATCCGCCAGTTTTCGCCCGTAATCACCATCGGTGGAGGCACGGTCCTCGATGCCGCTCCGATTCCGCGCCAAACGGAGCTCGCCGATTTTCTGCATGTACTCGGGGAAGGAAACCGCGTCCCCACTCTGGAGCGTCGTATTCAGCGCCGCTATCGCGCAGGCATCACCCTCGCTCAACTGGTCGCGGAAACAGGATGGCGCGCCGAGTCGATTCAATCAGCGCTGGCTCCAACACTCAACAAGAAGCAAGCGCATCGCACGGGCGACATTCTCATTGACGGCGTTGCTCTCGCTGTGCTCAAAGCACTCATTCTTGCTGCTGTCGCCGCGTTCCACAAAAAGAACTCTCTCTC
>QIAL01000076.1 GCA_003225535.1 Acidobacteriota bacterium | reverse complement strand
GGCGGTGACCGTGTGTGCTGTCGTCAAGGCCGATGCCTACGGCCACGGCGCGGTCGAGTGCTCAAAGTCGCTCGAGGCGGAAGGCGCGAAGTGGCTGGGCGTCACGTCGCTGGACGAGGCGATTCCACTTCGGGACGCTGGAGTGCGGGCGAATATTTTGCTGATGACCGGATTCTGGCGTGGGGAAGAGGGCGAAATCGTGCGCCTGCATCTCACGCCGACGGTGTGGGAGCCATCACAAATCGAGTCGCTGGACAAGGCAGCGGCTGGACTTGGAGTGGCGCAGCATCCCGTGCACCTGAAGGTCGACACGGGAATGGGTCGGCTGGGCGTAGGGATCGATCAACTTCCGGCAGTGCTCAATGTTTTGCGCTCGTCGAAGCATCTCACCGTAGAAGGGCTGTCCACTCATCTGGCATCGTCCGAGATCATGGATGCCCCATCGGTGGCCGAGCAGGAACGCAGTTTCGAAGCGGCACGATGCATGGTGCGAGACGCTGGCTTTGAACCCAGGTTCGTGCACGTCGCCAACACCAGCGCGGTGATCTCGCGGCGCGAGACCTGGAACACGATGGTGCGGCCGGGAGTTTCGCTGTATGGGTACTACTTGCCGTTTCAGCGCGCGGGACGCGAGGTGAGCGGCGGCACTCTGCGGCTGCCGGTGAAACCGATTCTTACGTGGAAGACGCGGATCCTGTCACTGCGGAATTTCGGAGCGAACCAGGCTCTCGGATACGGCGCAACCTATGTGACCAAAGCACCGGCGCATGTGGCGGTGCTTCCGGTGGGATACGCCGACGGATACAATCGGCAACTGTCGAATCGAGGCCGGGTGATTTTGCGGGAACACTACGCGCCGATTCTGGGCAGCATCTCGATGGATTTGACTCTCGTCGATGTGACCGGAATTCCCGGGGTCTCCGTCGGAGATGAAGTCATTCTGCTGGGAACCTGCGACGGGCTGAGTGTCGATGCGCTGGAACACGCCCGGCTGGCAAACAGTTCACCCTACGAAATCCTGTGCAATATCTCGAAGCGCGTGCCGCGGCGGTATGTGAGCTAGATCTTAGGTTCTCCGCTCTTGCGCTTCCATGTACTTTCGCAGCACAGCGTTGATAGTGGTCTGGTATCCACGTCCTTGCTTCCGGAAAAATTTGAGCACGTCAGGGTCCAGGCGGAGCGTGATCTGCCGCTTGGGTCCGGGCCAGAGAATGGCATTGGCGAAGAAATCTGGACCCTGTTCTGGGATATCTGACAAGTCGATATCCTCATCCCGCATGGCATCAATTCGCTTCCAATCCGTCATCGATCGCCGTTTCGTAGTCTTGGCGCTCTTCATTGGTCGCCTTTCTTAGGGAAATGATTCGAATTGTTTCATGAGATTCTACGGTGAATGCCACAAAAGCCACGCGACCCTTCGTCATGCCAACTCCGATCCAACGCTCTTCCCCATAATCTTCGCGAGTATCGGGCCGGGCCAGGAACGGTCCGTCAAACATTTCTGTGGCATCCGCGAAATGGAAGCCGTGCTTGCGAACATTCGCACGGTTCTTCGCGTCGTCCCACTCAAATCGCATTGTAACTCCAAATGTAGTTACACTTCAATAAGTATCAATTCCCTGATGATCAAACGGTCCAGGGCGCAAGTCCGTGACACGTATCACAAAATCGCGACGTCCATACCTCGACGTCCCAAAACGGATCGGGGAGTTCCCCAGCCGCGGCCCGCCCAAGTTGACAAATACGAGGATCGATAGCGAATTGCTGCCGTTGGCTGAAACCGGCCTAAATGTGGGGCGCTCGCTTGCTAGACTAGACAGTTCTCTATGCCTTCCCGCTACGCACAGTGGATGTATGACTGGGAGCACCGGCTCACGTCGGTGGACAACAATCGTGTAGTCCGTTCGCTGGAGTGGGGAGTGGAGTGGGCGGGGGAATGGCCCTGCCGTAACGGGCATTCTCCCACGCAGGCGGCCGAGAAGCCCGAACAATTCTTTCTGGATTACAATCGCCGCATCGTAGCTTCGAGTGACGAGTACTATTCCTACACCAAACCGCGCGACTTCCGACTGGAGCAGCGCGAGGTGCAGGTCTTCTCGACTCGCGAAGTGCCAGATCCCACACTTGAAGCCAAGGTCAAGGGGACGTTTGGGGAATTTCTGCGATTTACCTCTCCGGTAAGCACGCCGTATCCCGAAAACAATGTGGCGAATGCGCGGTGGTTTCCCGCGCGCGGCCGGCGAGCGGTGGTTCTGCTGCCGCACTGGAATTCGGATGCGATTGCCTACGTCGGCCTATGCCGCGTATTCAACTTGCTGGGGATTGCCGTTCTGCGGCTGAGCATGCCGTATCACGATATTCGCATGCCGTCGGAAATCAGGCGCGCGGACTATGCGGTTTCGGCGAATATCGGGCGCACGATGGATGCGGTGCGGCAGGGAGTGGTTGACATCCGTTGTTGCCTCGATTGGCTCGAAGAGCAGGGATACAGCAACCTGGGAGTAGTGGGGACGAGCCTGGGATCGTGCTATGCGTTCATTGCGGCGGCGCATGATCCGCGGATTCGGGTGGCGGCTTTCAATCATGCGTCCACGTATTTTGCGGATGTTGTGTGGCACGGCCAGTCGACGCGGCACATTCGCCAGGGGATTGAAGAGAAGATTGATCTGGAAGAATTGCGAAACGTCTGGTTGGCCATCAGTCCTATGTCGTACTTCGAGCAGTTCTCACGCTGGCGCAAGAAGTCGCTGATCGTCTATGCAGCCTACGATTTGACCTTCCTGCCGGAGTTTTCGCGGCAGGTGGTAGAGGAGTTTGCTCGGCATGGGCTGGAGCATAAGGTGGCCGTGCTGCCGTGCGGGCACTACACAACCGGCGAGACTCCGTACAAATACATGGATGGGTGGCAGTTGGCTTCGTTTCTGCGGACTGCGTTTTGAAAGGCGATCACCACGAAGGAACACAATTGGATTCCTTCGTGCAACTTCGTGTCCTTCGTGGTTAGAGCAGTTAGAATTGCGGCATGGACTGACATATACGAAATCAGGGAAACGAAATGAAAAACACAAAAATGTACCGTCCGCTGTACGAAGCCGATCCGCAGATTGCCGCGGCCATTGATAACGAAACGCGGCGCCAGCACGAAGGGTTGGAGCTCATCGCGTCGGAAAACTTTGTCAGCGAAGCTGTGCTCGAAGCCGCCGGATCGGTGTTCACGAACAAGTATGCCGAAGGATATCCGGGAAAGCGCTACTACGGCGGATGCGAGTTCGCCGATGTCGTCGAGAACCTCGCTCGTGACCGAGCGAAGCAGCTTTTCGGCGCGGAACACGCCAACGTGCAGCCGCACGCAGGGTCGCAGGCCAACATGGAAGCGTATGCCGCTGTGCTCCAACCGGGCGACACCATCCTCGGGCTGAACCTGGCGCATGGCGGACATCTGACGCACGGACATCATCTGAATTTTTCCGGCAAGACGTACAAGATTGTTCCTTATGGCGTAACCAGGGAGAGCGAGACGATTGACTACGACGAACTGGAGAAGCTCGCCGAGAAGGAACGGCCGAAGCTGATCATTGGCGGCGGCAGCGCATATCCGCGGATCATTGACTTTGCCCGCATGCGGCAGATCGCGGACAAAGTCGGCGCGCTCTATCTTGTGGATATGGCTCACTTCGCCGGGCTAGTGGCTGGCGGAGCTCATCCTTCTCCGGTTCCGCACGCGCAGATCGTCACTTCGACCACTCATAAGACATTGCGGGGGCCACGATCGGGGATGATTTTGTCCAAAGCCGAATTCGCACAGGCCATCGATAAAGTTGTATTCCCGGGCATGCAGGGCGGGCCGCTGGTGCACATCATCGCGGCGAAGGCAGTTTGCTTCCAGGAAGCGATGCAGCCTGAGTTCCGCGATTACGCGCGGCTGATCGTGGCCAATGCCAAGGTGCTGGCGAAGACGCTGGCGGACGAAGGCTTCCGCATAATCTCGGGCGGAACCGATACTCACCTCATGCTCGTCGATGTGTTCTCGAAGGGCATGCTGGGAAGCGAGGCGGAAAAGGCGCTGGGCGAGGCGGGAATCACGGTCAACAAGAATGCGATTCCGTTTGACACGAATCCTCCGATGAAGCCGAGCGGGATCCGTGTTGGCACACCAGCCTTGACCACGCGCGGGATGAAGGAATCTGAGATGCGGCAGATCGGGCGCTGGATCGCCGAGGCGCTACTGCACCGCAACGACGCTGCCGTGCTGGGTAAGGTGCGCAGCCAGGTGCTCGAGTTGTGCGAGGCTTTTCCGCTCTATGCGGAACGGCGGGCCAAGGCTCAGGCTGAGGTTAGGGCGTAATTCAATTACATCACCGTACTCAGTTGTGTTTAAATTCCATCGGTGAAGATTGCCATCGATATCCGGCGGATGACGGAGTTCGGCGTTGGCACGTATATCCGCAATATTGTTCGGACGCTTTGCAGGCTCGATCATGAGAACGAGTACTTCCTGATTGGGCCTCCCGCAAAAGTCCAGGAAATCGGGACGCTGCCGGCCAACTTCCACCACATTCCGGCCGAGGCGCCGGAGCGCACGTTTCAAGGCTACCGTGAATTCCGCACGGCGCTAAAGCGGCTCAATTGCGATCTGGTCCATATCCCCAACCTGTTTTCGGTTCCGCGCCTGATGCCGTGCCCCTACGTGATGACAGTGCACGACATGCTGGAACATATGTCGGACGCGCGCGAACAGAACGGCTTCTGGGGGACTTGGCACATGCAGATGACCCGGCGGGTGCTGCGCGGGGCGGCACGAATTTTTGCAGTTTCAAATTTCACGTGCACCGAGATTGAGAAGCTATTCGAAATTCCGTCCAGCCGGATCGAGGTAGTCTACAATGCCATCGACGAACGGTTTTTGCACGGGCATGCCTGCCCGGCCGATCGTGAATTGATCGCGCAGCGGTATCAAGTCACTTATCCATTTCTGTTGTATGCCGGCCGCATCAGCCCGCACAAAAATGTGGTGCGGATGATCGAGGCATTCTCGGCGTTGAAGACGGAACTGGAAAGGGACCAGGCTTATCCCGACCTGAAGCTCATCATCATCGGAGACGATCTGTCGGGCAACCCGGACTTGCGGCGGACCGTGGTGCGAAGCGGAGTCCAGAACGATGTGCGGTTTCTGGGCTTCATCCCGATCGAGGTGCTGCGTATTTTTTATGACTCGGCGAAGATCTTTGTATTTCCGTCACTCTATGAGGGGTTTGGTCTGCCGCCGCTCGAAGCCATGGCGCACGGAACGCCGGTGGTGACATCGAATGCGACGTCCCTGCCGGAAGTGGTGGGGAACGCGGCAGTGCTGGTGAATCCTGAAAATGTATTTGAGATCATGCGGGCGCTGCACCGCGTCCTGATGGATAAGGCGCTGCGGGAGCGCATGAAGGAGCGCGGCTACAAACAGGTGACGCGGTTCTCGTGGGAGAGTTCGGTGCGGCGCGTGTTGGATGCGTACCGGCAGGTCGCGCAGTGCGAGCGTGCCGAGTCGAGATCGCACGCGGCGGATTGAAGAGTGAGTGTGGGGGCGGCGGGGCGGGGCGGCCTACCTAATCATCAAAAATTTGCGTAGTGCGGAAAAGTCAAAGTCCCCACTCTTTCACACAAAACGCGACAAGGATGGGCCACCCACACGCGTTCATCCTCTTCAGTGGGCCGCATCTTGTTGGCTGGCGATGCCGGTGCTACTTCAGCAGCGGCTGGCCGGGGGACATGATGGCGAGCTTGTGCAGTTTGGCGGTGATGCGGCTGCGGTCGGCGTCGGTTTTGGCGTCGGTCAAGCGCTTGCGTAATTGAACAATCTTTTCTTTGCGGGTACGGCGCCGGCGAATCTCGGGCCGGCGGCTGGGTGCGGACATGCGGTGCTCCTGATTTCCTGAATTGAAATGAAGCGGCTGAACCCGAGCTCACAGCCAAGGACAGACGCATATTTCATTCAATCTGATAGTGGGACAACTGTCAATTCTCGCGTCAGCCTTTTTGTCGGCGGCGGGGCCAGTCCGGTCGAACTCCGGAGTCGCTGCTGAACTCTCCTGAGCAAGCAAGCGACAACGACGTCTCAGTTGGCGATCGATGACACGTGAGGATATACTCCGCGCAAACGCTATGGACCCTGTGTTGGCTATTTCTCGGCCGTACCGCAATCGGACTCTTATCGCTGCTGCAGTAACGTTGATGTGTGTCACAACGAGTGCGCAAGTTAAGACGAAAGCGCCCGCGGAGGGCAGTTCCAGCGCCGCAGAGCGCGGGATTGGCCTGGCATCCAAAGGGCGGTGCCGGGAGGCACTGCCGATCCTCAAGAAGGCCCGTGCGGAAATTACGAATAGGGACTTGAAGTATGACGTGCTGATGTCAACAGCGCGCTGCGCCATGGGACTAGAGCAGACTGAGACCGCCGTCAGAACGTTGCTCGAGCTCAACCGCAGCTTTGCGAAGGATCCTGAAGTTCTGTATCTCACAACCCATTACTATTCCGAGCTGGCGTTGAAGGCGTCGCATGATCTAGCGTCGGTGGCTCCCTCATCGGCGCAAGCGCAGCAGCTTGAGGCGGAGGCGTTTGAGTCACAGGGCGAGTGGGATAAAGCGGTCACGCAGTACCAGCGGATTCTCGAGCAAAATCCGCAGCGCCATGGGATTCATTACCGGCTTGGAAGATTGTTTCTGACGAAGACTCCTCCGAATTCCGAGGACGCCAAGAGGGAATTTGAAGAGGAATTGAAGATTGACCCCAACAGCGCCGCGTCGGAGTTTCTGCTGGGCGAAATAGCGCGACAGGCAGGGCAATGGGGGGAGGCCATCCCCCGCTTTGAGAGAGCCATTAAACTGGATGAAGGGTTTGTGGAGGCCTACCTTGCGCTGGGGATCTCGATGAACGCTGCCGGGAAGTTTGCCGATGCGGTCACGCCGCTGGAAAACTATGTGAAGATGCTGCCGGATGATCCGGCGGGTCACTATCAGTTGGCAACGGCGTATGCGCGCACAGGCCGCAAGCAAGATGCGCAAAGAGAGATGACATTGCAGCAGGAGACGGCCGCGAAGTCGCCGCGCACTTCTCCGCAACAATAGAACGTTCGGGACCGAATGATGAGACGCCGGAGCGCGCAGGGTCATCCATTTTCTCGCCGCAGATTTCTTCAGTTGCTTGGGGCCGCCGGGATCGGAGGCGGAATCTGGGCGCCTTCTCTGTTCTCGGCCGCTGGTGCAGTTGCATCGACTGCCGCGTTCGAAGAGATTTCCGCGACCGCCAGCGGCATCGCGTGGACGCATGTCAGCGGCCGTTCGCCGATGGCCCACCTGCCCGAAACCGTCGGCGCGGGCTGCGCCTTTGTTGATTACGACAATGACGGGTGGATGGATATTTACCTCGTAAACAGCGGGCCCTGCGATTTTTACGAGCCATCTCCTCCGTTGCGCAATGCCCTTTACCACAACAATCGCGATGGCACGTTTACTGATGTAACGCAAAAAGCCGGTGTGCCGGGAAATGCGTATGGCATGGGAGTCGCGGCCGGGGACTATGACGGAGACGGCTTTCCGGATCTCTATATCACGCAGTATCCCTACAGCACTCTCTATCACAACAATGGAGATGGGACCTTCACGGACGTGACGGCTAAAGCTGGAGTCGCAGCAGCCGGATGGGCGACCAGCGCGGTATGGTTCGACTATGACAACGATGGGCGGCTTGATCTGTTCGTGTGCCGGTTTGTCGACTACAGCAAAGCGAAGCTGAAGTTCTGCGGCGACTTGATCACCGGAGAGCGTCATTACTGCATTCCGAGCATCTACGACGCAATGCCGTGCTGGTTATTTCATAACAATGGAGACGGCACGTTCACCGACGTGAGTAAGGCATCAGGGATTACGCAGTCGCGCGCCAAGGCCTGGGGCGTTGTCGCGGCCGATCTAAACAACGATGGACGAATGGATCTATATGTGACTAACGATACGGTGCCGAATTTTCTTTTCGCGAACCGTGGCAAGGGGCGATTTGAGGAAATCGGAATTCTTGCAGGCGTGGGCGTCAGCAGCTTTGGCAAAGCCCGCTCGGGGATGGGAGTAGACGCAGCGGACTACGATCAGGATGGCTGGATCGACTTGTTCGAGGCCAATGTCGATCAAGAAATGTACTCGCTCTACCACAACGATAAGGACGAAGTGTTCAGCGACGTTTCCAATCCCAATGGGATCGGGGTGGCTACGCGGCTGATGAGCGGCTGGGGTCTGAAATTTCTTGATTACGACAATGACGGCGATCTTGACCTGCTGCTCTGTAACGGCCATCCGGATGATACGGTCGAAAAGAGAATCGAGGGGGTGAAGTTCCGGGAACCGATGTTGCTGTTTCGCAATGCGGGCAAGGGATTTCAGAACGTCAGCCAAGAGAGCGGCGCAGCTTTTTCGAAGCCACTCGCGGCTCGCGGCCTGGCGATCGGAGACTTCGATAATGATGGCGCGGTGGATCTGTTGATCACACAGAATAACGGCGCGCCGATTCTTCTGCGGAACCTGGCGGGACGGGACAATCACTGGTTGGGAGTTCGTTTGGTGGGAACGAAATCGAATATCGATGCGGTCGGTGCGAAGATTACATACCAGGCGGGAGACTTGCTGCGACATAAGTTCAAGGTGGGTGGCGGAAGCTACCTGTCATCCCACGACCCGCGAATGGTGCTGGGGCTGGGCAAGCGCACGAAGATCGACTGGCTCGAAGTAGGCTGGCCCCAGCCGAGTGGAAAAAAAGAGCGGATTACAGATCTGCCGATTGATCGCTACATCACGATAGTGGAGGGAGAGGGCAAGTGGAAGTAGGGCAGTGAGGCGGAGAAGCGTAGCGATGAGCAATCTACCGGCGAGTTGGCGGAAACTCGTGGTCGTAATGGGCCTTCTGCCATGCTGTCCCTGCTATAGCCAGGTCCCATCTGCAAGGCAGCCTGTCTCCGGAGTTGACCGCACGAATCAATCCATTGACCAGAACGCGTCCTCGACGTCGCTACAGTCTGAGACCGCGCAGGCGAGAGAAGAACTGGAACGTGGAACAGCGCTCACGCGGCAAGGGCGATTCAAGGAAGCTATTTCGCATCTGCTAGCAGCGCGGGGAAATGTGAGGAACGCGTACGCTCTCGAGTTCAACCTCAGCTTGTGCTACGTCGGATTGGGTGAGTACAAGAAGGCGGTCGAGGTTCTGGACGGACTCCGGCAGGGGCACGAGAATGCCGACGTCGAGAATCTGCTGGCGCAGGCGTACATCGGCTATCACAACCGTAGCGATGCTCTGGCCGCGCTTGAACGTGGCGCTGCGATTTCCCCGCAGAACGAAAAGCTTTTTACTTTTGTTGCCGATGCCTGCACGGACAATCAGGATTTTGAGCTCGGCTTGAAAGTAGTCGAGATTGGGCTGCGCAATCTTCCACAATCGGCGCGGCTGCACTACGAGAGAGGAAAATTCCTGACCCAGCTGGATCAGTTCGACCGTGCCCGGATGGATCTTGAATTAGCCAGCAAGCTCGGGCAGGGTAGCGAGATTGGATATTTGGCTGCAGCGCACGAGAATCTGGTCGGCGGCAATATTCCCGAGGCTATTCGAATTGCCCGCGAGGCAAGGAAGCAAGGAATTCAGAATCCCGCTCTGCTCGTGATTCTCGGGACCGCGTTGCTGCGTTCCGGGATTGCGCCCGGCCAGCCGGAATTCGCCGAAGCGCAGGACGCGCTGGAGAAGTCAGTCGCGCAGCATTCGAATGATCCTGCGTCGCAAATTGCGCTCGGCCAAGTCTATCTGCTGGGCGGTCGCCTTGATGATGCCATTGCGCATCTGGAGACAGCGCGGCAGATCAGACCCGATCAGCCGTCGATCTATGCGAGTCTGGCCAAGGCATATCAGCGTAAGGGAGACTCACAACGCGCGCAGGAAGCCCTCGCGAAGTTGGAGAGTTTGAATCAGGCCCAAGCAGAGCGAATCCGCTCTGCGCCGGGCGAGCGGAAGATGAGCTACGGCGGGAACGCCTCGCCGTCGCCGCAGTGAGTCAAGTTGTGCTGCCGCTGGGCCAGAGGATCTCAATCGAGTCTACGTTTGATCGCTGCCCCAAGCCGAAGTGAAGCCGCGGATCCTGGGCTGACTGGTAGCTCATGCCGCCCTTTCTCTGCTCATAGAGAACGAAATCTCCCGCTGTGACTTTGACGCGTGCGCCCACGCCGTCGCGGTTCGACTTAGTTCCGATCAGGAAGATTTCCAGCCAATGGTTCGCGTTGCCGCCATCATTGCGGAGAAGTTGCGGGGCTTGTCCGCAATTGTTGATCAGGATGTCCAGGTCGCCATCGTTGTCGAAATCGCCGATGGCCGCGCCGCGGCTTACGCGAGGCAGTTGAAAGTCCGGCCCAAGCTGATCGCTGACGTTCTCGAAGATGCCGCGGCCCGTGTTGCGGAACATCATCTTAGGCTCGGCATACTTGGTGTCGGCGTGGTAGCGCTCGATGTTATCGAGCACGTGGCCGTTCGCCAGGAAGACGTCACGCCAGCCATCGTTGTCGTAATCCATGAAGCGCGCGCCGAAAGTGCTCATGTGATACGTCGAGTACGAGAGCTTCGAGCGGAGCGTTGCGTCTTCGAATGTCTGGTCGCCCATGTTCTGGTAAACGCGCGCCAGTTGCATATCCAGATGGCCAACGATGAGATCGAGTCGTCCGCTTCCTGTTGTGTCGGCTGCGTCTGTGCCCATGCCAGCTTCGAACTGTCCATCGGCGCTGACGGCGACTCCGGCCAGATATCCCACTTCGCGAAAAGTTCCATCACGATTGTTGTGAAAGAGGAAGTTGGGCATGTGGTCATTGGCGATGAAAATGTCCTGCCAGCCGTCGTTGTCGTAATCGAACGTCACCACTCCGAGACCGTTTCCGCCCTTTAATCCAACTCCGGAGGACTTGCTGACGTCGGTGAAAGTGCCGTCCCCGTTGTTGTGGTAAAGCGCAGGAGGCTGGCCGTGAAAATCGTCAGGATGGCAGTAGCTGCGCATGCCGGGGCCGCGGTCGCCGCAATAGAAATTACGCTCGGGGGACCAGTCGACATAGTTGGCGATGACGAGGTCGAGCTTGCCGTCATTGTCATAGTCGAACCATGCCGCGCTCGATGCCCATAGTCCCGAGTTCTGCACGCCCGCTCGAGCGGTCACATCGGTGAAAGTGCCGTCTCTGTTGTTGTGATAAAGAATGCAGCGGCCGTAACCAAGGACGAGCAGATCGGGGAATCCGTCATTGTCGTAATCGCCAACAGCCACGCCCATCCCGAAAAGTCCTTCGGCTCCGACTCCAGCTTTGTCCGTGACGTCGGTGAAGGTGCCGTCGCCATTGTTGTGGTAAAGAGCGCTGCGCAGCGGCTTTCGCGGCGTGTACACGCGGGTGGCGGCGCCATTGACCAGGTAGAGGTCGAGCAAACCGTTCTGGTCGTAGTCGATCCAGCCACAGCCGGAGCCCATGGTTTCGATCAGATACTTCTCCGCAGAAGCCGCGTTGTCGTGGCGAAAGGTAATGCCCGCCTGTGCCGCGACGTCAGAGAAGGTGACGGGGCTCCGGTTCTCTGGGAAGGTACTGGCGGGGGTGGCGAGCGCCAGCGAGAGATAGCCCATCTGCTTGAGTAGGTCGCGTCTGGAGATACCGGACGGATTCACGGGCGCCTTTCGATCGGGGTTCGGTGGGCATTGTAAGGGCATCCGGAGACCAGAGAAACTTTGAGGTTGACAACGACAGCGAATAAAGTATACAAAATCCCGCAATTGAGAAAACGTTTGCTGGGACTGCGCGGGGGAGTCTCGGGATTTTGCCGGACGTTCAAGTTGCCAGGCATCGTGAGGAGGAATCATGAAGTTCGCCACGAAATCTGCAGCATATGTCGTGATCGCCCTTGCGGCTTTCCTTGTAATCGGTGTGCCTAGCGTTCAGGCGCAGCACGGTTCCGAGGGAACCGTCACCGTGACGGTTTTGGATCCCAGCGGCAGCGTGGTGCAAGGCGCGGATCTGGAACTTCGCGATGTCTCGACCAACAACATCCGGAGGGCCGCTACCCAGGACCAAGGCGTCCACACTTTCCCGAACCTGTCTCTTGGCAAGTACTCGCTTACGGTAAAGAAGGCGGGGTTCCAGTCCCAGGAGTTTACCGACGTCATTGTCGAGGCGGCAAAGACGACCGACATTACAGCGAACTTGAAAGTCGGGGCGATCAGCGAGACCGTGCAAGTGAGTGGCGGCGCAGCTCCTCTCGTCGAGACGACGACGAACGCGATCGGCACGACGATCGACATGAAACAGATTGAAGATCTGCCGATTCAGACCCGCGATATTGGACAGCTGTCACAATTGATCCCTGGATACACAGGTGGTCAGACCAACATTGGTGGGACATGGAACGGCCTTCCTTCGATCGACCAGGGAAACAACATCGACGGAATCATCGGTAGCTCCAGCCGCATGAAATTCGGAGGGAACTCAGCGCCGGCCGTGACTCCCCGGCTCGAAAGCATCGAAGAGATGACTGTGCAGACCGAACAACTTGATATGAATCAAGGGTTCGGTCAGGCGAGCATGCAAATTAACTTCGTGACGCGCCGTGGCGGCAATGCCTTTCACGGACGCGTGTTCGAAGATTTCAGAAACGCGGCGTTAAACGCCAATAGCTGGAAAAACGATGCGCTGACCGCGATCGATCCTTCCAATCCGCAGACGAAGAATCCGGTCAAGCTGAATGATTTCGGCGGCAGCATCGGCGGTCCCATTATCAAGAATAAGCTGTTCTTCTTCGGCACGTTTGCCGAACAAAAGCAGCCGGGCACGATTAATGCCAACAACTGGCTCTTTACGAGTGCAGCCCAGCAAGGCATTTTCAATTATGTGGACCAGACTACTGGGGCGACGCATACGGTCGATCTGTATCAGGCAGCCGCAAACGGCGGCGTTACCAGCAACAACATCATAAGTCCTGCGACGGCTGCTGTATTCAGCGCTTATCCCGGCTCTGGCCTTGGCTCGATCTCGTCGATTAGTGGCGACCTCAACGTCCAGCAGCTTGATTGGCAAGTCTCCAATCCCACCACGTACTATTTTCCCGCGGTCAGGGTGGATTACACGCCAAATGAAAAAATGAGGTTCAGTGTTGCCTGGAACATGACCAAGAGCACCACGCCTGCGAACCATCCTCCAGACTTTCCAGGATCCGCCTGGGCTACGACGGGTGCTGGGGACGCGAGCAAGAACTACTCTGCAGCGTTCGGATTTGACTGGACACTTTCTCCGACAATCGTCAACAACTTCCGCGGTGGCTATCTCTACAACTCCACGCTGAACGCCTATAATGCCGCGCCGGTTGACATCAACGTACCACAGGTGGGATGGAACTATCCGGACGCTGGGGGCACACGGGCCACGCAGATGAATGGGACAGTGGACTGGCTCCCGATAAACACATTCTATCCGCTCCTGAATTTCTCCGACACCGTGAGCTTGCAGCGAAGGGCTCATACCATGAGCTTTGGCGTTTCCTGGTATCAGGAGCAGGACCATTACTACAACGCAGTTCAGGGATTTCCTGTCGTGAACGTCGGGCTGGCGGGATCGGATCCTGCGGCGAACGCGATCGCAAACGGGTTGCCAAATGCAACCGGTTCGCAGGTAGGTCAGGCGCAACAACTTTACGCGATTCTTACCGGCAGGATCTCAGGTGTGAATGGCGAATACGCCTACGATCCGGCGACCAAAGGTTACAACAGCACGAAGCTGCTGGGGTACAACCTCAATGAATTGCAGCGCGCTTGGGCCTTGCATTTCCAGGATTCGTACCGCATCCGGCCGAACTTGACGTTGAACTATGGTCTGCGGTGGGACTTCACTGGTCCCGATCATGATCTTACCGGCGGGTATCACAATGCCGATCCAGCAGCGATCTTTGGTCCCTCGGGAATCAATAACTTGTTCAATCCGGGCGTTCTAAATGGCGACATGAACCCGCAGATCGCGCAGCGGCCCCGGCCCTTCGGCAGTTGGAATGTGAGTCCGCAGCCGGCTTTTGGAGTTGCGTGGAATCCGCATGGCGGCGATGGTTGGCTTGGAAAACTGTTAGGCGGCGATCGCACGGTGATTCGTGCCGGAGCTTCGCTGAAGAAGTTTACCGAGCCACAGCAATATTTCTGGAACCAGGCCTCCGATGGCGGAGCCTTCTTCTACCAGTTCTTCAATCTTTTCGCCAACAGCACGAGCAACCCGAATAGCTTCACTCCGGGGAGCTATATTCTCGATACACCTTTTCTCTTCAACAACAACAGTCCATTTCAACTTCCTGCCGGCAAGTCGTATGAATTGTCGCCGCAGACTTATCTGAAGAGCGAGGCCCTGTCGGACTTTACCTTCTTGGGTGGGCCTGGCGCGAACGGCATTGATCCACACATCAAGCAGCCCTACTCGGAGTCGTGGAACGTGGGCATTCAGCGGCAACTTGGCGAGAGCCGGGCGCTGGAGATTCGCTATGTCGGGAATCGTGTTTTGCGCCAGTGGATGTATCAGGACATCAACGAAGTCAACATCTTCCAGTCAGGGCCTTATGGTGTGCTAACCAATGTAAAGGCGGCGCAGGCCAACCTGACGGCCAACAACGCCAGCGGCAACGCGAACTATGCAGGTTCGTTTGCCAATCACGGCCTTGCTGGACAGCAAGCACTCCCACTGTTCGATGCCGCATTCGTTGGGGGCAGCGAATTTGATCCCGCACAGGTTTGTCCGGACGGATTAGCGCATGACTACTGCGATTTCAATTTCTCAACCATGGTCGCCATGGGAGAAGCTGGATCCATCGCGGGTCGTCTCACCAATAACAACGGAACTGCATCTTATTTCTGCAACCTGGTCGGGCAGTCGTTTGGACCTTGTGCCAACAACTTGAACTACACCGGAGCGGGAGCAGGGTTGCCGATCAATTTCCTTCAGGCAAATCCCCTTGCGTCGGGAAACGCGGCGTTGTATCTGGTTGCGGAAGGCTACTCGAATTACAACGGACTTCAGGTCGATTTCCGGCAGCGGCAGTGGCACGGTCTGCAGTTCGATGCGAACTACACCTGGAGCCACACCCTCGGTCTCACCACTCCCAACAATTGGCAGGGGCAGACCTACACCTTCACTCTGCGCAACATGCGGCTCGGCTATGGGCCCTCGCTGTTCGATATTCGCCACTCGCTGAATATCAACGGCACGTATGATCTTCCTTTTGGCAAAGGAAGGACGTTTGCGAATAAAGGAGGGGTCGTCGACACCGGAACGCCCTTCTTGTTGGGCGGCGGCAGCGGGAACGGCGATCCGTTCACGGCGAGCACGTTTAACAACAATCCCAACGCCGATGGTTTGGGAGACGGCGGGGTTGTGCTGAATGGAGTGACCGTCTCACAACTGCAGAGTTCCGTCGGGGCTTACAAGATTCCCGGAACTACCAGTGTCGCGTTCATCAGTCCGAAGTACCTTGCGGTCAAGTCAGGTCCCAACACAGGTGGTGGCGCCGACCCAGCGTTCATTACACCGAACGTGACGCCGGGAACTATCGGGCAACGTGTCTGGCTCTATGGGCCGCGTTTCTGGAATGACGATCTGTCTCTGACGAAGCGGTTTGCACTCACGGAGCGAGCGAGCTTTACGTTCCAGGCGGAGATGCTGAACGTTTTCAACCATCCAAACTTCCAGCAGGGCCCCGGGAGCGGGTGTAACTACTACTGCACATCGGCAAACTACCAGTTTCCGTTTGTCCAAGGATCTGGCTTTGGAATCGGTGGCATCTCACCGAATTACAATGCCAACTCTCCCAACCAGGGGGCGCGCGTCATCGAATTGCGAGCCAACGTGGAATTCTGAAGGGCTCGCATGAATGGAGCGCCTCTGCCGGCTCTGGGCGAGACCGGCAGGGGCGCTTCTAGCAACCAGCCGATTTCTCTTCCAGGGGGCGAAAATTCTTAACCTCCGATCTTGGGTACTTCCGGTCGCGCTGTTGTCGTCTCTTCTTGCGCCTCGACTGGCGGCGCAAGGGAAGCAAGAGGATTATGAACGGGCGCAGCAGTTTCTTCCGGGAAATTTGCGACACGTCCTGTACGTTGCCGACGTTAACCCGCACTGGATTCAGAGGACGAGCCGGTTCTGGTATCGCAAGTCCTCCCCCAGCGGTAATGAATTCATTCTCGTCGACTCGGAGCGGGATGCCGCCGGTCCCGCATTCGACCATGCACGCCTTGCCGCCGCTCTGTCTCAGGCGAATAAACAGCAATACTCGCCATCCGACTTGCCTTTTCGAGAGTTTGAGTTCGTGGACGACACCAAGGCAATCAGCTTCTCACTCGACGGGGCAGAGTGGAAATGTTCCCTTGCCGGCTACGAGTGCAAGAGCGATCCTGCTGAACCGAAACGCTCGAATGAAGAACTCTCGCCGAACAAGCGCTGGGCCGCTTTTGTTCGAGACCATAATCTATTTCTGCGTGACGTTTCCACGGGCACAGAGTTGCAACTGACACAGGATGGAGTGAAAGGTTGGGACTACGCCACGCCACTTCCGTCGCTTCGGTTGATGGTTGATCAGGGCACTGAAGATGTGAAGCAGCCCGCCGCGGTTTTCTGGGCGCCGGACTCCTCCAAGCTGGTGACCTATCGCATTGATTCCCGAAATTCCGGCCGCTTCACCAGTGTGCAATTCGTTCCGCCGAACCAGCTCCGGCCCAGGGCGTTTACCTATGTGTATCAATCTGGCCGGCGGACCGATGTGAAGTCCGCTTCCATCGAGTTGCCGTTTCAGGAGGGTCCCGGGTTTGAGTGGTTTCCTGACAGCAGAAGCTTCTTTTACGACTACGACGAGCGTGGATACAAGGCGAAGGAACTTCGTGTGGTTGACGCTTCCACCGGTGAGCAGAGAGTCCTGGTGCGTGAGCAGTCGGAGCCGTATGTGGATCCTGGCGAGACATTCTATCGGTTCATAAAAGGCACGGGCGAGATTCTGTGGAGTTCAGAACGGGATGGCTGGAATCATCTGTACCTTTACAGCAAAACCGGACAACTTGAGAACCAGATCACGCAGGGTCACTGGGTGATTCAACAGATTGAATATGTCGATGAACCGAGTCGCCGCGTGTATTTCACGGCCAGTGGACGCGAGAAGGATGAAGACCCTTATCAGACTCACCTGTACAGTGTTGGCTTCGACGGCAAGGGACTTCAACTGCTGACGCCCGAGAACGCCACTCATTCCGTCAACTTTTCGGGGGACGGCGCCTACTTCATCGATACCTACTCGCGTCCCAATCTGCCGGTCAAGGTGGAGTTGCGGCGGGCGAAGAACGGTTCCCAGCTGCGGGTCCTGGAAGAATCTGATCCCAGTTGGTTGACGAAGATGGGATGGAAAGCGCCGGAGCCATTTCAGGGGAAGGCGGCCGACGGCACGACCGATTTGTATGGATTGATCTGGCGTCCGTCGAATTTCGACGCAGCAAAAAAGTATCCCATCGTCGAATTCGTGTACACGGGACCGCAATCGTTTTTTGTGCCCAAGACTTTTGATACGTTCTGGCTTCAGTCCATGGCCGAGCTGGGATTTGTGGTCGTCATGATCGACGGGCGCGGCACGTCCGGACGATCACGCGCCTTTCATCTGTTCTCTTACCGAAACCTCGGCGGGGCCTTCGAAGATCATGTAGCAATGATCAAGCAGATGGCGTCGCGTTACCCCTACATGGATGTCGAGCGCGTTGGAATCTTCGGAACGTCGGCAGGCGGTTATGGTGCAGCTCATGCCATGCTCGCATTTCCTGATTTCTACAAAGTCGGCGTCTCCACTTCCGGCGACCACGATGCGCGGCTGGATAAGGCTTGGTGGAACGAACTCTACCAGGGGTATCCGGTGCAGGATGATTACATGGGGCAATCGAACGTTACCATGGCGAGCCGTTTGAAAGGCCACCTGCTTCTGGAACATGGCGACATCGATGACAATGTGCACCCGGTAGAAACCATGCGGTTGGCCGATGCACTCATGAAGGCCAACAAAGATTTCGACATGCTGTTCGTGCCCAACATGTTTCACGGTGAGAGCGGGGAACACGCGCGCTACCTCGTGCGGCGGCGGTGGGATTATTTTGTGCAACACCTGCTCGGAGTTACCCCGCCGGCCAACTTCGAGGTTAAGGAAGATCGAGACACGGAGAGATCGAGAAGACGCCGTCGTTAGGCACTACAACACAGGGAACAAATCCGATGGACCGAAGAACATTCCTACGAAGTATGGCGGTAAGCGCCGCCGGTCTCGAGCTGCTCGACGGTCTCGGTGTCAGGGAAGCCCAGACTCGTAGGCATCCATTATCGATCACCGTTTCCGGTCCTCCTGTTTCGGTGGAAGGGTGCACTCTCGTTTCAGAATTCAATTCGCAAAGCGCTTCGTGGAAAGTCTATGAAGATCTTCGCACGCGGGAAGGCGCGCTGATCTTTGTATCGTCTTCCGGAGAGACGTTCTCTCTGGGTAAGAGCGCTGAGGCTTCCATGGCTGAGGGAACGCCTTATCTAGGCCTGGCGCTGCGGGATATCGGAACGTCGTCCGCCGATTTGCTGGCGGATCGGCTCTTGCAGAATGGCGATCCCGATCCGGAAGCAGTGAGAACTGCCGCTCCTCCTATGGCATCAGCAGAAAAGAATCCCCGGATGTGGACGACGTTTGTGGGAACAAAGGAAGCCTACGACGTCACTCCGGTCTACCGCGCTGGAGGCACACGAACTTATCACGCAGGCCAGTACTTTCCTCGATTGCGCGAGGCCACAGAGAAGGGACAAATTTACGACGGGCTCGTGGGCGGCTGGATGCCGGCCGTACGCAAAGTCATCACCACAGCGAGCGAAGGCTATTGGGAGATCGTCCTCTTCGGCGATGTGCGGCCGAACAAGAACAAATATATTGTGCAGACGTGGCACCGTACGGCGCGTATCGAGGACGGTAAGATCGCCGAGGTTGTGTATGGCCACAGCTATCCAGCCTTTCCGCCCGCGAGGCAAGATCCCAAGCCAGAGGAGTTTTATCGCGCGCTGCTGGAATTTGCCCAATACTGGCAGCGACTGCTGGGCGACTGCTCTCCAGTTTCTTTGCCACAGCATGATTGGATCGATTTATCGAAGCATGCGTTCGCCAAAGAGCTGGTGACTCGCCCCGCTGGCGTCTATCCGAAATATGGCGCAGTCGATCGCGACTACGCCGGTTCGGAATACGACGGTTTTCAGGACATCTTCACCAGCGCCATCTACACCAACATGGAGTGGGGGCGTTTGGATACTGCGCGGCTCTTCATCGATAACTACTTTTCCGAATACGTCGACGACAAGGGCATGATCGATATGCGTGGTCCCGAGACCGCGCAGTTCGGAATGACCCTGTCTCTTCTGGCGCGTTATTTCAATTACAGTGGCGATGCCCGGCTGCTTCTGAAGCACAGAGCAAAAATCGAAGCGACGGCGAAACAGCTGGCGGACATGCACGACGAGAGTCTCCAACTGCAGGAAGACAATCCGGGGCATGGGCTGATCCGCGGATGGAGCGAATCGGATTCTTGCTTGAGCCCAACGCCGTCGTTGTATTGGCAGCCTTACTATGCAAATAGTGCGTTTGCCACGCGCGGTTTCAAAGATCTTGCCAAGGTATGGACGCAATTGGGTCGGGCTAACTCGGTGCCTGCTATGCAGACTCTGGCTGACCAGTGGCTCAAGCGCAGCAAGACATTGCAGGATCAGACCATCAAGAGCATCGAACAGAATATCCAAAGAGATACGGCACCACCGTACATCGGGATCTTCCCAGGAACAACTCTCAGCTTCCGCGAATCGCTTGAGAAAGAGAAGCCCAGTCCACAACAATGGCCGCATCGCCCTTACGCTGAACTGCTGCAAGCCGATATCTTGCCTCCGACCCTTGCGAACCTCGTGATCGACTGCATGCGCGCTCACGGCGCAACCACTCTTGGAGTCGTCGCCAACGTGTGGCGCTTCGGGCCGGAGGGGAGAGAGATTCTTGGATTCATCTCCTACGGATACGCTCAAATGCTTTTGCGCCTGGATCGAATCGAAGAGTTTTTGCTTTTTCTCTATGCGCACCGCTATCACGCGCACACGCGGGGAAGCTGGACGGCGGGTGAGGTTACCGGCATCACAGGCGATTCTGGAACCTACTGCGTTCCCGCGCAGCAGACCATTCCGCTGCTGGTTCGATGGATGCTGGTGCTGGAAGATTCAGATGCCGAGATTCTGTATCTGGCGAAAGGTGTTCCGCGAGAGTGGGTCGCCACCGGGAAACTGATCCAGATTCAAAAAGCCCCTACTCGCTGGGGTCGGGTCAGTTTCAGTCTGATCACGAAATCGGAGGACAAATCCGCAGTCGGCCGCGTTGAACTCACAGGAGCAGAGACCCCAAAAGAAATACACTTCAAGCTTCGTCTTCCCGCGGGGATGGTTCTTGAGCGCGTAACTGTAAACGGTGAAACTGTTTCTCTTGGAGGAGTTCACGGAGATACCGTGATGATTCGAACGAAAGGCAAAACGCAGTTTGAGATTGTGGGACAGATGAGTTAGAGCGGGTGCTGATCGGTGTTCATGATTTCGAGCGCCGGCCGGCAGTCTCCAACTCGTGTTGTGCTTCAGCCCGTTTCTGTTCAAGCACTTCTTTGAGCGAGTGACCGGCATGACGAATATGTTCTCGAAGCAGGTCGCAGGCGTCAACAACATTGCGTTGGCGACACAGTTCGAGAATCTGGTGATGCTCTTCGTTCGCCCGTTTCATGCCGTGCGTCAGGTAAAGCTGCAGACGCGTATAGCGCTCTCCGCTGTTATTGACGTTGCGGATGACGGCCATAAAGCGCGGCTGGTTCGCCCGCGAGTAGAGAATGGAATGAAATTGCCAATTCAGTCGGCCCCAGGCGGAAACGTGTTCCTGCTTGCGCAGTTCGCTCACGTACTTACGCAGCACCTTGTCGGCTTCCCCGAAGTCTTCTTGGGTAAGATGAGGGATCGACAATTTCAGGACTTCGGGCTCGAGCAGGGCGCGGATGGAAAACAGTTCTCCAATATCATCCGGCGACAGCGCCGGAACGATCGCGCCGCGGTTGGGAACGATGGCAATCAGACCTTCGGCATCCAACTGACGCAGGGCCTCGCGGACCGGAATGCGACTGACTCCGTACTGCGTTGCGATGGCGTCCTGACGAAGCTGCGCTCCTTCAGGAATTTCGCCTCGGATGATTTGATCGCGCAGCTTGTCGGCTACGGCGGACGGCAGCGACTGGCGGGGGATGCTGGAATACGATGCGCTCTCTAGGTCCATATTCGCCGGCCCCAAGCTCCTCGCAGGAAGTATACCGCAGAATGTATGCAAAAGGGGATTGAACGGTGAGTGAATGCTGTTCAAGGAAAGGTATTATTTTCATCGGCTTGGAGTCTCTTTTATCGTCTCATGGAGTTGAGACGGATGGCCAAGATTGACGATTGCATATTGTATCCATAGGATATCCCTACCGGGATAAACAGGGGTCAACACCCAAATGTGTTTTCCCAAGCCGGCGAATAGATTAAGAGATGGCAGTCAACGGATGGCAACGCGTTAAGGTAATCGACTCCCACACTGGGGGCGAACCCACTCGACTGGTCGTGAGCGGTGGCCCTGACTTGGGTAGAGGGGCATTGGCGGAGAGATTGGAGCGGTTCCGTCAGCATCATGACAGTTTCCGCTCAGCGGTGGTAAACGAGCCGAGAGGATCTGATGTTGTGGTCGGCGCATTGCTCTGCAAACCTGTCGATCCGGCCTGTGCTGCGGGTGTCATCTTCTTCAACAATGTGGGTTATCTCGGAATGTGCGGTCACGGAACCATCGGCCTGGTCGCGACGCTGGCGTACATGAAGCGCATCACGCCGGGCGAACACACGATCGAGACACCCGTGGGTGTGGTATCAGCGGTGTTGCACGAGAATGGCAAGGTCACAGTAAACAATGTTGCCAGCTACCGCAGCGCCGCCGACGTAGCGGTGAAAGTGCCGGGATACGGTGAAGTACGGGGCGATGTGGCGTGGGGAGGCAATTGGTTTTTTTTGGTGCGCAAACACGACATGAGTCTGACACTGAAGGATGTCGATGAACTGACGACATTCACCTGGGCCATACGAACGAAACTTAGAGAAAGCGGGATCACCGGCGACCAGGGAAAAGAAATTGATCACGTGGAACTCTTTGCCCCATCGCAGATCCCGGGGGTCGACAGCAAGAATTTCGTGCTCTGTCCCGGCAAAGCTTACGATCGCTCTCCCTGCGGGACGGGGACCAGCGCGAAATTGGCTTGCCTGTACGCCGACGGAAAGATCAAAGAAGGCCAAGTCTGGAAGCAGGAAAGCATTGTGGGCAGCATTTTTGAAGGCACGGTACGAGTGAAGGAAGGCAAGGTTTATCCCAGCATCACGGGATCGGCTTTTGTGAATGCAGAGGCGGAACTGATTTTGAATCCGGAGGATCCTCTCTGCATGGGCATCCGGGTCTGACGCGCATGAATAAAGAAACTTACGACGTTGTGATCGTCGGCGCCGGGATTGTTGGAGCGGCGTGCGCGGATACTTTCGCCGAGCGAGGGCTGCGAGTCGCGGTTGTAGATCGAGACGTTGTGGGAAGCGGAGCGACGGCTGCCGGCATGGGGCACATCGTCGTGATGGACGATTCCGACGCCCAGTTTGAGCTCACGAACTACTCGCAGCGCTTGTGGCAGCAACTGCGGCCGGAGCTGCCCGATGACGTCGAATATGAACAAGCCGGCACCATTTGGGTCGCAGCGGATGAAGAGGAGATGATGGAGGTGCTGCGTAAGCGCGAGTACTACCAGAAACGGGGAGTAGCAGTCGCAGTGATGGATGCCCGGCAATTGAAGGAAGCGGAGCCGAACTTACGGGAGCGCACAACAACGCGGGGCCAAGCTCAAGCTGGGCGGTTCGGTGGTGCAAATATCTGAGGGCAGTGTTCGGCTCAACGATGGTCAGGAAATCGCAGGTGGCATCGTGGTGAATGCCGCCGGGGCGAATGCAGCAGAACTCACCGCTGGCATTGACGTGAAGAAGCGTAAGGGGCATCTCGTCATTACGGACCGTTATCCGCGATTTCTTCGTCATCAGTTAGTCGAACTTGGTTATCTGAAGAGCGCGCACTCGGTATCTCGGGACTCGGTAGCTTTCAATGTGCAGCCGCGGCGGACCGGGCAGATTCTGATTGGCTCGTCGCGGCAATACGGGGCTGAGCACAAGGAAGTCGATCAGGTCATGCTGGCGAACATGGTGCGTCGCGCGCAGGAATATATGCCGGCGCTCGGTTCCATGTCAGCAGTGCGCGTATGGACGGGTTTTCGCGCGACGACAGCTGACAAATTGCCGCTCATCGGTCCGTGTCCAGGGTACAAATCTGTGTTTCTTGCGACCGGACACGAGGGCCTGGGAATTACGACATCGCTTGGAACCGCGCGGCTTCTCGTGGATCAGGTGACTGGCACGAAACCGGAGATCGCTGTGGAACCCTATCTGCCTTCGCGGACGGCAAAGGAATACGCCCATGCCTAGCGAATTCATAGTGCGGGTGAACGGAGCGTCAGTTTCCGTGCCGGCAGGCGCAACCGTAGCCGTAGCGATGGTGATGGCCGGGCAGCCTTGCCGAAGTTCGGTGATCGGCGAACCGCGGGGTCCTTTGTGCGGCATGGGTATTTGTTTCGAGTGTCGCGCGGTGGTCAATGGAATCCCGCATTCCAGAACCTGCCAGCTCTTGTGCGAGCCCGACATGGAAGTAAAGACGGATGAATAACTATTCCAGAGAACGATTCGACGTTCTGGTCGTGGGCGGAGGGCCCGCGGGTATAGCAGGCGCTGTCCGAGCCGCCGAGAGTGGCGCCCGCGTCGGGATGGTTGACGAGAATGTAGCTCCGGGAGGGCAGATCTGGCGGGGCGGGTCATCGGAAGGACCGCATTCTTCCGAAGCCTCGAATTGGCTCGTGCGATTGAAGAAAGCCGGCGTCATCGAGCTTTGCGGGAAGAGAGTGTTTCATCATCCCGAAGCCGGCATCCTCCTGGCGGAAGGACTCGATGATGTTTGGGAGTTGAGCTATCGCAATCTGGTGTTGGCAACCGGGGCCCGAGAGAGATTTCTGCCATTTCCCGGATGGACACTGCCGAACGTGATGGGCGCCGGGGGATTGCAGGCGTTGGTGAAGTCCGGTTTGCCGATTCAGGGCAAGCGGGTCGTCGTCGCGGGCACGGGGCCGCTTCTGCTCGCGGTGGCGTCGTATTTGCGCAAGCACGGCGCGGAGATCCCTCTGATTTGCGAGCAAGCATCCGCGAGCAAGCTGGCGCGATTCGCCATGATGCTGATCCGCCATCCGGAAAAGATTTTTCAGGGTTTGCAGCTCAGGAAAGACATAGCGGGAATTCTTTTGGCGACGAGCAGTTGGCCGGTGGCAGCGCATGGAAAAAGAACGCTCGAGGCGGTGACCATCTCGAGCGCGGGCAAATCAGAGACGGTGCAGTGCGACTATCTGGCGTGCGGATTTCATCTTGTACCCAACACAGAGCTGCCTGTATTGCTTGGGTGCCGGACTCGTTGTGGCTACGTCCAGGTGGACGAGTTGCAACAGACGAGTGTGCAAGGGATCTTCTGTGCAGGCGAACCGACAGGCATCGGAGGAGTGGACCTGGCCCTGATCGAGGGACAGATCGCCGGACTGGCCGCGACCGGCAGAACCTCCGAAGCGAAAGCGCTATTTTCAAAGCGGGAGAGATTCCGCCGGTTTGCGCGGCTGCTGGACGAGACATTCTGTCTGCGCTCGGAACTCAGAGGCCTGCCATCGGCGGACACCCTGATTTGCCGGTGCGAAGACGTTTCCTACTCGCGCCTTCGCGAGCACACCTCTTGGCGCGCCGCCAAACTGCACACGCGTTGCGGAATGGGACCTTGCCAGGGAAGAATTTGCGGACCGGCAACGCAGTTTCTTTTCAAGTGGAACCCGGATTCGGTTCGTCCGCCGGTTTTCCCGGCACGCGTCGAACACCTGGCTGCACAGCCGCAGTTGATCCCAGAAGTGACAGGAGAAGTCCAATGAACTGGAAAGGCGTCACGCCAGCAATCACAACTCCTTTCAACGAGAATCTCAGCGTTGATCATGGATTCCTCGCGGAGCACTCCCGCTGGCTGCTGGAGAACGGGTGCGCCGGGGTGGTCGCCTTGGGTTCACTGGGCGAGGGCGCGACTCTGTCGTTCGACGAGAAGAAGAGCATTCTTCACACGCTGGGAAAAGCGGTCAATGGCGGCGGTACCCTCGTTGCCTCGATCTCGTCTCTCACGACTTCCGAGTCGGTGTCGATGGCGAAAGCTGCGAGCGACCTGGGCTGTTCCGGGCTGATGGTGTTGCCGCCGTATGTATATCTGGGCGACTGGCGTGAGATGAAAGCTCACGTTGAGGCCATCTTCCGTGCAACATCTCTTTCCTGCATGCTCTACAACAATCCAGTTGCCTATGGAACCGATTTCCTGCCGGAGCAGATCCAGGAACTCGCCTCGGAATTCGAGAACTTCAGAGCGGTCAAGGAATCGAGTACCGACGCCAGGCGTGTGTCGGCGATTCGCGCGCTGGTCGATGACAGGATCGAAATTTCAGTGGGCGTTGACGACGCGGTGCTGGAAGCCATCGGCGTGGGCGCAACAGGATGGGTTGCCGGCTTGGCGAACGCCCTGCCGCACGAATCCGTAGACCTCTTCAATCACGGAATCCAGGGAGAAGATCGAAAAGCGTTTGAATTGTATCGTTGGTTTCTGCCGCTGCTAAGAATGGATACGGTGCCAAAGTTCGTTCAACTCATCAAAGTAGTGCAAGCTGAAGTCGGAATGGGAGGCACCCGTGTCAGGCCGCCGCGACTGGAGTTGGTAGGGAACGAACTCGAGCAGGCGAAGAAGATCATCCGTGAAGCATTACGAACGAGGCCGGAATCGGTCGGTTCGTATGCTTTACCGAATAGGAAGTGAACTTATGTTGGGCGAGATGGCAAAAATATCGGGGCGATCGCTGATTGGCTTTCGCGAGGGCACAGGTTCTGGAGATCCACTGTATGCGCATGACCCGACCACGGGTCAGCGGTTACAGCCGGGATTCATACCGGCAACGGCCGAGGAAGTTGACCGCGCGGTAAAGCTCGCAGCCAATGCATTCAAGAGCTACAGCCACACATCGGGCCGTGAGCGTGGGGCGTTCTTGCGGAAGATTGCAGACAAAATTGAGTTCATCACCGGCGACATTGTAGAAAGAGCGGTGCAGGAGACGGCGCTGCCAGTTGCACGGCTGCAAGGCGAGACTGCGCGTACTTGTCACCAGCTTCGCTTGTTTGCGCAAGTGGCTGAAGAAGGCTCGTGGGTGAACGCAAGAATCGATCACGCTGATCCGGAACGCAAGCCGCTTCCGAAGCCAGACATCCGCTCTCTGATGCGGCCTCTTGGGCCCGTGGTGGTGTTCGGGGCAAGCAACTTTCCTCTGGCGTTCTCCGTGGCCGGAGGGGACACCGCCTCGGCTCTAGCAGGCGGAAACACGGTGATCGTGAAGGCACATGCAGCTCATCCCGGCACCAGCGAATTGGTTGGGCGGGCGCTCCAGGAAAGCGTTCGCGAATGCGGTATGCCGGAGGGCGTTTTCTCTCTGTTGTTCGGACACGGTTCGCAGGTTGGAACAGCTCTGATGAAACATCCCCTGGTGCGAGCGGGCGGCTTCACCGGATCGCGCACGGCCGGACGAATTTTGATGGACGTGGCTGCGTCTCGCCCGGAGCCGATTCCTTTCTATGCCGAGATGAGCAGCACGAATCCGGTCTTCATCCTGCCGGGAGCGTTGCGCGAGCGTGCTGAAAACATTGCGTCCGGTCTGCACGCGTCCTTTACGATGGGAGCAGGACAATTCTGCACCAAGCCAGGGATGGTATTTCTTGGTAAAGGTCCCGATGCCGACAAATTCGCGGGCAAGTTATCAGAGTTAGTGGCCGGCTCTGCGCATTTCCATCTTCTGACCGAAGCCATCCATTCCTCCTACGATTCGGCCATTGCGAAGCGGAAGGCTGATCCGGCGGTGACGGTCCTTGCCGAAAAGGAGAAGTCCGGCGCGGCGGGATTTTGTGCGCACCCTGCTGTATTCGAGGCCAACGCCGATGCGTTTCTAGGTTCCGACCTGGAGTCTGAGATCTTTGGGCCCACGACGCTGCTCGTGCGCCACTCCAGCCGCGAAGAGATTTTGGAGATCGTGCGTGCTCTCGAAGGCCACCTGACCGCGACCATTCACGGGACGGAACAAGACTTGCGCGACTTTGCGGATCTCATCCAGATTTTAGAGACGAAAGTCGGTCGGTTGATCTTTAACGGGTTTCCCACTGGTGTTGAAGTCACGCATGCGATGGTTCACGGCGGTCCGTATCCCTCGACCTCCGACGGGCGATCAACCTCCGTGGGCACTCAGGCGATCTTCCGCTTCACACGCCTGGTCTGCTACCAGGGATTCCCTGACAACGCTGTGCCCGATGAACTGAAAGAGGCCAATCCGCTAGGGATTTGGCGAATGGTCGACGGCAATCTGCGCAAGTAAAAAAGGTATCCGCCGAAAATGGAAGTGGCATGGATTCATAAGAAAACGTTTGCTCGGATTGGCACGAGGTGCCGCAATGTTGAAAGCTCTGCTCTACGTTTCAAGAAGTCGCGTGATGAGGAATCTGCTTTGGGTTTGTTTATCAGCGTGCTTAGTCCTGCCGTTGCGGGCTGCGGCCAGAAATGAAAATCCTGCGCAATTGGCGGAGAGCAAGACGGTCAAGCTGAATCCGCTACCGCTTGACCATGTGAGGCTGACAGGAGGGCCGCTCAAAGCAGCCCAGGAGGCCGACGCAAAATATCTGCTCGAACTCCAGCCCGACCGCATGCTTGCGTTCCTGCGCCAGCGTGCCGGGTTGAAACCCAAGGCCGAGGGCTACGGCGGATGGGATGGACCGAAGCGTAATCTGACGGGACACATCGCGGGTCATTATCTGTCGGCGGTGAGCCTCATGTGGGCGGCCACAGGCGACGCCCGATTCAAGGATCGCGCCAACTATATTGTGGACCAACTGAAAGAGATCCAGGACGCACAGGGTGATGGATACATTGGAGCACTCGAGGATGGTCAGGGCGTCGATGGAAAACAACGCTTCGTCGATCTGAGCAACGGGGTCATTAAATCCGGAGGCTTCGATCTGAACGGCCTGTGGTCGCCGTGGTACGTCGAGCACAAACTCTTCGCCGGGCTCAGAGACGCATACAGGTACACCGGCAACGAAACCGCTCTGCAGGTGGAGATCAAATTTGCCGGCTGGGTCGAAAAGATTCTCTCGAAACTGGACGACGATCAACTGCAACGCATGCTGGGCACGGAATTTGGCGGGATGAACGAGGTTCTGGCCGAGTT
>QIAL01000075.1 GCA_003225535.1 Acidobacteriota bacterium | reverse complement strand
AGCACGAGTTAACTCGTAATTGACGTAAGAACAACTGGTAGTTTTCCAAGTCCTGGAGACTGGCAATCTTGATAGGTAATCACTAGACTGTTGCGGTATCGGAGTTTCTGGCCTGCCGTGAGCACAGACTTAAGGTATCAGATAGCTACTTGGAAGGGCGTACAGTCAATTTTCCGGAGTGACGCAGCTGCCAAAGCCGCGAAGTTGGCGGATTCGTGCTTCCCTGGTCGAGGGCTGTTGCAGGGAACCTGCTGCTGGCTATTGTTGCCTGCGCTGATGATACTGCTTTGCTCACTCCCGACGATCTCGGGCGAAGGCGCGCAGCTGAGGCAAGCACGGAGAGTGCTGCTTATTAATGACCTTGGAATTGTGTCATCGCCCGGCTTCGCGGAAGTCAACTCACGTTTTTTCCAGACGAGGCCTCCAAGCGCGCGTTTCGTGAATCGCTGATACGCAAGTATTCTGAACGCAAGCCCGACTTGATTGTTGCAGCCGGAGCCGCATCCCTCAAGTTCGTCGCCGAGTCGCATGAAGCCTTCATTCGAGAAGCGCCCATCATCTTTTGCGCAGTTTTAGGCGACATTCCGGACCAGCTGAAGTCTGGCTTCCACGTTACTGGTGTCGTGGGCAGGCTACAGCCTGAGGAAACTTTGAAAGCGGCCTTGCATTTGTTGCCAGGCACAAAGCGCGTGGTGGTCGTGGGCGGCACGGGTAAATTCGATGAAGAGTGGGAGCGCGTCACAAGAACGGCCTTCCAAAACTACGAATCAAAGCTTGATTTTACCTATCTAACCGACTTGACGATGCCTGTCCTGCTTGAGCGGCTTAGCCACCTTCCAAGCGATACGATTGTGTATCACACCTCAATCGCACAGGACGCGGCGGGAGAGCGCTTTATTGGTTCAGGTCAGTCGATACCTTTAGTGGCCAGTGCAGCAAATGCGCCGGTTTTTGTTATGGACGATGTGGATCTTAGGGGCGGAACTGTGGGCGGCGCTCTGGTGAATTGGGCCGACGACGGGCGTCTCGCAGGAGAGATGGCTGTACAGGTTCTAAACGGCAAGAGGCCAGAGGACATCCCGATCGTGATGAGCAATAACGCCTACATGTTCGATTGGCGTGCGCTTAAACGCTGGGGGATGAAGGAGAGCAACTTACCGCCAGGCAGCATCGTCCTCAACCGCCAGCCAACATTCTGGGAAGCATATAAGCGGTATGTCTTGGCGGCTTTCTTTGTGCTATTAGCACAGTCGGTCGCCATCCTTGCACTGCTCTGGCAAAGAGCGCAAACAAGAAAGACCCAGATCGAACTCAGTAGGTCAGAAGAAAAATTCTCCAAGGCATTCCAGCGCAGTCCCCTTGCGTTCACCTTGGCCAGCTTGGTCGATTATCGGTTTGTGGAAGTGAACGACACTTTTGAAGCCTATACAGGTTGGCACCGCGATGAGGTCATAGGACGGACGCCAATGCAAATCAAGTTCTGGCACGACACGAATCAGAGGTCTATCTTCTTGGAACGGATCCGAGCGCAACGTACAGTACGGGAGATGGAGATTCTCTTTCGCACCAAAGATGGCCAGGTGCGCACAGGTCTGGTTTCCTCCGAGTTAATTGATCTGAATGGCGAGCCCTGTGTCCTTTCGCTTATCGCTGACATCACTGACGCCAAGCGGGCTGAGGCGGCCAGGCGAGAGAGCGAGGATCGATTCCGCCTGGTAGCCAACACCGCACCTGTGATGATCTGGATGTCAGCTACGGACAAGCTGTGTAACTACTTCAATCAGCCCTGGCTGGATCTCACCGGTCGCTCCATAGAGGCGGAGCTTGGCAACGGCTGGACAGAGATGGTGCACCCGGACGATTTCCAGGCGTGCCTGGATACCTACCAGAGAGCCTTCGATCGCCACGAGACATTCCAGATGGAGTATCGCCTGCGCCGGCACGACGGAGAATACCGCTGGCTCGTCGATATAGGTGTGCCCAGGTTTGATTCGAACCGCTCTTTTAGCGGCTACATAGGATCCTGCATCGACGTCACGGAGCGCAAGCGAGCCGAGGAGGCTCTGGCTACCGTTGGCCGCAGATTGATAGAGGCTCACGAGGAAGAGCGAACGTGGATCGGGCGAGAGCTCCATGACGATATCAATCAGCGGCTCGCGTTGCTAGCGGTTGAATTGGATCAATGGAAAAAAGAGAGTTCCCGGGACGTGCTTCTTCTAGATCGATTTCAGCACGCCCAGCAGCGCATCAGCGAGATTGCTATGGACGTGCAGGCCCTCTCTCATCGCTTACATTCTTCGAAACTCGATTATCTGGGCTTGGCCGTTGCTGCCAAGAGCTTCTGCAGGGAGCTGTCCGAGAAAGCTAAGGTGGAGATCGCCTTCAGCCATGCGGAAGTACCATCGACTCTCCCGAAGGAAGTTTCGCTTTGCCTGTTCCGGGTGATGCAGGAAGCGTTACAGAACGCTGTCAAGTACAGTGGAGTTCAGACTTTTAAAGTGGATCTGCGCGGTACACAGGACTCCGTCGAGTTGACAATTGCCGACAGTGGTCGCGGTTTTGAAGAACATGACGCCCTGTCGCGCCAAGGTCTCGGATTGATCAGCATGCGCGAAAGAATTCAGATCGTACACGGTGAACTAAAGGTCCAATCGAAGCCTGGATCCGGAACCACGATCTACGCTCTGGTTCCTCTCAAGACGCGTGAGTATCGCGCAGTGGCAAGTTGAGACACTCGTTAGACCCTTATCAAAACTTCGCGCAGTCGTAGAAGGTTTCGTCTGCTTAAACGATGGCAGCGCCAGATAGCCGATCCCGCAGAGTCTGTTACTAACGGAATTGAAAATGCTAGTCTTCTTGGCATGCTTTCCTCGCACATTCTGCTGTGCTTGCTCTTCATGCTGCTCGCAATCGTTCCTGCACCAGGTCAGAACGCGGTTGATTTGAAGCCAACTCCGCAGCAATTGGAGTGGCAAGACCTGGAGATGGGGGCCATCATCCATTTTGGTCCGAACACCTTTATGGATCGGGAATGGGGAGACGGCACTGCCGACCCGAAGGTTTTTAATCCGACACAGTTTGATCCAGACCAGTGGATGCAAGCACTGCGTGCCGCGGGGATCCGATACGTGATCTTCGTGGCCAAACATCACGACGGATTCTGTCTCTGGCCTACTGCGCAGACCGATTACAGTGTATCTGTCTCCGTGGGACCGGCACGAGCCGCGGTACAGCAACTCCGCCGAATACGACAAGTACTACACTGCCGAACTGGATGAACTGGCGCAAGGGTACGGGCAACTCGAAGAGTTCTGGCTGGACGGCGCCGGTAGCGGCGGACATGTCTACAACTTTCCTCGCATCGTCGAGGAGTTGCGCATGTTGCAGCCGAACACGCTCGTATTCGCGGACATGGCACTTTTTGAGTATGGCGATATTCGCTGGGTGGGGAATGAAGATGGGCTTATTCCCTACGAGAACTGGAATGTCATCGACCGGCACGGCTATCTGCGTTGGCGGCCGGTTGAGGCGGATACACCGCTGCGAAAGAATCATTGGTTCTGGCATCCCAATGACGAGGCCAGTCTGAAAAGTTTGCCGGAACTGATGACCACGTACGAACAAACGGTTGGGCGGAGTGGTCAACTTGTTCTCGGTATCGCGCCTGACCAACGCGGGTTAATTCCTGATGCTGATGTCCAGAGGCTGAAGGAATTTGGCGAGGCGGTGCGCTCGCGGTATGGCACGAATCTTGTCGCGAAACATCTGACGACTGGGGCGGAAGAGGAGCTTGCGCTCGACGGCGATCCGGACACTTTTTGGTCGGCGCCGGCGGGTTCGCATCATGCTGTTCTCGAAGTTCGCTTCGACCATCCTGTCACGTTCGACCGCGCATTGACGATGGAATGGCTGAACAGTGGACAGCGGGTTCAACTTTACGCGATCGAAGTTTTTCGAGAAGGGAAGTGGAGCGCGGTTGCCCGAGGTCAGGCGATCGGGCATAAGCGAATCGATCTCTTTGCGCCGGTCACCGCATCACGCGTGCGTTTGCACATTCTGTCTTCGTCGGCGGAGGCGCACATCCGTGAATTCCAGATCTTCAATTCGAAGGAAGCTTCTTCGGAATCCCGCAAGAAGTGAAGAACCTAAACGCGGCGCACGTCGATCCCGCGCTCTACGAAGGGCGCAATCACCTTATCGGTAGCGTCGGTGTCGGTAATCATCATGTTGACGTTTGCGATGGGGCAGATCAACGACGGGGTGACCATGCCGATCTTGGTGGAGTCGGTCACCACAACGATGTGCTTGGATTGCTGGATCATGGTACGAAACGTCAGAGCTTCTTCGGGTTCGATCACGGTGATCCCGCGAGCCAGGTCGATGCCGCATACACTCACGAACACGCGGTCCATATAAACGTCTTTGAGCGAGTCAATGGCGGCGTGCCCGACTAGCGAGAATGAACCGGCCCATTGGACGAAGCCTCCAGTAACGAACGTCCGCAGGCCCGGACAATTGCTTAATTCCATGGCGATGTTGATCGCGTTGGTGATGACACGGATGTTGTGACGATTGCGGAGATTACGCGCGACGTGCGTCGTCGTCGTGCCTGCGGTGAAGCCTACGGTCTCGTTTTCCTGAATCAGTTCGGCGGCATGCAGACCAATCCGCCGCTTCTGAGGCGTGCGGTGCTGCTCGCGATTTTGAAATAAAGAGTCGTAGCGGAACGGTTCGTAGAGCAACGGCTCAACCAGGGTTACGCCGCCGTGGGTTCTGCGGACTAGGCCTTTTGCTTCGAGCTTTGTCAGATCACGCCGGACGCTCGCAGCCGAAGCCCCCAGCCGTTTAATAAGGACGTCCAGCGACAGATCGCCTTCCTGTCGCAATTCCCGCAAGATCTTGTCTGCGCGATTTCGTGCGTTCATGTAGAGCGTCCGTTCATGCTGGTCCATTTGTGAGTAGGACGATCTGAAATTACCTGGACCGCGAGACCCCAGAGTTTAACTCATTTGAGTTGGAGTAGGAGCTCTCGGGCAGGTGAGTATGCAAGAAATTAGCCTAATTGGGCAACTGCTTGAGCGAGTCAGGCACATTCGATCAAAGTTTCCTTGACATTCTGCATTATCCGGTGCGATAAGAGAATCCCCGATTTGGGAATTTCCTTCCAGGCGGGCACTTCCGTTAAGGAGTCTCCAATGAACGTCCCCCACCGCTCGTTAACGACGTTTGTCGCAATCGCAGCTCTGTCGTTCTTCATTCCAAGTTTCGTGGTCGCCCAAAGCACAAACCGTCAAATCGGAACCCAATTCGAGGCGACAGCCGATCCGACAGTACCGCGGCCGCATCAACAACCCTGCGTTGTTCCTCTCTTCGCCGCGTACCGGTTCGCGTTCTTTTCTGACACGACGCAAACATTCCAGTTCACACCTCCCAGCAGTTGCGCCGGCCCGTGGAAGAAAGTCGTGTTTGAGGTTGATTTCAGCGAGAACGGGGGAGTGCAGTTTGACCGGACCGCGAGTATTTATCTGGGAAACACGAACGTTTATTTTGGGACGACTCCCGAGCCGCTTGCTGCCCTGACGAACACCTGGCACATTGAGCGCGACATCACCGATTACTCCGCTTTGCTGACGATGCCGCAGACAGGCACCATCGTCCTCGGGAATTGCACCACGGATTGTCCTCCGCCGTACAACACCCGCCTCAATGGAATTTTCACCGTAAGCGCAGATCTGGAGTTTTATCCCGCGGGTCAGGACTCTGATGAGGGCGCCCGTACGCCGGACATGGTTTTGCCCTTGCAACAAACCAATAGCGGTGGGGGAATCAATCTCCCTGCGTTCTTGTTTAGTCCGACGGACCAGTTCTCGACTACGTTCACCCTTCCTATGAACATTGAGGGCGTGTACATGGATGTAGTCTCGCAGAGTCAGTCTGTTGACGAACAGTGGTTTGCATGCTTTCCCAACGATCTTGCCAGCATCAATGAGGTCTATGGCTGCGGCAACACAGATTTTCGCGAGACCGAGATCACGATCGATGGCCAGCCCGCGGGCATTGCGCCGGTATCTGCGTGGGTATACACCGGCTTTCTGCCTGATCAATGGGTGCCTTCGCCGGGAGTGCAGACACTCGATTTCGTTCCTTATCGCGTGAACCTCACTCCTTTTGCCGGGCTGTTGAGCGACGGCAATCCACATACGGTGGCACTGAGCGTTTTCAACGACGACAGCTATTTCGCCGAAACGGCGTCGCTGCTGCTCTTCCTCGACAAAGGATCCGCGAAGGTGACGGGTGCAGTATCGAAGAACACGCTGGCTGCCCCCAATCCTGTCGTGACTGAGAATCTGCAGGGCACGTCGACCGTGACCGGGACCATCGGTGTCACGTCGGACCGCCGTTTCACCATCGCAGGGTACGTCAACACGTCGCATGGCAAGGTGTCGACGTCGGTTCAAGAGCATCAGTATTTCTCGAGTACTCAAACCATCGATTTCGATACGGTGAACTTTACGGTGCTCGATCAGAACACGGCCGTTCAGAACAAAGTTTCGGCAATCACGACCGTCTCTGGCCACGGAGGAACGGTGGTGAGCCGTGACAACTTTAGCTTCCCTATCAATGTGGATTTCATCTATCCGGTCAGCTCTTCCCGGTTCGGCTTTAATGTGACAACCGGTCAGACGTACCACGACGACACACAAGTAACCCGCGGCGGAGAGTTGGCACGGTTCAGTTCAGTTACGAACTCGGCGCAGGCGACGGACGTGTCTCCGGCCAAGAGCAGCCAGGAGTACACGCAATTCGATTCGAGCGGCAGCTTCTACGATTGCAGGATCGCCTCCAAGAACAACACTCTGACCAAAGTAAGCCGAGGATGTTCGGCCAACGAGCGATAGGGGTTTCGGGGTAGCATTTCGAGGCCCGGTCCTGCGGATTGGGCCTTTCCTTCTTCTCGCTTCTTGCAGTTTTGCCTGACGCTCCAAGTGGGGGACTGCCGATTGCGAACGAGCAGGATATGTCTCCATATGTCCAGACTTAAGACGTATACCGCCTGTTTATGTCTTTTAAATGATTGAAACGGCCTTAAACGATCATTTTCTGCTTGACAGTCGTCACGCTTAACAATTAGCGTCCCGGTAAAGATTCAGTGAGAACTCGTCTCGACCACGCCGATTGGTAGAAGGCCGTCGGCGGCTGGAGGTATTTCACCATGAGAAGTCTCCGCTACCGGCCAAGTCACAGATCCCAGCAGCGCCGTGGTGGCAGGGGCGACCGTTACCGCTGAAAATGTCGCCACCTCAGTGCGGACCACAGCGACGACGAATGGCGCCGGCGTGTACACTCTTCGGTTTCTGCCGGTCGGAAGCTACAAGCTGACCGTTGACGCGAAGGGCTTCGCTTCCACGAATGTCGCCCCCTTCTCACTGGAGATTGACCAGACTGCAAAGATTGACGTCGCGCTCAAGATCAGTTCAGCCGAGACGGTGGTCGTGCAAGGCGAGGCTCATCCGATTCTCAATTCAACGGATGCCACGCTGGGAAATACACTATCCGCCAATGAGATCGCGAATATTCCCCTGAATGGCCGGAATTTCTCCTCCTTAACGCTGTACCAGCCCGGAGCGATCGCCACCGACCCGACGGGCCTGACCGGGAACAATGCCATCGAGAGGAACACGTATAACAGCGGCGTCGTGGCCATTAATGGCAATCGCCAGCAGGCCAACAATTACATGGTGGAAGGGGCGGATAACAACGAACCCCAGAACAATCTCATCGGCTATAACCCCGCCCCGGATGCGATCGCCGAATTCCGAGTTGTCGCAGCCAATGCGAACGCAACCTACGGAAATGCCAACGGCGGAGCAGTTATCACGATTCTGAAATCGGGGACGAACAACTTTCACGGCTCAGCGTATGACCTGCTTGAGAACCAGAATCTCGATGCCAATTCGTGGGCGAATGGACTCGGCCGTTGCGACGCATGCCAGCCGGCGACCCCTGCTAGTCCGATAACGAAGTACACGCAGAACATCTTTGGCGGGACTTTCGGCGGGCCGATTCTGCGCAATAAGCTCTTCTTCTTCGTGGACTACGAGGGCATTCGCAAGCATAGCGCCCAGCCCTTACAGCAGGCCAGCGTTCTCACTCCAGCCATGCTCAAAGGGGATTTCTCGGCCTTTAGCACTCAACTCTACGACTCGCAGAATAACTTTGCACCGTACCTTGGAAATCAGATTCCTGTGGTCAATCCGGTTGCCCAGTACCTCGCTGCCCACCCGGAGATCTATCCTGCCCCCAACAGAGCGCCGCTTGACGGACTGATCCAGGATAACTACGTCGGCCCTCAAAGTAGTTTCGTTCAAAACAACCAGGAAGACTTTAAGGTCGACTACAATCTGCGAAATTCGGACAAACTCAACGGGTTCTATTCGCAGGGTACCGGCAAAGACTTCACCAGCGCCATTCTTCCGGTCTTCTTCCCAGCGCACAACAACTATCCCACGAAGATAGCCGGCGCCAGTTGGGTACACACGTTCTCTCCCACGATCGTGAACGAGGCGCGTTTTGGATTTACCCGTGTGCGCTGGAACAATGGTGTGCCCAGCGATCCCTCCGGCCTCTTCGGTTTGACCGGAAACCAGAAAGTTGGCATTCCGTTCGGTACCCAGAAATATGTCGGCTTCACTGGGCAAAACATCGGTAACAACGCGAGCTATGTCGGGACCAGTGCCAACCCGCAGGTTTTCACTGACAATACATTCAATTACGAGGACACTCTGACCTGGCAACGCGGACGTCACTTTATCTCGATCGGAGGTCAGGCCACCCGGTACCAACAGAATTATCTGAATGCCGGGAACGTCGGATTCCTCGGTACATTCGGCTACACCGGGCAATACACTGGCCTGGCGAGTGGCGGCGGCTACGGTCCTGCCGACTTTGTCCTGGGCCGGATTCAGAACGTTCAACTGGCATCGCCGCTCGGGTTAGTTGGGCAGCGTCAGTGGCGTACCGCGTTGTTCGTCCAGGACGATTTCAAAGTGTTGCCCAAGCTGACGCTTAATTTAGGGCTCCGCTACGAACTTGATCAGCCGTGGTATGAGCAGAACAACAAAACCGCCAATGTTCTTCCAGGCGGTGTTGTGGAGTACGCCGGTCAGGTCCCTGCAGGCGCGATTGCCGGCTCGGTCGTGTGTTCGACTCACGCTTGTTACGACTGGAACTACAAGCAGATCATGCCCCGCCTGGGGTTCGCGTATCAGGCGACAGATAAGTTCGTGATCCGCGGTGGTTACGGGGCGACCAGCTTCTTTGAGGGGTATTCCTTCAATCAACGTCTGACTTCGAGTCCTCCGTTTTCGCTCGCGATCAACAGCAATGCTACAACTCCTTCAGGGGCCTCGGGCGGAACCCCATTTACAGTCGCCGATGCCTTCAGCCAACCGCTCGGGATCAATAATTCGCTCTACTCCGTATGGCCGCAGGATGTGCAGCCGGCCTACATCCACCAGTTCACATTGGTTACGGAATACGCGCTGACCAATCAACTTTCCTTGAGCGCGGGATATCACGGTCAGATTGGGCACCATCTGGCCGATTATCGCAACGGCAACCAATTGACGGCTGCGCAGGCACCTGGAGTAAGTGCCATACTCAATGCGAACGGTGGAGACTGCAGTGTAGCTTTCCCGACGGCCCTCCAGTCGCCCTATTCCAACCTCGTGGGAGAATGCGGTGCCATTCTGATCACCGAATCTCAGGCGAGAATGACATACAACGCCGGCCAGCTGACTTTGCGTCAGCGCACGCATCGGGGCCTGGAATATACCCTGAATTACACCTACGCGAAGTCCTTGACCAGTTCGTCTGGAAACTACGCTGTGTCGGGAACAAGTTTCAACGGTCTTTCCGTGCAGAACGGCTATGATCCCAACGCTGACTACGGACCGTCCGGCATGGATATCCGACACAGTCTGAATTTCGTCGGCGTCTATGACCTTCCCTTCGGGCGTGGCCGCACCTACGGAGGCAACGCGAGCCGGTTCGTGGACGCGGCGCTGGGAGGCTGGAGATTCGCTACCTCAGCTATCCTGTACACGGGATTCCCTGTCACCATTTTCGGTCCCAACAACAGCAATACCAATAACAACGGATGGGGATTGAGCCGGGCCAACCAGTACCGCCCGATGATTATCAGTCATCGCACGATCCAGAACTGGTGGGGCACTGATCCATCAGCACAACCCTGCACGACCGGCCCGGACAACGGGATCTGCGCCTATGGAGTGGCGGCTTCGAATACGTTTGGAACGGCCCATAACAGTACCGAGCGCGCCCCAGGCTATCGGCAAGTGGATATGTCCCTGTTCAAGGACTTCCATTTGTGGAACGAGCAGCATGTGCTCGGTTTCCGCGCCGACTTCTTCAACATCTTCAACATTGTCAGCTACGGGAACCCCGACAGTGGTATAAACGACAGTTCGTTTGGCTTAATCAGTTCCGTGCGATCGCCGGCGCGACAGATTCAGCTCAGCTTGCATTACATGTTCTAGCATCAGTGTCTCCCTCATGTGCCGGAAGCGCTGGCTTCCGGCAGAATTGGGAATCGTAGCCGCTTCAGTTCAAAGACGAGCCGAAAGATCCGGTTGCTGAAACTGTCGTGAATCGTGACCATGCCTGAAACGGTACTGATTGAGGTTTGTGTCGACTCGGTAGCCTCCGCCATTGCTGCGGAGCGCGGCGGAGCTCAACGGATTGAGTTGTGCAGCGATCTGTTGGAAGGAGGAGTCACTCCGAGTGTGGGGCTGCTGGGAGTCGTCCGCTCCAACCTTTCGATCGCCGTTCATCCCATCATTCGTCCGCGACCCGGAGATTTCTGTTACTCGGAGGCGGAATTCGAATGCATGGTGCGAGACGTCGAAATTGCCAAGAGCGAAGGAGCGGATGGCGTCGTTCTCGGGATCCTGGAGCAGGAAGGAAATGTTGACATCGCCCGCACGCGACAGTTAGTCGAATTGGCGCGGCCGCTCTCGGTCACGTTTCATCGCGCTTTCGACATGTCTGCAGACCTGTTTCGCGCCCTCGAAGATGTCTGTGCGACGGGCGCGGACCGGCTTCTTACATCGGGCGGTGAGCAAGAGTGCCTGCAGGGCGTGGACACGATCGCGCGGCTGGTTCCAGCCGCGAATGGCCGGGTCGCCATCATGGCTGGCGGCAGAATCGGAATCAACAATGCTTCGACGATTGTGGAGCAGACCGGCGTGACTGAAATCCACGTGGGGCTCGCCACTCCGGTGAGAAGCCCGATGCTGCATCGGAATTCGCGCTTGTCACTCGGCAAAGCGCAAGGGCGGGAATACCATCGGACACAAGTACTGGAAGAAAGTGTTCGCGAGCTCATTCGCGCCATTGGCTCTGGAAAAGAAGCGAAAGTAGACTGAGGCAGCTTTGCTTACGCTATTGCCAGGCAGCGGCGCCTTGAGCCGCTGAACATACGTAGACATCCGGTGTGATTCCAGTCTTCTCTTCATATGCCTGAGTGACCTTCTCCTGAAAAGCCTCAACGGAATGGGCGCGAACGAGGCTGATAGTGCAGCCTCCAAATCCTCCACCCGTCATGCGCGACCCATAAACACCCTGGCACGATGAGGCGATCTCAACCAGGAGATCGAGTTCGGTGCAACTGACTTCGTAGTCCTGCTGCAGGCTGCGATGCGATTCGTACATGAGGCGTCCAAACTGGTTCAGATCGCTGGCGTGGAGCGCCTTTGCCGCATCGAGCACGCGCTGGTTTTCGCTGATCACGTGACGGCAACGGCGATATACCACCTCTGGCAATTCCGTTTCGTGGTTCGCGAGATCCGCCATAGTGACATCCCGCAGAGCGTGCACAGCAGGCGAATTCATTCGAAAGACCTTGACTCCGGCTTCGCACTCCGCGCGCCGGCGGTTATACTCGCCGCTCGCCAATACGTGCTTCACCATGCTATTGCAGATCACCAGTCGCGCATCGTCTGGAATCGAAAGCGATTGGTAGTCAAGCGAACGGCAGTCGATCATGAGGGCGTGTCCGGAACTTGCATATACGGCAATAAACTGGTCCATGATCCCACAACGCGTGCCAACATATTCATGCTCGGCGCGCTGACAGATCTTCACCAGTTCCAGTTGCGGCACTTCAGCCTGGGATATGGCGAGCAGAGCCAATCCCGTTGCCACTTCTAATGAGGCGGAGGAACTCAAGCCCGCTCCCATCGGAACTTGGCCCTGAATGATCATGTTGGCGCCCGATAGTTGAACGCCCCTGCTGTGCAGAACGGCTGCCACTCCACGCACGAAGTCGCTCCAATGTTTACGAGGAGGACCAGCCAGCGAGTCCAGAGATAAATCAATCGTCTCGTGGAACTCGCCGGAATGAACATGGAGAGTGCGATCTGGGCGGGCGCTGGTCGCGACCCAGGTATAAAACCCGATGGCGGCCGGCATCACGAAACCGTCGTTGTAATCCGTGTGTTCGCCGATCAGGTTGACGCGTCCGGGCGCACGGAAGATCGATGGGCGAGTGTGATACGAACGCTGGAATTCATCCGCCAGGGACTCTGCCGTGGATTCGTAGCTGGTAGAAGAACTTGCCATTCCTTTCTTTCTCGCTTTTCGTGCTGCCCGCGCATACCGAGTTCACCTTCGGCTGCGGAACGGGCCGCAACGGCATGCCCGAATCTTAGCAGGAGTGCGTCTTGCCCGCTGCATTGAGGTGGAAAGTTGTATAGTTGGGCCTAGGCCCTACGGTTTCCCAGCAGTGACTTATCATGGCAGCACCCGCGTAGCCCACGGCATCCAAGACTCTGTGATGAGCCGAGGCCGATGTCAATGAATTTAGTCCGGGCGCTCCCGATTGTGCTGAGTCTTGTATCCGCACCCTGTGCCGTGAACGCCCAGGAGAATGCTGTGCCGGGCCCCCCGACGCCACCGAAGCAACTGAATTTGGAACAAGTTCTCGCGAATCTGGAGCAAAGAAACGCGCAGCGGGCCGCCGCGCTGGAGCAATTCGAAGGAAAGCGCACTTACCGGATGCAATATCGAGGCTTTCCCAGCGACAGGGACGCTGAGATGGTGGTGAAGGTCATATTCCGCGCTCCGAACACCAAACAGTTTACCGTCCTGTCGCAGACCGGATCGAAGTTTGTCATCGACCACATATTTAAGAAGTTGCTGGAAGGTGAGCAGGAAGCGCTCAAAGGGGAAAACCGTCATGAGACCGCTCTAACCCGGCAGAACTATGACTTCGAACTGGCGGGATACGAGATCACACCCGACGGTGGCCAATATGTCCTTAGCTTGTTGCCCAAAACGAAGAACAAGTTTCTGTACCGTGGGAAAGTCTGGGTCGACGCCAAGGACTTTGCCGTCGTCCGGATCGAGGGCGAACCCGGCAAGAACCCGTCGATGTGGATCAAGAAGACCGGCATCGCACACACATATGTGAAGGTGGATGGTTTCTGGCTACCCGCGGAGAACCATACCGAAAGCTTCATCCGGCTTGGAGGAAAAGCCACCCTCTCGATCGAATATCGAGATTATAAGATCCTCAAAACGGCTCCCATCGATGTTGTCCGCAAGGCTGCCCCCGGCGGCAATACGTTGCTGGACGGAGCCAGCGACGGTTCTGCTGTTTTGGCGGGCCACATCGCGCAGCACGGCAAGCAATAACCACATAAATATATAAAGACATTTCTAAGTTGCTTGCGACGGAGGAGCGACCGAACACGCATTCCGCCAGCCTTGACCGTCTCCATTACGAATGTTAGGTTCGCCTTACACGTGATTCTGCGGGGAGACAGTCCTCTGAGCCTGGCGGAGCGGCGCAAATTCGATCTCAGCCGGCGCGACTTTCTTCTCCGCTTCTGTCAGGGCGCCGGCGCAACCCTCATTCCGTCGAGTTTGTGGGGTCGGAAGTTCACTCCGTTCACTTCGGCCGTGCCAGATCCTCAAGCCGGGCGTCCGGGATTCTACCTGCACCCGCGATATCCCGCCGAGCGGCCTCTCGACTCCACATTGCTGAAAGCGAAGGCCGGCTTCGACAGTTTCATCACCGAAAGATATGCAGATGAACTGGCCGGGACTCTCACGCAGTGGAGCCAGGCCATAGTGCATTCCCCGCACGATTTAAGCTTTCTTTTAAATAGCTTGGCCGCAGACTTCACGGGAGCATCGCCGGTCGCATCTGAGTCGCGACCGGTTAGAACCCAGCCTCCTGTAGAGGTTCATCAGAAGAAATTCGCCGAAGAGATCGCTCTCAACCGGGAAGCTTTTCTCCGCGCTTTGCAGTCTTCGCTACGTGACTTTTCCGAGATCGACGCAGCCGAGTTCCAGATTACTTCGATCAATGCTTCACCCGTGGGTTCATCGTCGGATGCTCCGGGGCGGATCGAAACCCGCATTCGCTATGAAATTGCGGGCACGGGCGAGGCTTTCCATCGCGACCAGCGCGTGGGGAACTGGCAGTTAGTTTGGAAGAGGTCTGAGGGAAATGGGTTTCGGGTCGCCACTTGGAGAACTCTCGACGAGACGCAGGCGAGCGCAGCGTCGCCGATCTATGCGGACATAACCGCCGCGGCTCTGGGCCACAACTCCTCATACGCAGCCCAGATGCTGCACGGGACCGACTACTGGCGCACCTTGATCGACGGCGCGTGTGGAATCGACGTCTACGGACACAACGGTGTTTCCGTGGCCGACATCGACAACGACGGATTCGATGAGCTTTATGTTTGCCAGGCTGCGGGATTGCCCAATCGTCTCTACCGCAATCGCGGAGACGGCACTTTTGAAGACATCACTGAATCGTCTGGTCTAGGCATTCTGGACAACACGGTGTGCGCGCTGTTCGCCGACTACAACAACGACGGCCGCCAGGAAGTCATTCTCGTGACCTCCAGCGGTCCTATCCTGTTTGTGAACGATGGCAGCGGCAAGTTCCGGCACCAGCCTGATGCGTTTCAATTCGCCTCCCCGCCACAGGGTACCTTCACCGGGGCCGCGGTCGCGGACTACGATCGCGACGGATGGCTCGACATCTATTTTTGCCTCTATACCTACTATCAGGGCACTGGCCAATATCGATACCCATTGCCGTACCACGACGCAGAAAACGGTCCGCCGAATTTCCTGATGCGGAATAACCGCGATGGCACGTTTCGAGATGTGACCGCCGAGTCCGGGCTCAACAGGAACAACACGCGCTACAGTTTCTGCTGCGGTTGGGGAGATTACAACCGCGACGGTTGGCCCGACCTTTACGTCGTGAACGACTTCGGCCGGAAAAATCTGTACCGCAACAACGGTGACGGCACATTCACTGACGCCGCAGCCGAGTCAGGCGTGGAGGACGTCGGCGCCGGGATGAGTGTCTGTTGGTTCGATCACAACAATGATGGGGCTGAGGATCTGTATGTCGCCAACATGTGGACGGCTGCCGGCCTTCGCACCTCAATGCAGGACATCTTCAAGAAAGACTCTTCCCCGGAGACGCGGACGCTCTATCACAAGCACGCGATGGGGAATTCACTGCTTGCGAGCCACGGGCCGAGATTTGAGGACATCACAAATTCGTCGGGCACGGGAATGGGCCGCTGGGCATGGTCGAGCGATGCATTCGACTTTGACCACGACGGATTTCTTGATCTCTACATAGCGAACGGCATGGTTTCGGGGACGTCGCGCGAGGACCTGAATAGTTTCTTCTGGCGGCAGGTCATCGCAAATTCACCGGATGGGGCCGTTTCCAACAAAGAATACGAGCACGGATGGAATGCTATCAATGAACTTATCCGCTCCGACGGCACCTGGAGCGGCTACGAGCGCAACGTTTTCTACGCCAACAATCGTGATGGAACGTTCTCTGATATCTCCGCCGCCGCAGGATTGGATTTCGTGGAAGACGGGCGATCGTTCGCGCTCGCGGACTTCGATCACGACGGGCGCCTTGAAATCGCTCTGAAGAATCGAAATGCGCCGCAGTTGCGATTGCTGAAGAATGTAATCGAGGGCCTTCCCTCGTCGATCTCGTTTCGGCTGCAAGGCGCCAAGAGCAACCGCGATGCGATCGGTGCTGCAATCACGATTGAAAGGGGTAAGCTGAAGCAGACTCGTATGCTGCAGGCCGGGTCGGGCTTCCTTTCCCAGCACAGCAAGGATGTCTTTTTCGGCCTCGGAGATGAAAAGGGTCCAGTGCGCGCGTCCATTTATTGGCCCAGCGGATTGGTGCAGGAGTTGGACGATCTGCCGATCAATCACCGAATCTGGGTGGAGGAAGGCGCCAAGCCTTCCCGCCTTGAGTCGTTCAAGCTTAGCGGACCGCAGAAGCCTTCGCCGAAGGTGTCCCCCATTGTCGGCGAGGCTCTCCCAGACAAGGTAGAAACCTGGCTTCTTTCTCCGGTCCCGGCGCCCGACTTTTCTTTGCCTGACTTGTCGGGACAGCCTCGTTCCATCTCAGGTCTAAAAGGCAAGCCGCTTCTGCTGAATTTCTGGACGGCAAAGTCGCTGGAATGTCAGGCGCAATTGGCTGCGTTGGAAGAAAACCATTCGCGCTGGGCTGCGCAGAACCGAGGCTTGCTGGCAGTCAGCGTAGATCTTTCCATTCCCTCTGGTCCGCAGGAACCATCGCCCGCAGAACGTCTCGATGCCTTCCTGCAGCGCCGTCGGTTTTCCTTTCCTGTGATGCGCGGCTCAGCAGATGTCGCTGCCGTCTACAACATTCTTTATCGTCAACTGTTCGATCGTCACCGCGACCTTGGCCTGCCGACTTCCTTCCTGATCAATCACGAGGGATACATCGTGAAGATATATCAAGGAACGATCAAGCCGGCGCACCTCGAACAGGATTTTCGACAAATACCGAATTCGGATGCTGATCGCCTCGCCCGCGGTCTGCCGTTCCCCAGTCGAACGTACACGCTTGCTGTCGGGCGAAATCATCTCTCCCTGGGCGCACTATTTTTTCAAAGGGGATATTTCGAGCAAGCGGAAGTCTGGTTCCGGCAAGCTCTGGAAGATGATCCCTCGAGCGCCGAGGCCCTCTACGGAATTGGTAGCGTTTACATGAATCAGAACAAGAACGCACTCGCACGAGAGATGTTTGAGAAGTGCGTGAAGCAGAAAGCAAGCTATCCCGGCACCCTGCCAGATGCTTGGAATAATCTTGGTGTGCTTGCCACCCGGGAAGGCCGGATCTCGGATTCGATCGAAAAGTTTCAGCAGGCGCTCAAGCTAGATCCGCGACACGTGCTCTCACTCGACAACCTTGGCAATGCGTACCGCGCCGGGAAGCAATGGGATGAGGCCCGAAAAGTATTGGAGTCCGCCCTGGAAATTGCTCCCGACGATCCGGAGGCGCATTACAGTCTGGGAATGGTATTTGCGCAGACCGGGGACACGGCGAAGGCTTACGAGCAACTGCAACGCGCATTGAATGCCCGCCCGGACTACCCCGAGGCTCTCAATAATTTGGGAATTCTCTACTTGATGACTCGACGCCGGGACGAGGCCATTGCCAGCTTTGAGCAATGCATCCGCGTGGCGCCGAGTTTTGATCAGGCATACCTGAATCTTGCTCGCGTCTATGCCCTTGAAGGGGCACAGGACAAGGCCCGCAGCGTGCTCTCCGATTTACTCCATCAGCGTCCCGATCATCCTCAGGCCAGGCAGATGCTTGAACAATTGCAGCAGTAAGGAGCTAGGGCTTCGGCGTTGGCGCAGCCAGCAGCTCGACAAATTCCTTGTAGAACTTCTCCGTGTCCAGATCGACTTGAATCTCCACGGGTGGACCGACGATCTTTGGCTTGTCTTGTTCAGACCAACTTAACGTATCGCCGTAACCGGCGCCGCGATTGAGATCAACATCGAGATGACGTGTGTTCTTAGCCGTAATCAGGCTCGGATCCAGCCAGGCCATCGCTGCCAGCTCGTCCCACAGATAGTTGTATTGGCCATGAAGGCGGGCGTAGGTTGCGACGTATCGTGCAGCCGGTGC
>QIAL01000074.1 GCA_003225535.1 Acidobacteriota bacterium | reverse complement strand
CAAACGATCCGGTCGAGTTAATCGTCGCGCCAATGACTCTGCTGTTCGGCTCTTTCTCGGCCGGGATCGATTCGCCGGTGATCATCGATTCGTTCACTGAGCTGCGGCCTTCGAGCACGATGCCGTCTACGGGAACCTTCTCTCCCGGACGAACGCGGAGTTTGTCGCCCGGTTTCACCCGATCGAGTGGAATGTCTTTTTCTGTGTCGTCCGCCGCTACCAGGCGCGCAGTTTTGGGGCTTAGATCCAGCAGCGCGCGGATTGCGGAGCTGGTCTGGCTCCTGGCACGTAGCTCCATAACCTGCCCGAGCAGTACAAGAGTTGTGATCGCGGCGGCAGCCTCAAAGTAGACGTCGGGATATCCGCCCATGCGCCGAAGCGACACCGGGAAAATCTGGGGAGCGATGGTGGCGACCACGCTGTATCCGTAAGCGACTCCGGTGCCCAGCCCGATCAGCGTGAACATGTTGGGACTTCGGTTGACCAGCGAAGTCCAGAAGCGCTGAAAGAATGGCAGGCCGCACCAGAGAACGACTGGGGTCGCTAACGCGAATTCGAACCAGGGCGGCCGCGGACCGGACAGCACCTGCATGAACTCGTGCGGCCAGATCATGCTGCCCATCGCGATGGCGAGGAGTGGCATGGTCAAGATCGCACCGATCCAGAAGCGCAGTGACATATTCCGCAGTTCGGGATTCGATTCTGGAGCCGCGGTGACCGTGCGTGGTTCAAGGGCCATGCCACAGATTGGGCACGATCCTGGCTCGGTGCGCACGATTTCGGGATGCATCGGGCAGGTGTATTCGGTGCGTGTGGCGGGCGGCATCTCGGGTTCTAACGCCATGCCGCACGACGGACACGCTCCTGGCTTCGGCTGGCGCACTTCGGGGCACATCGGGCAAACGTAGTCTGGGACAGACGCGGCAGGTGATTTCGGAGCAGCCTGGAGCGACACTCGGTGAGCAGCGTCGGCAGGTGCTTTCAGGTACTTCTGCGGATCAGTTTTGAATTTCTCCGCGCAGGAGCCCGCGCAAAAGTAATAAGTCTTCCCGCCATGTTCGTGAGTGTGTTTGGCCGTGGCAGGATTGACTCTCATGCCGCAAACCGGGTCCTTCGCTAGCTGTACTGTCGACGCAGCGGTGTTCCCCGACGGACTTCGATCGTCGTTCATCATCGTTGCCAAACAAGAATGGTTCTGTCCTGTTCGATGGGGAATGCTCTATATTGGATTCACCCGGTGTCTCAGGCCGGCATTCCAAATTCATCATACAGAAGGGCTTGAAGGTATGACCTACACCGATGTGGTTTTCAACTACGGGTCTTTGCCGGGGGAAAACGAACTGCGCGCTATCGACAGCATGCGCGAGGTGTATGGCATCCGATCGGTTCGGTTCGATCACAAGCAGCGCACGGTGCGGGTGGAATACGACGCTTCACGCATGAAGCAGGAGGCGGTCGCGAAGCTGTTACGCAGTGCAGGAATCGATGTGCGGGAGACGGTAGCGCTGGCCTGACTTGGAGCGCAGAAACAGAACGAAGCTCAGATGGTCTTTTTAAACTCGTTTCCTAAAAAACGAGAGTTGGGGGAGGGCCATCCAAGGCGCGAGATAAAGCAAGGGGTGCTCACAGAAAACCTCTGGCCGAAGTTATTCTCTGAAGCACCCCGTTGCGCGCCACTTCGTCTGGTTCCGGTTAATGCAAGAACCCCGCCATTCCTAAGTGCTTGAAAACGCGTGGCGATCTGGTTCAGCTCGTTGTAGGAATTGCTCTCAACGCGGAAAGTTTTACTTCGCGGAGCGCGCGCAAGAGAAGGGCCATCCCCGATCGTCACGAGAAGGTTCCATTTTCTCCGCCGCGCGACTTCATCCGGATCGCTCGCCAGTCTTCCCATCACAAACACCGGTCAGGTGATCCGGCAATTCCGTCTTTGGACTCAGCAACATGCCGCCCGAGTCGCGACAACCCCGTGAACGCGCCCGCCGTCGTAATTTCCGGAATCAGATTCTTGCTATAATTCAAAAGGATTTTTACCCTCCATTCAGATCTGCGCCCTTAGCTCAGTTGGATAGAGCGTCTGGCTACGAACCAGAAGGTCGGGAGTTCGAATCTCTCAGGGCGCACCATCCACCTTTGATTTCCAAACTGCCCCTCAATCGTATTTCATAACTACCATGGTTCGCGGTGGATTCCGTTGAACCCCGGCTTCTGTTAATCTCCTCCCAGCCCTGTTGTTCCGTTAAACCGCCGCCGGACGTCTCCGGTCATCGAGCCAGCGCGCCATGTCGAAAGATACTCAGCAGCAAGATGTTGCGGTACTGTTGTCGGCCAAGAACGGGTTAGCCTATCTCACAGCAAATGATTGGGCTCTGATCTCCGACAAGGCTACCCGCATGCAGTTCAAGGCCGGGGAGCAGTTCGTGCATCGTGGCAAACGGACCCATGGTGTTTACCTGCTGGTCAAAGGGACTGCGTCGGTGCAGATTGCGGGACACGGAACAGCGCGGGAGATTGGCGCTGGCGAAGTTTGCGGAGAGATTTCATTTCTGGACGAACTGCCGGCGACGGCCGATGTCGTCGCCAGTGAGGCCGTTTTGGCGTACTACGTCGATCGGCCGACGCTGCAGTCGCTCTTCGAGTTGTTCCCCCATTTGGGATCCCGCTTCTATCGCTCTCTAGCTTCGATCCTTTCGCGAAGGTTGCGCGAGGTTATCGATCGTCCAGTTCCACCCAAGAAAGACCCCGCCTAATGGACGACTGCATCGCATCACTTGTGCTAGCCTAAGACTCCGGTCAGCCAAGGACTTTCTTACTACATAGCTGAGGCTGGAGCCGCTCGACGTTCATCGTCGTCGGCGCCGGGTCCTGGATTTTCAATCTCGAATGGCTGACGTTGTTAATCTGCGACTCGCGCTAGGTTCCGCCGCTCTCCTGGGATTTCGGCATGGCCTCGACTACGACCACATCGCAGCCATCAGCGATATTAGCAGCGTACAGGCCCGTCCTCGCGACGCCATGCGTTACGGCTTGCTCTATGTGGCTGGGCATGCGGCCACTGTAGCCGTGCTGGGAAGCGCGGCGGTCATATTCCGCATCTCGTTGCCTCCAGCCAGCGACCGCTGGGCAGAACGACTGGTTGGCGTCACTTTGCTGGTCCTGGGACTTTACGTTCTGGGAACGTTCTTTCGTCCTTGGGCACACAGCCATGCGCCTCGTACGCGGATCACCATCCTGGCGAATGGGGCATTGTGGGTCTACTGGCGATTGAGTCGCGTGTTTGGCGGCACGCGAGTGGAACCGCCCCAGATTTTCAAAGACGGATACGGGAATACGTCTACCTTCGTGGTCGGAGCGGTTCATGGACTGGGCGCGGAGACCCCGACTCAGATCCTGCTCTTTCTTATGGCTGCGAATCTGGGTGGAACCGGCCTGGGCCTACTTGGGCTCTTGATGTTCATCGCAGGCCTAATTTTCATGAATACATTGCTTTGCGCGTCCGCCGCTGGACTGTTTTCGGCAAGTCTGGCCCGCCCGTATGCCTTGCGGGCGCTGACCCTGGCCACGTCGGCTTATAGCATCGTCGTCGGGGCGATCTTTCTACTGGGTTCAGCAGATCGGCTGCCTTCCTTAACGGGTTAAACCTGCTCCCGTACCGGTACGGGCTGGACCTTTAAGTCGCAACAAAGTTGATCCAGTGTGCAATACTTTGCACTCAGGTGTTTGCTTGGGTTTGGGCTTGATTGCTTAACTCATTGATAAGCAACGGGTTGCTAGATTGACTAATTTGGCATCCCGTGTGCTTAGTTACAAGGCAGGGACAGTTTCGCTCTACCTACGCTTCAGCTTGCGGTGATGGGACCGCAAGAACGAGAAAATAAAAAGCGGTTGATTGTGAGAGGAAGTCGATATGAAACGCATGATGTTGCTGTTCTTGCTAGCTCTGGCGCTGCCGATGGCAGCGTTCGCAAATAACTCAGTGGACTTCACGAACGCGGGCGGCACCCTGAGTGGCAGCAGCGCGGGCATGAGTCTTAGCGGTTCGACCTTAATTGCCTTTGGAAGCGGCGGCGTTATTACGACCGGAAATCTCGGCACAATGGCGTTCTCGACGGGCGCATTGACCGGTGGAAATCTGCAGATGGGCGCGACCTTTGCCGGTGGCGGAAGCTTCACCATTACCGGAAACGGGACGAATGGAGTCCACAACGGCGCGATCTTCTCAGGAACTTTTTCCGGGCCGGTGACTTGGACGCTGGTCACGCTTGCCAATGGCACCCACAACTACACGCTGAGCGGCGCCCTGACCGGAACCTGGTTCTCAGGCTCAACCGTAAATGGCGCGACGGTTCAGTTGACCATCAACACCGGTAAGGGCTTCTTTAACGGTTCCACCAGCATCTCCAGTGGAGACACCAACATCGTGGTTCCGGAGCCCGGCTCTCTCACCTTGCTCGGCACCGGCCTGGTCGGACTAGCTGGCGTTATCCGACGTAAGCTGAAGGTATAGCGAAAGCAACTTCCCTGAAAATCCTACCCCGCCCTCTTCGGGCGGGGTTTTTGTTTTGCTGCCTGAGCTGCTGTTTGAGCTCATCTCGTCCATCCAACCGCCATTACCGCAGTAATCGAAGGCCGGGGATTACCGTTGACCGGGCTGCCACCGGCTTCTTACAGTGCCAACAGGGGGTGGTATGAAGGATATCCATGAGGTCCTGCGGCAAAAGCAGGCAAAATACGCCCAACTTGGCAAGCAGATCGAAATGCTCCAGCAAGCGGCCGAAAAGCTGCGGGAAGTAGCACCGCTTCTAGCTGAAAGCGACGAAGAAGATAACGTCGTGCTGGCTGAAGTGGATGACGCCGGGTCTGCCGACGCACTCGCAGCGAAGGCAGGCGCCAGTGGTGGCGGTTCAACAGGGTCGAAGGCGGCGCGGCCAACAGCGCCTCGCTGGCCGTAAAGCTAAGGGCGAGAGCCCACTCCGATCGAAGCTATGAATCTTCAGGCACTACTGGTCTCGAGCGACGATTCCGCCGCGGACGTGCTGGGCAGAGTTCTGTCCAGCTTCGGCATCGCCACGGACCGTTCCAGCGATCCGGAAACCACTCTGGCGCGTATCCACCAGCAGAAGTTCGACGCGCTGATCCTTGATTTCGATGACCAGAAAGTGGCAGAAGAGGTCCTGCTCCAAGCGAGGAAACTTGGAACTGGGCCGCTCAGCATAGCGCTAGTAGCCGACACGGCAAAAGTGCGCCACATCCTTAGCGGCGGCGCTCACTTCGTCCTCTATAAACCTATCTCCGAGGAAGCCGCGCGAGCTGGATTGCGGGCTGCTGCCGCGCTGCTGACGCGTGAACGGCGCAGGGCATTTCGCGTTCCAGTGCAGGCACCGGTCGAAATCACGCTACTTGACACTCGGAAAGTCGATGGGATTCTCCTGGATCTCTCCGAGACGGGAATGGATGTGCTCACGGCCGAAGCCCAAATGCCCGGTTCCCTGCTAGCTTTTCGCTTCCAACTGCCTGATGGAGCTGTGGAAGTCGATGGACACGGGCAGGTGGTCTGGGCCAACCCGAATGGGCAGACGGGCGTCCACTTTGTCGATGTACCGGACTCCGTCAAGGAAAAGCTGAAGACTTGGCTGAGAGCTGCGGCCGTGGCCGCTGGTGCCGAGGATGACGAAACAGTTCCGCACTGTAAGCTGACGGATCTGAGTTTGGGTGGCTGCTACGTTCAGACAGATGCACCTTTTCCCGAGTGCTCGCTCGTCGATTTGTGCTTCAAGGCCAACGAACTCGAAGTTCACACCGAAGGTATGGTTCGCGTGGCCCATCCCGGGCAAGGCATGGGACTTGAGTTCCCTTCCCGCACACCGGAGCAGCGAGCGCAGGTCGCGAATCTGATCACCTTCCTGCAAAACAACTCCAATGCGCAGCCTGAGCTAAGCATCTCTCCTAAGGCACTGGTCGCAGACCTCACACAATTTGAGCCCGTCGACAAAAGCACTCAAGGTGCCGACGACATGGAAGACCCATTGCTTGAACTTTTGCGTCGCGGCACTTCCCTGCAGCACGAGGAGTTCCTCGGCGAACTTCACCACCAGCGCAATCCCCAGGACGTCGCCACGGCGTAAATCGTCGTCGGTTGCAATAAGCATCCAAAGCCGCTTATTCAAGAATCCCCAACAAAAATACCACTAGCGTGAATGAGTTCGCCTTGGCCAACGGCTAACGATGAAGGACTAAAGACCAGCGCAGAGCCTCTCGTTGCAGGTCATTTTCAGCGGAGATTCTTCTGGGCAGGAAAGCAAGACTGGGAAGTGCGGCGAGAGCGCGTATGGGAGCGAGAGGCTCGGCGATGGTTTTACCGAAGAATTGAAGAATCCGAACCCCGTCTCTGGCGCGGATCCTTCAATTCCTCGTGGTCTGTTCCACCCCAATTCCAGTAAGGTAGCGCCTTCGCGTTGCGCGGCGGTTTCAGCAGTATTAAATCTGGGTTAAATTGGAGCGACCGAATTTTGCATTGGGGTGTGGAATCTCTTATCTGAAAGAGGACACTCTGGGAAGCTCGAGCTCGACTCCTGATGCGCGGAACGCGCCGCAAGCTTGCAGCCTTTGGTGGAAGCCACTCCTGGCAATCGCTTCGGCAGTCTTCGCAGCAGAGATTCCATTCTTTTTTTTCGGCACTCCGTCGGGACACGACGTTGAGTTTCATCTGTACTCGTGGCTGGAAGTGCTGGCGCAGTGGAAGCATGGAATTCTTTATCCGCGTTGGGCAGCGCTCGCGCACTTTGCGTACGGAGAGCCGCGGTTTGTGTTTTATCCGCCCGCTTCGTGGACGCTGGGCGGAGCCATCAGTAGCGTTTTTCCCTGGACGATTGCGTCTCCCGTCTACATCTGGATCGTATTGGTGCTGGCGGGAATTTCGATGTTACTGCTGGCGCGGCAGTGGCTCGATCAACGCGATGCGATCTTCGCCGCTGTATTCTATGCAGTCAATCCTTACCATCTGGTGATCGTTTACTGGCGCAGTGCCTTCGCGGAACTGCTGGCAAGCTGTCTTGTTCCACTCCTGGTGCTGCTCGTCTGGAAGGCGGCTGAGGGCGAAAAACAGGTTGTTGTGCCACTTGGATTGCTGCTCGCGGTGGCATGGCTGACGAACGCTCCCGCGGCGGTCATGATTCATTACTCGCTGGCGTTGTTGGCAGTGTTCTTCGTCTGGAGAAACAGATCGCCGAAGCTTCTGCTGATCACTGCCGGCGCCGTCGCGCTGGGCGCGTGCATGTCGGCCTTTTACCTGCTTCCGGCGATCTATGAGCAAAGGTGGATTGAGATCGCGAATGCGGTCTCGGCCGGGAGTCGCCCCTCGGATAATTTCCTGTTCATCCACACCACAGATGCGGATCACGACGGGTTCAATCGGATTGTTTCCTGGCTCGCGGTTCTGGAATGCGCTGTGATTCTTGCGGCGGCGATCGCGGGCAAACTGTGGCGAGACGCCAGACGCAAGGTGTGGAACGCTTTGTCCGTGTGGGCCCTGGCCTGCTGTGTACTGATGCTTCCAATGTCTGCGTTTTTATGGAAGATACTTCCCAAGCTGCAGTTCATGCAATTCCCCTGGCGATGGCTGCTCTGCATGAGCATTATCTTCACCCTCTTCGTGACCGTCGGGCTACGGCGCTGGTGGCAGCGCGGAGCGGTGTGCGCACTGTCGTTGGTGGTCATCGTTGGGTCTTGGCGATACGTGCAGACTCCCTGGTGGGATACCGCAGCCGACCTGCGTGAGATGCGGGACAATATGGCTACAGGCGTGGGGTATGAGGGGACTGATGAGTACACGCCTGTGGGAGCCGATCCCTCCGCCATCGACAAAGATGCACGCAAGGTTACGGTCGCTGGTCCGGCACATGCCGCCATCGATGTGCTGCACTGGGACGTTGAATCGAAGGTGTTCACCGCGCAAATGTCTGCGGCCGATCAGGTGGTGCTTCGACTCTTTCGTTATCCTGCCTGGCGAGCGTCGGTCAATGGGCGCGAAGTGGCGACTACTGCCCGCGAGGGCACGGGGCAGACGCTAGTCCCGGTCTCGGCAGGAATGAACCAGGTTGAGGTCAGGTTCGTGCGGACTTGGGATCGCACGGCGGGAGGGTGGATATCCGTCGTCACGGCGCTTTCGACTCTCACGCTAGTCCTTGTTTCTGCACGACGACCTCGCACCTCGGCCCTCGGGCCTCAAACTTCCCGGCTGAGGTCAGAGGTCTGAGGCCCAAGGTCTCTTATGCAACGAGTTCTGATTGCTACATCGAATCCCGGCAAACTGCGCGACTTCGCGGGAGCTGCGGCCGTGCATGGAATTGAGATTGCTGGAATTCCAAACTTCTCTTCCCTGCCGCTCGTTGTCGAAGATGGACACACCTTCGAAGAGAACGCGCGCAAGAAAGCGGAAGAGTACAGCCGCTATGCGCCCGGAGAGATTGTGGTCGCGGATGATTCCGGACTGGAGCTTGATGCGCTGAAGGGCTCTCCCGGAGTACATTCGGCGCGTTATGCGGCCGATCAGCCGCATCTGGCGGACGCCAATACCGATGACGAGGCTAATAACGCTCGCGTGCTGCGTGAGTTGAAACACGTTCCTTCGGACAAACGCACTGCGAGATTTGTCTGCGTTCTGGCAGCGGCCCGCGACGGCCAGACTGTTCAGACATTTCGCGGTGTTGCCGAAGGGATCATTCTCGATACACCTCGCGGAGCGAACGGCTTTGGGTATGATCCTCTCTTCTACTTTCCGCAGATCGAGAAGACGTTCGCGCAACTGTCAGCCGAGGAAAAATCGAAATACAGCCATCGCGGAGCTGCTTTCCGACAATTTCTTGACTGGTGTGAGAAGCAAATTACCGAGAACGAAATCTAAACAGCCTGTGACCTTCCAATCGCCTGCAGGACTGATATTCGACATGGACGGAGTCCTGGTCGACTCCGAACCCTTGCATAAGAGGGCGAAAGAACTTGCCTTCGCCGAGATCGGAATCGAACTGCCCGATTCTGTTTACGACAGCTACAAGGGACAACCGGACGCCACCATGCTCCCAGAGATCCTGATCGCTCGAGGATTCCCCACGAAG
>QIAL01000594.1 GCA_003225535.1 Acidobacteriota bacterium | reverse complement strand
ACTATTCAAATGGGGTTCATTTATGGAAAAGACTGAGGAAAAGGTGGTTAAGAGCGATGCCGAGTGGCGCAAGCAACTGACCGACGAGCAGTACCACGTAACCCGCGAGGCGGGCACGGAATGCGCCTTCACCGGAGCTTACTGGAATAACAAGGAGCCGGGTGAGTATCACTGCGTGTGCTGCGGGGCTCCACTGTTTGACTCGCAGACGAAGTTCAACTCAGGCACAGGCTGGCCGAGTTTCTACAAGCCGACAACCGAGAGTGGGGTCATCGAGCACCGCGACACGCAATACGGCATGGTGCGAACCGAGGTCCGCTGCGCCAAATGCGATGCCCATCTGGGCCACGTCTTCGAGGACGGCCCAGCGCCCACGGGCCTGCGTTATTGCATGAATTCGGCGGCGTTGGATTTCCGGCCAGTCGAGAAGAAGTAGACGGAAAGCACCACTGGGGCTGAAGCCCAGCATCCCTTAGTGCGCTTTTGCGCGGTCCTTGAAGGGCCGCTCTTCCACGTTCCTACAACGGAAAAGGGCCACGCCATGGCGTGCCCCTCGTCTTCTACCCGACAAATTCTGTTTATGCGCTCGCCGTCGCGGCCAGGGCCTTGGTTTCGGCCTTGGTCTGGTTCTGGGACTGGTTTCCCTTGCCATCGCTGCGGACCTGGATTCCACCCCTCAGGGCGGCGCCGTCTTCCACGCTGATGCGCACCGTCGAAATGTCACCGCTGACGGAGCCTTCGGCGCGGATGTCCACACGGTCGCTGCACTCGATGTTGCCGGTCACCTTGCCCATCACGACAACTTCGCGGGCTTGGATGCTGGCATCCACCTTGCCATTGCGGCCAATGGTAACGCGGCTCTCGGGCATGATGATTTTGCCTTCGATGCGGCCGTCGATGTAAAGAGCTTCGGAGCCGCTGATTTCACCCTTGATAACCAGGGTGCGGCCGATGGTCGCCTGATCCACGGGTGCGGTCACAGTCTTGATGGGGTTAAATGTGTTGGGGTTGGAAGCCGGCGTTCCGGACTTCAGGAATGAGTTCTCCGACGACTGAAGCATTGGACCTTCCTTGGGTTCCCGCCCGGCGCCTGCTCGCGCCTGATAATCATTCCAGCGGTTGGTCTTCAAATTTGTGGCCTGCGGCGGTGCGTGGCCACTTGGCCAATCTGACTATCGCACAGCGGTAAGAGCACAGGAGAGATTACGGAAGGCGCTGTACGGGTGCGGAAGGTTCTACAGCCTAAAGTCAAGGCTCATCAAAGCGGCTGTCATCCTGAGGCACGCGCCGCTTGCGGGGGAAGGATCTATGGCTTTCGCTCGGCGGAATCGCTACTCCGAGACTTCAAGTTCCTGCGCCAACGCCTCCCATTCTGCCACCAGCGCCGCATGGGAAGCTTTGCTCTGATCCAGTTCCAGCGACTGACGCTGCGTCTCTTCCGCAGTCACAAAGCTCTGCAGCGCGGTTTCCAGGCGCGCGATCTCGTCCTCGGTGCGGCTGATCTCCTCTTCCAGCGTCTGGACGCGCTCTTCCATCTGCTTGCGCTTGATGGGATTGAGGCGTTTCTTGGGCGCTGCGGATTGATCGTTGCCGTTTGCTGAGCCCGTGCCGTTGGCCGGCTGAACTACCCCACTTCTGCCAACATCGGGCAGAAATGGGGCACCCGCTGCCTTGCTTGTTTTCGCCCCCGGCACGTCGTCCAGAGTCGGTGCAACCTGCTGTCCGCCCTGCTTGCGCCAGAGATAGTCCTCATAGTTGCCGGGGAAGATCTCCACTTGCCCGCTGCCGACTTCGAAGACACGCGTGGCCAGTTTGTCGATGAAATATCGGTCGTGAGATACGAAGACAACGGTTCCTGTGTAATCCACGAGCGCATTCAGCAACACGTCTTTTGCGCGCAGATCGAGGTGGTTCGTGGGTTCGTCGAGGAGCAGAAAGTTCGCCGGATGCAGCAGCAAACGAAGCAGGGCATAGCGCCCGCGCTCTCCGCCCGAGAGCACCCCGATCTTCTTAAAGACATCGTCTTCGGAGAAAAGAAAACATCCAAGCAGGCCGCGCAACTCAGTCTCGGTCGAGCGCGGAGAAAGCTCGCCCAGATCGTCGATCATGCGAGCGTCCGGATCGAGTTCCTTGTACTGGTCCTGCGCGAAATAGTCCGATTGTACGTTGTGCCCGAGGCGGAACTCACCGTTGGACAGAGGTTCCGTGCCGGCAAGCAATTTGATCAATGTGGATTTGCCTGCGCCGTTTATGCCCACCAGCGCGATCCGGTCGCCGCGCTCGATCATGAAACTGACGTCGCGGAAAACTTCCTTTTCCCCCGCCCCATTCCTGCCGGGATACGCCTTCGCCACGCCCTCGAACTCGGCCACGATTCGTCCGCTGGCCTTGGGTTGCGGGAAAGAAAAATGGATGGTCTTCTCTTCGGGCGGAATCTCGATCCGCTCGATCTTTTCGAGTTCCTTGATCCGGCTCTGCACCTGCTTCGCCTTGGTTGCGGTGTAGCGGAAGCGGTTGATGAAGACTTCCAATTGCTCAATGCGGTCGCGTTGGTTTTTGTACGCGGCCTGCAGTTGCTCGTTGCGCTGGGTCTTCTGCGCCAGGAATTTGTCGTAGTTGCCGGTGTAGAACCAGAAGCGCTTGTTCCATATCTCCGCGATCTTGTTGACCGTGACATCGAGGAAGTAGCGGTCATGCGAGATCAATAGAAACGCGTG
>QIAL01000593.1 GCA_003225535.1 Acidobacteriota bacterium | reverse complement strand
TAGCTGCAAATTTGCATAGGGGATAAACAGCAGTAGCTATTCAGGGCTCCTCGTCACCAGCGACGAGGAACCCTTGTATTTGATAATGGTATTGCCTTCGGCAAAACTCTTACAATTGGGATAGCAGATCATTCAGTCTGTTGACGAAATCCACCGGGTTATCTAGCTTCTCGCCCATACTGAGGACCGACTGATCGAAGAGAATGTAAGCCCAGTCGGTGATATGCTTCTCATCCTTCTCATCGCGTAGTTTGACGATAATTGGATGCTGCGGATTGACCTCAAGAATAGGCTTGTCACCAGGGATCGTTTGCCCAGCAGCTTGCAAGAGGCGCTTCAGGTTGGGGTCGATATCGTATTCACCAACGACGAGGCAGGCTGGAGAGGTCGTGAGGCGCGATGAGGCGCGCACTTCTTTGACCTTCTCGCCCAGCGCCTCCTTGAAACGTACGAGCAGGTCTTTTACTTCCCCTTCGGACTTCTGCTGCTCCTCTTTCTCCTGCTCATCTTCGAGTTTGGTCAGGTCTAGCGCTCCCCTCGATACTGACTGAAGCTTTTTGCCATTGAACTCGGGGAGTTCTGGCTCCAATAGGAGATCGACCGGATCGGAGAAGAAGAGCACCTCAATGCCCTTCTTTTTGAATATCTCCAGCAGCGGGCTGTCTTTAGCGGCGGTATAGCTATCGGCGGTGATATAGTAAATCTTGTCCTGGCCCTCTTTCATGCGAGCGACGTAATCTTCGAGCGACACGTCCTGGGTCTCACTCGTGGAAGCGGTAGAGGCAAAACGCAGCAGCCTGGTAATGCTTTCGTGATTGGCATGATCTTCCAGCAGGCCCTCTTTGAGCGCGCGCCCGAACTCTTTCCAGAAGGTGGCATACTTTTCCTTGTTGTTGGCCGCCAGATCGGTGAGTAAGTTGAGCACTTTCTTGACCGCGTTGGAGCGAATAGTGTCGATGATTCTATTTTGTTGGAGTATCTCACGCGAGACATTCAAGGGCAGGTCATTGGAGTCGATCACGCCTCGCACGAAGCGCAGGTATCCCAGCATGAGCTTCTCGGCATCATCCATAATAAAGACCCGTCGGACGTACAGCTTGACACCGTGGTGACGTTCACGGTTCCACAGGTCAAAAGGAGCGTGAGCGGGAATGTAGAGCAGCAGGGTATACTCGTAATTACCCTCCATGCGGCTATGCACATAGGCCAGCGGATCGCTAAAATCGTGAGCAATGTGCTTATAGAACTCGTTGTACTCCTGCTCGCTGATCTCATTTTTAGAACGCGTCCAGAGGGCAGACGCTCGATTAACAACCTCATCCTGCGGCTCTTCCCCTTCTTTGGGCTCGCCTTCAGCTTTCATCACAATGGGGAACAGGATATGATCGGAATATTTGCGAACAATGGCACGCAGGCGATAGCCTGTGAGGAAATCATCTTCGCCCTCGCGCAGGTGCAGCACCACTTCCGTGCCACGCGTGGGCTTTGCCACGTTCTCAATCGTGTATTCGCCCTGCCCGTTCGACTCCCAGCGCACACCCTCCTCGGGAGCCAGACCGGTCTGGCGCGTTGTCAGCGTCACTTTATCAGCAACCACAAAGGATGAGTAGAAACCCACACCAAATTGTCCGATGAGGTTGGCATCCTTGCGCTGATCACCGGTCAGCGACTGGAAAAATTCGCTCGTGCCGGACTTCGCAATGGTACCAATATGCTCTATCACGCCGCTCCGGCTCATGCCAATGCCATTATCAGAAACGGTTACCGTGCGAGCGTCCTTATCATAATCAATACGAATCTTAAAGTCCGAATCATTTTCATAGAGGGAGGGATCAGAAAGCGCGTCAAACCGTAGCCGATCAATGGCATCCGACGAATTTGAGATCAACTCGCGCAAAAAAATCTCTTTGTTGCTATAAAGCGAGTGGATCATCAGATCAAGCAGTTGTTTCACCTCTGCTTGAAAGCCCATCGTTTCCTTATGGGTATCTACTGTCATTATTTAAAAATCCTCCGCTGCAATCAACCATAAGCGCACTATATCGCACTACACAAAATAGACAAAACGCGCAGACCCTTCAGCGGGTGCTGCGAGCCACGCGAACACGAGACCTGGACGGGTAAGAGCTGGGCGGGTGCAAGACCCACCCCTACAGGCGTACCTGCCTGTAGGGGTAATCTATATCAAGGTTATCGGCCTGGCTTAGTAATCGGGCATTGCTGGAGCAGCAGCCTTCTCTTTCTCTGGCAGGTCAGTGATCAAGGCTTCTGTCGTCAGGATCATGGCGGCGATGCTGGTCGCGTTCTGCAGGGCGGAACGGGTCACTTTGGCGGGATCGATGATACCGGCCTCGACCATGTCCTCGTAGCGGTCAGCAAGCACAATGTAGCCATAGTGGTTGTTGGCATGCTCCTTCTGAGCGCGGCGCACGCCCTCAACGATCACTGAGCCATCGCGGCCACCGTTGATCGCCAACTGGCGTAGAGGCTCTTCTAGAGCGCGGCGCAGAATACTGACGCCTGTTGCGGCATCGCTCTGAAGTTGCAGGTTATCCAGGCTCTGGACCGCATTGAGCAGGGCCACGCCACCGCCCGGAACCAGACCTTCCTCAACAGCGGCACGAGTTGCGGAGAGGGCATCCTCTACACGGGTCTTGCGATACTTCATCTCAACCTCGGAGCCTGCGCCAACTCTGATAATCGCGACTCCGCCGGAGAGCTTGGCCATGCGCTCCTGGAGCTTCTCGCGATCATAGTCGCTGGTGGTTTCCTCGATCTGCGCCTTGATCTGGCGAACGCGAGCATGGATATCCTCGGCGCTGCCATGGCCCTCAACAATGGTGGTATCATCCTTGTGAGAAACCACGCGGCGAGCGGAACCAAGATCGGCCAGGGTGGCGCTATAGGATGGCAATGTCACGTAGCATCTCTTTGCGGCGATCTCCGAAGCCGGGCGCTTTGATAGCCAGGACGTTGAGGATGCCACGCAGTTTGTTGACGACCAGGGTTGGCAGCGCCTCGCCATCTACATCTTCTGCGATAATCACAATATCGCGCCGCCCCTGCTGCGTCATTGCCTCTAGCACAGGCAGAATATCCTGGACTGCGCTGATCTTCTTATCGGTAATCAGAATATAGGGATCGTCGAGGGAGGCTTCCATTTTCTCGGCGTTGGTCACGAAGTAGGCGGAGATATAGCCCTTGTCGATCTGCATACCTTCGACGTACTCGGTCTCGAAGTTGATACCACGCGATTCCTCAACGGTGATGACGCCGTCTTTGCCGACTTTCTCCATGACCTCGGCAATGAGTTCACCTATCTGCTCATCGGCGGCTGAGATCGAGGCGATCTGTGCAATTTCCTTCTTGCCTTCAACTGGAATGGACTCCGAGCGGATATAATCGACAATAGCACGCGTCCCCTGGTCGATACCAAGCTTGAGCTGCATGGGATTGGCCCCGGCGGCCAGGTTCTTCAAGCCCTCGTTGACGACGGACTGGGCCAGAACGGTGGCGGTGGTGGTGCCGTCGCCCGCGACATCGTTGGTCTTGGTCGCTGCTTCTTTGAGCAACTGCGCACCCATATTCTCAAAAGGCTCTTCCAGCTGGATCTCTTTTGCGACGGTCACGCCATCATGGGTTACGGTGGGAGCGCCAAACTTTTTGTCCAGGGCAACGTTACGGCCCTTAGGGCCAAGTGTGACTTTGACCGCCTCCGCCAGCATATCAATCCCTTTTTTGAGGGAACGGCGGGCCTGTTCGTCAAATACAAGCTGCTTCGCCATAAATACTTTTCTCCTTCCTTAATCCTGAACCACAGCCAGAATATCGTTCTCTTTCAATACCAGGTATTCCTCGCCATCAAGTTTAAACTCGGTACCACCATATTTGGCGAAGAGGACGCGATCACCTTCCCGCAGTTCAATCGCAGCGCGGTCGCCATTTTCGAGCAAACGGCCACTGCCAACTGCTATCACTGTGCCCTCCTGGGGCTTCTCTTTGGCCGTGTCAGGAAGAACAATGCCACTCCTGGTAACTTCTTCTTTCGCGGCTGGTTTGACCACTACACGGTCGCCGACAGGACGAATTTTAGCCATGCACTATACTCCTTACAGCATGAATTGTGAGGAGGCCCTGATTGCACCTTTTTCCCTTCAGGAACCTCCGAAATGGTAAATTTGACCTGCTGAGAGAAGACCCATGCCATCTCTCAGCAGTTACAAGTGTTACATAGCTTACGCATTGATTCATATCATAGTGGCTGTTAGAACGGCGTAAGAGCAATATTAGAGGAACGTTAGAATTTCGCTGTTAGCTCTGCTCCTGCCAACTAAAACGAGGTGCCCGTTTCTCCAGAAAAGCCTGCATGGCCTCTTGCGGATCGCCGGTGGTGAAGGCGATGCCAAGCGCGTTGACGCCGTACTCGATGGCGGTCTCAAGATCGGTGGTCATCCAGCGATTCACCAAATCCTTCTGCAGCGCGACGGTGGTGCGGCTATGTTGACCGATACGCTGGCATACGACCTTCGCCTTCGGCAACAACTCGGGAAGGGGTACGGCATAGTTGATCAGGCCGTAACGCTCGGCCCTGCTGGCGTCCCAGCGGTCGCCGGTGAGAAGGAATTCCTTTGTACGTAAAGCGCCGATCAGGTTGACCATTAGGGCAGCTTCGATCACTGAAGGGATGCCGATCTCGATTTCTGGCATGCCGAAGGTTGCGCTCTCCGCTGCGATGACGATGTCACAACCAACCACCAGTTCAAGCCCGGCCCCCAGAGCTCGATCAAAGCGTGTAGCCTGCGAATGAACGTTCGGGCCGTAACCGCTGTCAACTGGCGCAGTTCTCGAATATCGGCTCCCCCAATAAATACGCGCTCACCCGCGCCCGTAATGATGGCGGAGCGTAAGGTATCATCGGCGGCTATTACCTCAACTGCCCTGGCGATTTCATCCATTATGGCTCGACTGAGGACATTCGCGCGTTGAGAATTGTTGACGGTGATGATGGCAATAGCGCCCTCGCGCTCCAGCAGGATATGTTTATCCGCTTCCATTCCAGTAACTCCCTTTATAAGCGTATCCTTTTGCTCGCTCCTACACACTGTATAGATATATTTTACCCGTTACCTTGCAGTTCGCGCATCACCAGTCCCACAACCTCAGGCACAGCATGCTCAACTTCAGGAGGCCGGAATCTTTCCTTCTTCCTCTACATCCACCTCCACGGTCTGCTAATCAGCAGTACCAGGCTGGCGAGTACCAGGCCGACGACCAAAGGAGCGGCAATCGTCTGACCTGTCTGGCTCCAGACAACCCACGATGTAGTGTCCGGGAATAGAAGGATGGCCGCGACCGCACCACAAAGTACTGCGATAAGATTCACGCCAAGTCGGAGCCAGCGCGCATTGCGCAGCTTCCTACTAGCCTGTTTGCTCCAATCGTCAACAACCAGCAGCGAAGTCCGCCAGAGGTAAGCGCAGACATGGACAGCGATGAGTGAAAGCCAGATCAGCACGCTGAGGTTATGCAGGGGCAGGAGTAGGCCAGCCTGCTGTGGGCCAGTCACTATCAGACCGAGCCCGCTGCCAACTACCACAAGCGTTGCAACAAGCAGCAGCGGAGCCAGCACCCGCAGCGGCAGACGTGGCGGACCCCTGCGCGCCGACCAGGAGTATCCCGACAATGATATGGATCGTGATGCCTATGCGCAGGCTCACCGAGCTCACCAGTTCGATTAGAACGAGCACAAGGAGCACTGCTCCGGCCAGGGCCGTCAGTCGCTCGTTGCCAATAACTCCAGACGGACCCTTGCCGTTCGCTCCGTCTGTGCCGATTGGATCCGATGGACGCACAGGCTCAGGGTCGTCGAGCGTCTTCACCATCTTCCTCCTTCATATTTGCCTGCCTTGCAGACAGGTTTGCGATCAACGTGTCTAGGCATTGACATCTTGCTTCCAGAACGCTACGGCGCTTACCACGACAAAGCCAGCCATCCACAACAGCGCCACCAGCAGGGCAGCCGGGTAGCCCTGGGGAGGAGTGGGACCGACAGCCGGGGGAAAGGTTGAGCCGGGTAGAAAGTTGAAGACGCGAATGGGAAACCATTGTGACCCCTGCTGCCAGACCATAGCAATGATCCCCTCCGGGACCAGGACGTAGGCCAGGGCTATCCCAACAGCGGCACCTACGGAGCGCGCCAACACGGCAATGAGCATGCCCAGCAGGCTAATGCCGACGAGACAGAGCACCTCATTGCCAAAGAAGCTCAGCAAGGCGTGTATCCCTTCAGACGAGGTCCAGGCAACCGTCGAGATCCCCTGGGACTGAGCTGCGACGACGATGAACGCGGCGCTGATTGCCAGGGTGAGTTCGGCAGATATAACTACGAAAAGCAGCAGCGCGAGCATCTTGCCTGCCAGCAAACGCAGGCGGCCCGGTTCGCGAACCAGCAGATTGCGCAAGGTCCCCTGAGACCATTCGGCGGCGACATTCGCAGTGACCATGATGAGCGCGATCACAATGATCAATGACCGTCCCTGATCAATGACGGTGATCAACCCCTGTGGCGTTGGGAATGCCTGAATGAGTGGGATTAGCTCCCGTCCGGTGGCGCCGGACGCGATCTGATGAAAGGTCAGGTAGGCAACAAAAGCGGTGGCAACGATCATTACTCCCGTGCCTGCCAGGACGCTCCAGCGACGAAACTTGAGCAACTCGCTCAGAAACGCACGGATCATGCGCGCTCTCCTTTCAGCATGGACAGGAAACGCTCTTCGAGGCTGGCTTCCTTCACACGGACGACAATGCGGGTAGCGCCAGCCTCCCTGGCACGCTGGTTCAATTCTGCGGCAAAACTGGCGGGACAGGCGATGCGCAAAGAGCCATCATCCCGCGTGACTGTATAGCCAGCTCCAGTTGCGACCCCAGCCACCAGGTCGAGCTGCTCCGCCTCCTCAGCTTCGACCACCAGCTCGCTGCGGCGATCAAGCAGGTCGTGGGCGGGACCGCTGAACAGGGCCTTCCCCTGGTTGAGTATGACCAACCAGTCAGTGACCTGCTCCAACTCCCCCAGCAGATGGCTGCTGAGGAAAATTGTCTTGCCCTGCTCGCGCAGGCGCCGCAGCAGGTCGCGTACCTGGATGATACCCAGCGGGTCGAGGCCATTAGTAGGCTCATCAAGGATCAGCAGGTCGGGATCGGGCAGCAACGCTATAGCCACCCCAAGCCGCTGCTTCATGCCCAGGGAGTAGCTCCCAACCCGGTCCCGCGCCCGGTCGGAGAGCTCGACCATGTCGAGCAGCTCGTTGACGCGTGAGCCAGGGTAACCGCCAAGCCGGGCAAGCACCTCCAGATTCGTCCGCCCGCTCAGGCTGGGATAGAAAGCAGGCGCTTCAACGAGCGCGCCAACGCGCGGAAGGTATTTTCGGGGCTCGGTCAGCGGTTTGCCAAGAATCGTGGCGCTGCCAGCGCTT
>QIAL01000073.1 GCA_003225535.1 Acidobacteriota bacterium | reverse complement strand
ATGAAGACCGTCGCTCCTTTCGTGAAGCCGGTATCGTTTGAGCTGGGCGGGAAGAATGCAGCCATTGTTTTCGCGGACTGTGATTTCGAGGATGCAATCGCCGGAATTGCCGACGCGGTGTTCCTGAATACTGGACAGGTTTGCCTCTGCGCTGAGCGCATCTACGTTGAGCGGGGCATTTTTGACCGATTCGTCAGTGCGCTCAAGCAGAAAGCTGAGAGTTTACGGCTGGGATCTCCCCTGGAGCCGGCCACAGAGATGGGCCCGGTCATTTCAAAACAGCATCGCGAGAAAGTTGTTTCGTACTACTCACTCGCTCGGGAAGAAGGCGCGAATGTTGTGACTGGCGGCGGGGTTCCCGAGTTCGGCAATTCTCTGGACAACGGATTCTACGTACAACCGACCATCTATACTGGCTTGGCCGAATCGGCTCGTTGTGTGAAAGAAGAAATATTCGGTCCGGTCTGCCATATAACTTCGTTCGACACCGATGATGAGGCAGTGCACATGGCCAACGATACGAAGTATGGCTTGGCAGCGTCGATATGGACCTCGAATCTGAAGCGCGGCCACCGAGTCGCACAACAGATGAATACCGGGATCACCTGGGTGAACTGCTGGTTTGTTCGGGATTTGCGCACGCCGTTTGGCGGCATGGGGCTGTCGGGGATCGGACGCGAAGGGGGCATGCACTCGCTGAACTTTTATTCGGAACTGAACAACATATGTATTAGGCTCTGAATCCGAATTGATGCTGGGCTGCAATTGCGATGGGAGAGATCGAAAGCAAAGTCGTCGAGGGTAAGGCGAGGCCTCGGGGAAAGTATCCACACGTTAAGCGCGCGGGAGATTTTCTGATTGTTTCCGGCACGAGTTCACGTCGCGCCGACAACAGTATTGCGGGAGCGGAGGCGGATGCGATGGGAACGACCCGCCTCGACGTTCGTGTTCAGACTCGCGCCGTGATCGAGAATGTACGAGACATCCTGCGCTCGGCTGGTGCTGATCTGCGGGACGTTGTCGAGGTTACATCGTACCTGGTCAATATGAATGATTTTGGCGGATACAACGAAGTGTATGCCGAGTATTTCGACTTCGATGGCCCGGCGCGCACTACGGTCGCGGTGCATCAGTTGCCCCATCCGCATCTGCTGATCGAAATCCGGGCGGTTGCTTACAAGCCTGAAAGATAGGAGGCCTATGCCATCAATCAAGGAATTGAAGGCGTTCAATTTTCAGCGCTGGATCGAGGACAACAAGGAGAAGCTGAAACCCCCGGTGGGCAACGCGCAGGTTTGGGAAGACGGCGACATGATGGTCACGGTTGTCGGAGGGCCGAACAATCGCCGTGATTATCACGACGATCCGACGGAAGAATTCTTTTATCAGCTAAAGGGCGATATTTTTCTGCGCCTGATGGAGACGCCAGGCAAACCGCCGCTCGAGGTTCCGATTAAAGAGGGGGAGATATTTTTACTTCCCAAGCATATGCGTCACTCGCCTCAACGGCTGCAAGCAGGCACCATCGGTGTTGTAGTCGAGATGCCGCGGCCGGAAGGAGCGATGGATGGGTTCGAGTGGTACTGCCAGAATTGCCATCAGTTGCTGCATCGCGCCGAGGTCAAACTGAAGAGCATCGTGCGCGATCTTCCTCCATTGTTTGAACAGTTCTACAACAACGAGAACCTCCGAAAGTGTAAGTATTGCGGCGCGATTCATCCCGGCAAACAGTAGAAAATGCCTGTCATCGATATTCACAGTCACTTCTTTCCCCGCGCCTGGCCGGACTTGGCGGCTCGCTACGGGACGCCCAACTGGCCCGGGATCAAACACACTGAGCCGGGCGAAGCGGACATCATGATTGGCGATCGTCTCTTCCGCCATATCTATTCCGCGTGCTGGGATCCTCAGAAGCGTCTTGAGGAGATGGATCGGGACGGAATCGAAATGCAGGTTCTGTCGGCGACTCCTGTCTTGTTTGCTTACGATCGACCGGCTGAACATGCACTCGATTGCGCGCAGTTGTTTAATGACGCGGCACTGGAATTGTACGCTCAAGGGAAGGGAAGGCTGAAGTCTTTGTGCCAGGTGCCTTTGCAGGACGTGGACGCTGCATGCAAGGAGTTGAGCCGGTGCATGAGAGCAGGGCACTTGGGCGTGCAGATCGGCAATCACGTCGGAGAGAAGAACCTCGATGATCCCGGCATCGTGACTTTCCTTCACCATTGTGCCGCTGAAGGCGCGGCGGTGCTGGTGCATCCCTGGGACATGTTCGGCCAATCCCGGATGCCGAAATACATGATGCCGTGGACAGTGGGCATGCCGGCGGAGACACAACTCGGCATTGTTGCGATGATTCTGGGTGGTGCCTTCGACAAGCTGCCGCGAAGTCTTCGAATCTGTTTTGCGCATGGGGGTGGGAGTTTCGCCTTCCTCTTAGGGCGGCTGCAGAATGCATGGCAACATCACCCGGTAGCACACGGCGTGTGTGAGTTGGCTCCCAAGGATTACTTGAATCGGTTCTACGTCGATTCCGCCGTGTTTGATACCCGAGCCCTGAATTACCTGGTTGAGACGATGGGGACCGAGCGGGTAATGCTGGGCTCCGACTATCCATTCCCGCTGGGAGAGCATCGTGTGGGAGAACTGATTCGCTCCAGCGATTTATCGCAGCGTACAAAATCGCGCCTGCTGGGTGAAAATGCGGAGGAATTTCTCAACCTTCCCCGAAATGCAGCTATCGGGAGTGCGCTAACGGGTGAACCTTCGCAGCCAGCCCCTAGGGAAGGCCATCAGCTAACCTACAGTTCCTATCTGCGAGTTCCTGAACTGCTGCAATTGCAACATCCGCAATCGCGGCCGCAGCATCATGACGAGTTGCTGTTCATCATCGTGCACCAGACGTACGAGTTGTGGTTCAAGGAACTGCTTCATGACCTAGACGCGGTTGTGGCGAATCTTCAGGACGCAGGCAAGAATCCCGAATCACGGGACGAGGTCTATGAGGCGGCCCGTCTGCTACGGCGCTGCACCGAGATTACGCGCGTGCTGGTGGAACAGTTTACGATTCTGGAAACCATGCTGCCGACGCATTTTCTGGCTTTTCGCGGGAAGCTCGAACCGGCCAGCGGGTTCCAGTCGGAGCAGTTTCGCGAACTCGAATTCCTGTGCGGTTTGAAAGATGAAAAGATGCTGCGCTATCACCGGCCAACGCCGGAAGCTCATGCGCAGCTCGAGCGTCGTTTGAAGGAACCGTCTCTGCATGATGCCTTCTTCGAAGCGCTACGCGCGATGGGAAAGCTGCGGGTCGATAAGAATGCAGGTGAACGCGAGCGGTTCGATGCGCGGGCCCGGGCCGTACTTTCGTTGTATCGCGACGAGCACAGTAATCGGGACTGGATCGATGTCTGTGAACGGCTGACAGAGTTCGATGAGCTCGTTGTGGGTTGGAGACTGCGCCACATCCAGCTGGTAGAGCGGGTGATTGGAACTCGCATGGGAACCGGTGGAAGCGCGGGTTCGTCATATCTGAAACTCACGCTGGACAAGAAATTTTTCCCGGAGTTGTGGGAAGCACGGACGCTGCTTACGGAATAACTCCTTGGCCTTCTCAGATGACTCAGAAAACCGGGACGATCACGCTGATTGGCGCCGGGCTCACCGGGCCGCTGCTCGCTCTTGAGCTGGTCAAGCGCGGTTTCCAGGTAGAGATTTACGAAAGACGCGCGGACATGCGTCGGGTGCAGATGAGCGCAGGGCGGTCGATTAACCTGGCCCTATCTGTGCGAGGAATTCACGCGCTGACGCAGGCGGGGTTGTGGAACGACATGCAGAAGATTGTCATCCCGATGAAGGGCAGGATGATGCACTCGGCAACGTCGGAGATAACATTTCAGCCCTACGGTAGGAATGAGTCCGAAGTGATCAACTCCATCTCGCGTGCTGATCTGAACATTGCGCTCATGAACGCAGTCGAGGAGCGCGGGGTCAAGATCCACTTCCAAAAACGCTGCAGCGGGATCGATCTGAAGAGCGGTGTCCTCGAGCTACAGGAAGAGAAAACTGGTGAGACGCACTCGGTGGCTGCCGATGTAGTGATCGGCTGCGATGGATCGGCGTCGGCCATTCGGGGCGAGATGTTGAAGCGGAGTCGGTTTAATTTCTCGCAACAATATCTGGACTATGGTTACAAAGAACTCACAATTCCGGCAGCTCCTGGCGGCAAGCACGCGTTAGAGAAGAACGCCTTGCATATTTGGCCACGCGGTAACTACATGCTGATCGCACTTCCAAACGTCGATGGCACCTTCGCTTGCATTCTCTTTCTGCCCTTCGAAGGAAAGGACAGTTTCGAGCAGTTGCCCACACGGGCGGCCGTTTTGGAGTTCTTTCAATTGCAGTTTCCCGATGCGCGTGCGCTGATGCCGGATCTCGTGGACAACTTCTTCGCAAATCCGGTGGGATCCATGGTGACGATTCGATGTTCACCATGGTATTTCGAGGGAAAGGCTCTACTGCTGGGGGACGCAGCCCACGCGATCGTTCCATTCTTCGGACAGGGAATTAATTGTGGATTCGAAGATTGCACGGTTCTGATGGAGTTGCTCGGCCAGCATGGGGCGGATTGGAACAAAGTGTTTAGTGAGTTTGAGCGCGCACGCAAAGAGAACACGGATGCCATTGCCGATCTGGCGATCGAGAACTTCGTTGAGATGCGGGACCGCGTCGGCGATCCACGTTTTCTGTTTCGCAAGAAAATGGAATTCGCGTTGCAGGAGAAGTATCCCCAGCGTTTTGTGCCAAAGTATTCGATGGTGACTTTCCTCCGCGTGCCATATACCACAGCCCTGAAGCGAGGCCAGGTGCAAGACCGAATGCTGACGGAACTCTGTGAGCATATTGACCGCATCGACGATCTCGATTGGAAAAAAGCGGAAAGACTCGTCGACAGCGAATTGAGTCCGCTGGAGCTACAGTGAGCCCGCCGACCTTTGAAATCGGAGAGCAGTATGCGGCTACGATGGATGCCCGCGATCCCTTAGCTCACTTCCGCGACCGCTTTCACATTCCGGTAACGGAGAGCGGTGAAGAGGGTATCTATCTTTGCGGGCATTCGCTGGGACTGCAGCCCAAGTCGGCCAAAACATATCTGGAGCAGGAACTGAAGGATTGGGCCGGACTTGGAGTCGAGGGACACTTCCACGCAAAGAATCCGTGGATGCCTTATCACAAGCTTTTGACAGAGCAGACCGCCACTCTGGTTGGCGCGGAGCCAGTCGAAGTGGTGGTCATGAATTCCTTGACCGTGAATCTGCATTTGATGATGGCATCGTTCTACCGCCCGTCTCCCAAGCGACACAAGATTCTGATCGAGCGAGGAGCTTTCCCCTCGGATCAATATGCGCTAAAGTCGCAGATTCGATTTCACAACTACGAACCTTCTACATCGCTCATTGAGCTGACTCCTCGAGAAGGCGAATCCTGTATTCGGGACGAGGACATCGAATCGCTGATCGACCAGGAAGGCGAATCGATTGCGCTCATTCTTCTCGGCGGTGTGAATTACGCGACAGGGCAGTATTTCAACATCCCGGAAATTACCAGAGCTGGGCATCGCAAAGGATGTATTGTTGCTTGCGATCTCGCCCACGCGGTTGGGAATGTCCCTTTACGCTTGCACGACTGGGGGCCGGACTTCGCGGTATGGTGCAGCTACAAGTATCTGAATGGCGGCCCAGGTTGCGTTGCGGGATGCTTCGTTCATGAGCGGCACTCCCAAGCGTGGGATCTACCGCGCTACGCCGGGTGGTGGGGGCATGATGAGCGAACCCGATTTGAAATGGGACCTGATTTCAATCCCATGGCCGGAGCGGAAGGTTGGCAACTAAGCAATCCGCCGATCTTGGCTCTTGCTCCTCTGCGCGCCTCAATGGAAATCTTCTCAGAGGCTGGAATGCAGCGTTTGCGAGAGAAAAGCGTCTTGCTTACGGCTTACATGGAATTTCTTCTGCGAGATAAGGCGGGGAAGTATTCGATTACTACTCCTTGCCATCCCGAGCGACGGGGAGCGCAGCTGTCCATTCGCCTGACGGAGGGGCGTGGTCTATGTGACAGGCTGCTAGCGGAGGGGGTAATTGGCGACTGGCGCGAGCCGGATACTTATCGAGTTGCAGCCGTTCCCCTATACAACTCATTTCGAGATGTTTACCGGTTTGTACAACATTTCTCAGCGGCTCATTCGTAACAAAAATACCCCACCTTAGTTTTGGGGTCGCCTGTTACCTCAGTACTTCTTTACTTTTTCCTTACAACCCTACAATTCATGAGTGGGGAGTTTTGCGCTTACTAACGGGCGAAAGTGGACCATTGCCATCTGCACACTCGTGTGTGTACATGTCGTGTTCTCGCTGGTCTTGCCTCGTAGCTTTCTCCTGACGGCATTTGGAGACATTCTCCAAAATGTCGTTCTGCTTCTTGCGACGATTGCATTCCTTGCCAATGTCAGAACCACGACCGGCAAGAGGCGTCTGTTCTGGCTGTTGATGGGGCTGGGCTTAGCGACTTGGCTGGCGTCGCAGGTGATGTGGACATACTTTGAAGTTTACCTGCGGCATGAAGCGCCCAATCCTTTTGCCGGTGACGTGATTCTGTTCTTGCACGTTGTACCCATGATGGCCGCGATTGCGATTCAACCGCACCAGAAGCAAGAAGATCACGCGATCCGCGCGAGAACGCTCGATTTTGCCCTGCTTTTGACCTGGTGGTTGTTTTTGTATCTGTTTGTAGTGATCCCTTGGCAATACGTACAACTTTCAGAGCTGGTGTATGGCCGGAGCTTCGATCTGCTCTACTTCAGCGAAGAACTTGTGCTTGCCGCGGGCTTGCTTCTCGTACGGCGCCGCAGCCGGGGCATCTGGCGCAGCATTTACTTCCAATTGTTCGGCGCGACGCTGCTCTACTGCGGCGCTTCACTGCTGGCCAGCGGCGCAATTGATTTGCATGTCTACTACACCGGCAGTTTGTATGACGTGCCACTCGTGGCATCGATGGCCTGGTTTGTACGAATTGGTTTTCTGGCTGGATCTGCGGAGTCCGAGACCTTATCGGAGGAGGCACCTGCGCGCGGTTTTGGCATCTGGAAGGCTCGTCTCGCCATGGTCGCAGTCTTCGTCACGCCGCTAATGGTGGCCTGGGCGGAGTTTGGCGGCGACGCGCCGCATCGGGTGCGCACCTACCGGCTTTTTCTAACCGTGGCAGTCATGCTCATCATGGGTGTGCTGGTATTCCTGAAGCAGCATCTGCTCGACCGGGAATTGCTTACATTGTTGCGATCGTCGCGTCAGAATCTCGACGAAATGTGCCTCTTGAAAGACGAACTGGAGAACAAAGAGCAGTCATTGCGCTGGCACAGCCTTGAACTGCAGCAAAAAAATCTCGAGCTGCAAGAAATTTCCTTCACGGATGTGCTGACCGGAATATGGAACCGCCGCTACATGGAAGAGATTCTGACCGCGGAGGCGGGACAGGTACTGCGGAATTATCAGAGGGCGCGCGGAAATGACATTCGTAAAATGGACCATCGCGATCTAGTCTTCATCATGGTCGACATGGATTTCTTCAAGGAAGTAAATGACCTCTACGGACATCCAGCCGGCGACCGTTTGTTGCAGCTGGTGGCGCAAAGGCTCTCGACCGTAGTGCGCAAGTCTGACGTCCTTGTGCGCTGGGGCGGAGAAGAGTTTCTGATCATGACTCGCTCCACAGATCCTTCGGGCACCCCGGCTTTTTGCAGCCGCATTCTGGAAGTGATCGCGGCGGAGCCTTTCGATCTTGGCTATGGAATCAGTGTGCGGAAGACCTGTTCGGTGGGGTGGGCCGCCTATCCGTGGTGCCGTCGGGCATACGAATCGATTTGCGCCGAGGAATCCATCGAACTCTCCGATGCTGCCCTGTACCGGGCCAAGGCTCTTGGCCGAAATCGGGGAGTCGGCATCGTGGCCACTGACGCCGTAGCCGAGAATCCGGAAGAAATCAATCTGCGATCATTGCGGCAGGCCAAGTCTCCTTTTGCGCAGGCTATCGAAACGCCGTGTCCGACCGATGTCGACGTGTCGACTGCAACGCCGCTCACTTCGGCCCACGCTGCAAACAAAATCAACGGGTAATTCTTTTCGCGGCCGCCCAGGCGCTTGACCTCGGTCATCGGGTTGACTAAATTGAGAAGCCGGTCCACGGCAATCTGAGGGTATAACTCCGAATGAAAACTCCCGCTCGCAAGACTGGTCTTCGTCAGAAAGCTCAACTCATGTCCGCATCAGAGATCGAGCGCACACTGGTACGACTCGCGTACGAGATTGTGGAAAAGAATGGTGGTGTCGAGGCTCTCGGTCTGGTGGGGATTCGGCGCCGCGGTGTTCCCATCGCCGAACGACTCGGCAAGATCATCACCCGTATCGAAAACGCCAAAGTGCCGGTGGGGACTCTGGATATCACCTTCTACCGCGATGATTTGTCTACCTTGGGGCCGAAGCCGGTCGTTCAACAAAAGGAGATCGGGTTTGAGATCGAGGACAAGAACATCGTGATGGTGGATGACGTTCTTTTCACTGGCCGCACCACGCGGGCCGCGCTGGACGCATTGTTTGAGCATGGGCGGCCCCGACGAGTGCAGCTCTGCGTGCTGATCGATCGGGGCCATCGGGAGATTCCCGTTGAGGCTACATTCGTGGGGCGTAATGTTCAGACCACGATCAACGAGGTGATTGAGGTGAAGCTCACTGAGATTGATGAGGCGGAAAAGGTTCTTCTGATGGAGAAGTGAAGGAATTTTGGGTTTGAAGAAAACCAGACGGTGGCCTTGCGGCCACCGTCTTTAGTTTGCGCTGAACGATCAGGCGATTCGCGTGCAGACGGCTTTGGTTTGCGTGTAGAGATTGAGAACATCGTGTCCCATCTCGCGTCCCCAGCCGGACTGCTTGTAACCTCCGAAGGGAAGTCCGGCGTCGAAGATGTTGTAGCAGTTGATCCACACGGTTCCGGCACGAAGTTGCTCGGCCATGCGATGTGCCTTGCCAATGTCGCGCGTCCAAACGGCGGCTGCCAAGCCGTAATCGCTGTTGTTGGCGCGAGGAATGATTTCTTCGGGATCGGTGAACGGCATCGCCGCAACGACTGGGCCAAAGATCTCTTCCTGCACGACTTTCATGTCTTCCTGCGTGTTAACCAGCACAGTCGGCTCCACGAAATATCCGCGGTCGCTGGCCTTGTGGCCTCCGACCACTGCCTTTGCGCCTTCAGAGAAGCCCGATTCTAGATATCCGCACACGCGATTCAGTTGTTCTTGCGAGACCAGCGGCCCCATCTGCGTTTCAGGATCGAGTCCGGATCCAACTTTGATTTTGCTGGCGTAATCGGCCACGCCCTCAACCACACGATCGTACACGGATTTCTCCACGTAGAGGCGTGATCCGGCGCAGCAACACTGGCCGTGATTGAAAAAGATTGCTCCGGCTGCGCCGGGAATCGCGCTTTCGAGATCGGCATCTTTGAAGACGACGTTCGGAGACTTGCCTCCAAGTTCCAGAGATACTTTTTTCAGATTGCCGGTAGCAGCGTGGACGATCAGCTTGCCGACCTCGGTGGAACCGGTGAAGGCGACTTTGTCGACATCAGGATGCGCGGCCAGCGCTGCTCCGGCGGTTTCGCCGTAGCCCGGAACGATGTTGACGACGCCCTCGGGGAAACCTGCTTCTGTGATCAGTTCTCCCAGACGCAGCGCCGAAAGCGGTGTTTGCTCTGCTGGCTTCAGCACGACAGTGCAGCCGGTTGCAAGCGCGGGGCCAAGTTTCCAGGCAGCCATCAGGAGTGGGAAATTCCACGGGATGATTTGCCCAACGACGCCGATCGGTTCCCGCAATGTGTAGGCGAGATACTTCGCACCCGGGGTGTAGGGCACCGATAACGGGATCGTGTTGCCTTCGATCTTCGTCGCCCATCCCGCCATATAACGGAACAGATCGACGGCCAGGGGCACGTCTGCCGCCTTTGCAATGGTGAGCGGCTTACCATTATCCAGACTCTCGAGATATCCGAATTCTTCGGTGTGTTGTTCCAGCAGGTCGGCCAGTTTCCAGATGAGGCGTCCGCGCTCGGAGGCTGTCATTTTGCGCCATGGACCATTGTCAAACGCGCGCCTTGCCGCAGCCACGGCACGTTCAATGTCCTCACGATCGCCTTCTGCGATCTGCGCGAGAATTTCGCCGGTTGCCGGATTGTATGTTGGAAACGTCTTGCCGGACGCGGCGTTTACCCAATGCCCGTTGATTAACATTTTTCGTGGTTTGTCGATGAACTCTGCTACTTGTGGATGAATGTGCGCGGAGACTGCGATGCCCATAGGTCCTCCTTGGTCGACGTGGACTTGCAGAGAGAATGATGCCGGGCGAATGAAAACTTCGGGTATGCTAGTCCCGAACCGGTGGAAAATCAATCGGGCGAACTACTCACCGTAGGGAACCCAGATGTTTTTGACCTGGGTGGCGTGCTCGAGAAACCAGCGTCCCTCAGCAACCTTCGAATCGAACCAGTCGATCGTCCGGCCTTCGTTGGTCCAGACCTGCTTCAGATTTCCTGTGGACATCGCTTTTGCGGAGGCGACAGTGGCCTCGTCCCCGTAGCACCAGATTGCATCGACATCATCATGTTCCGCGAGCGGCTTGAGCAGCTGCGAAACATATCCAGTCACAATGTTCACCGCGCCTCCGGGGAGATCGCTCGTATCGAACAATTGATAAAGATCGCTGGCAATAAGCGGAAATTTTTCAGACGGTACCGCGATCACCGTGTTTCCGACCGCAATCAGCGGCAGCACTAACGACAGGAATCCCAACAGCGGTGTTTCCGAGGGACAGATCACGCCGACGGTACCGACGGGTTCGTTCATAGCGATGGCAATGTTGCGGAAGGGAGGATTGTGAACCGCGCCGTCAAATTTGTCAGCCCAGGCCGCGTAAGAAAAGATGCGCTCGATTCCTGATGCGACTTCCCGCTTCGCCTGCTGCTCTCCAACCGCAGAGGCAAGTCGCGACGCGATTTCGTTCTGACGGACGGCGAGATTCTCCGCGCAGTAATAGAGGACCTGTGCGCGATTGTGTGCTGTTGCCTTCGGCCAGCTTTCCGCCTTGCGGGCCGCCTCGACTGCGTTCCGAATGTCTTTGCGATTTCCGAGAGACGCTTCGCCTAGCAATGCGCCATCAGGCGAACGGACTTCCATGCTGTAGCCGGAATCGGGTCTTGCCTGTTTGCCGCCAATATAGAGTTTGACGGTGCGGTCAATGGAGGGAGTGCCTGAGTCGGCGGGATCTTGCGACGGTGGAACCGTTGGTCGGGCTGCTGCGAGCTTGGGAGCATGCTTGAACCATTTCGGCTCCATGTATTCAAGCAGGCCCTCGCGTCCCCCCTCGCGCCCGTAGCCGCTTTCGCGATATCCACCAAAGCCGCAGGCGGCATCGAACAGGTTCGTGCAGTTCACCCACACGACGCCGGCTTTCAATTGCGCCGCGACATGCAGCGCGACGTTGATGCTTTCGCTCCAGACACACGAGGCCAGTCCATACACGGTATTGTTGGCCAGTTCCACAGCTTCTCTTGGTGTTCGGAACGTCATTGCCGCGAGAACCGGGCCGAAAATTTCCTGCTGGGCGACAATCGACGTAGGATGCACATTGCTCAAAATTGTCGGTGGAAAATAGAATCCTCGCGAGGGCAGCGTGATTTGCGGCTGCCAACAGGTTGCGCCGTCCGCTACTCCTTGGGCCACCATGCGCTGGATTCTTTCCAGTTGTACGCGTGCCACGATGGCTCCGACATCAATTGCCTTGTCGAGTGGTGGCCCGAGTCGCAGCGTATTCATGCGGTCGCGGATTTTGGAAATGAGCACTTCCGCGATGCTTTCCTGCATCAGCAGGCGAGATCCCGCGCAGCAAACCTGACCTTGGTTGAACCAGATTCCATCGACCAGTCCTTCAACTGCGCCATCGAGATCAGCGTCATCGAACACGATGAAAGGTGACTTCCCACCGAGTTCCAGAGAGAGGCGCTTGTGGCTGGCGGCCGTGGCTCCGCGGATCGCACGCCCAACCTCGGTTGAACCCGTAAACGCGATCTTGTCGATCTCGGAATTCTTGACGAGAGATTCTCCTGTTGATCCGTCACCGGTAACAATGTTGACCACTCCGGCTGGAATACCAGCTTCCTGACAGAGGCCGGCGAACGCGAGTGCAGTAAGAGGAGTGAACTCGGCGGGCTTCAGAACCACCGTATTTCCGGTCGCGAGCGCGGGCGCAATTTTCCACGCCAACATGAGAAGAGGGAAGTTCCAGGGAATGATCTGCCCGACGACTCCGTACGGCTCATAGTCAGGAAATTCCTGACCCAACAGTTGCGCCCAGCCTGCATGATAGTAAAAATGCCGAGCCACTAAAGGGATGTCGATATCGCGGCTCTCGCGAATCGGCTTGCCGTTATCCATGGTCTCGAGAACAGCAAGAAGACGGGAATGCTTCTGCACGAGGCGGGCAAGGTTGTAGAGGTATCGAGCGCGAACGTGAGGTGTCAGTGCACGCCATTTCGGAGAGCCCGCGCGCGCGGCCCGAACCGCGGCATCAATATCTGCTGCACTGCCTTGCGCGACACTCGCCAGCTTTTCACCGTTCGATGGATCGATCGTGTCGAAATACTCTCCCGCAGCGGGCGCCAGCCACTGCCCACCAATAAAGTGATTGAACTTGCGGCTGTGGCGTTCCAGCCAGGCTTGGGCCTCTTTGGGATCCTCAGGCGCGGGCCCGTACTCCATGCTGACAAATTTTTCGGCGATGCTCATTCAGTTCATTTCTTTCGTCGACTTGTGCTAGGCGATGGGATGCCGGTACTCGGCGGAATATCGCCCGGTCGCATGATGCTCCAGTTGCCGCTCGATGTCACCCAACAGTCCGCTCGCACCGAAGCGAAACATTTCTGCCCGCAGCCAGGAATCGCCCAATTCCTCTTTCATCATGGCAAGCCAGTCGATGGATTGTTTGGCAGTGCGAATGCCTCCTGCGGGCTTGAATCCAACGGCCATGCCAGTCTGTTGCGCGTACTCACGGATAGCGCGAACCATCACCAGGCTCACTGGTAGCGTGGCGTTGGTCGCTTCTTTTCCGGTCGAGGTTTTGATGAAATCAGCACCCGCCATCATGGCGACGAAGCTGGCACGCGCAATGTTGCGTAGGGTCAGAAGATCCCCTGTTCCCAGAATGACTTTCATGTGAGCCCCACCACATGCCTGCTTGAAGGCGGCAATCTCGTCATAAAGCGCCTGCCATTGTCCGCCGAACACGTACGCCCGTGTGATGACGACATCAATCTCGTGCGCTCCAGCCTCCACGGACCGGCCGATTTCGGAGACGCGCTCGGCCAGTGGAGATAGACCCGCCGGAAACCCGGTGGAGACCGCAGCCACGTGGACTCCGCTGCCCTCAAGGGCATTGAGGGCGGTTTCCACAAACGTGTGGTACACGCATACCGCGGCAACTTTGATTCCGAGCTGTTCGATGCCGAGTTTTTCGACTAACTCATGCTGAATGGGTTGTCGTGCCTTCGCGCACAAGCGGCGCACGCGTTCTTCGGTGTCGTCCCCGGACAGGGTGGTCAGATCCATACACGAGATCGCACGCAGGAGCCATGCCGCCTGCCAGTCCTTCTTAACGGTTCGCCGCGCCACCTGCGATTGCGTTCTTCGTTCGACGGCGCTTGTGTTTACGCGAACTTCCCGCACCCAATTCAGATCAAGCGGAATTCCAGAATTCGGCAGAAGAGGCCGTCCCTGAAGCCAGGCGCACGCTGCCGATGCACCACGATCTCGAGTGGCGATTTTCGCGTCAGCACGTTGCGCCAGTTTCGAGGAATCGTGGTCACTGACCATTTCGGAATTGCTTTCCAGTGCGTCTGCCCGTAATCCGAAGCGGGCCTAAAGATTGGATGCAATTGTACGGCACTCGGACTTTTTCGTGCGGGTGCCGTTCTCTGGCGGTTAGCCAAGCCAAGAATCGGCTAGAAATTCATCCCAGGGTTTACAATGGCGCACGATTTTAAACGTTGTGGGAAGCAATTGGGAACTGTCGAGAATCCTTCTCTCTATGCGCAAAACTAATTCTTCGGCGGCTGTGCGGAAGAAGTTGGATCGGGCTGCAATGCGAGTGATGAAGAATGCTCATGCTCCGTATTCCAAATTCCGCGTCGGGGCCGCGATCCTGCTGGCAAACGGCAGAGTTTTCTCCGGTTGCAACGTGGAGAACGCATCCTACGGCATGACCAACTGCGCGGAACGCACAGCCATCTTCACGGCTGTAGCCGAACTGGGACCGAAGATCGAAATCCGGGCTGTCGCGGTAACCAACGATCATGGAATCGCGTGTTCCCCCTGTGGCGCGTGTCGCCAAGTGATTTACGAGTTCGGGCCCGACGCAACCGTGTTCTTTCAGGGAGCGGACGGCCCGAGGGAGGCACACATCAAGGAACTTCTTCCGGAAGGATTCCGGTTCCAGTGAGCGAAACGATATCTGCTCTACCCACCTTTCGCGCAATTGACGTCATTCGCAAGAAGAGAGACAGCATCGAGCTGACGCGAGAGGAAATTGAAGGCCTGGTGAACGCCTATACGCGGGGTGACGTCCCTGACTACCAGGTTTCAGCGTGGCTTATGGCCGTCGTGTTGCGTGGTATGACGCGCCCTGAGACGGCGGCGCTGACGGATGCAATGCTGCGTTCGGGCGAAGTCCTCGATCTTTCTTCATTACCGCAGAAAAAAGTCGACAAGCATTCGACGGGCGGCGTTGGAGATAAGACCTCGCTCGTACTCGCTCCATTGGCGGCTGCGGCAGGCATTGCGGTGCCGATGATCAGCGGGCGAGGTCTCGGCCACACCGGCGGTACTCTCGACAAGCTCGAAGCCATTCCAGGATTTAATGTGAACCTGCCGGTTACCGAATTCCGACGAGTGCTGGAAGCCTGCGGGTGTGCCATGATCGGTCAGACGGCAGAAATCGCTCCAGCGGATCGAAAACTCTACGCGCTGCGCGACGTAACCGGCACTGTCGAGAGCCCTTATCTGATTTGCGCATCAATCATGAGCAAGAAACTCGCGGAGGGTATCGATGCCCTCGTGCTCGACGTGAAGACTGGCTCCGGCGCCTTCATGAAGAGCGAAAAGGATGCGGCTTTCCTCGCTGAACTCATGGTGGAGACGGGCGAGCGCATGGGAAAGCAGGTCGTCGCGCTGATTACCGACATGGACCAACCGCTCGGGAAGATGATTGGCAACGCGCTGGAAGTGATCGAGGTCGTGGAAGTTCTGCGAGGCGAGGGCCCGGGGGATTTGCGTGAGCTTTGCCTTCATCTCGCCGGATGGATGCTCCATCTTGGAGGGGTTTCCAAGACCGTTGCAGAAGGTACAAAGCTCAGTTCAGAACTGATTTCGTCCGGCAAGGCATTGGACAAGTTTCGACACATGATCGAACTGCAGGGCGGTGATGCGCGGGTCGTTGATGACACGACGCGGCTTCTGCAGGCACGACGAACATCCCAGATCGTTAGTCCGAAGTCAGGCGTCATTTCCTCCATGCAGCGTAAGGAAGATTCCGTAGATCCGGCAGTAGGCATTGTTCTGCACAAGAAAGTTGGAGAACGAGTGGAATCCCAGGAACCGCTCGCGACGGTTTACTACAATTCGGAAGCGCGTGCGGAGCAAGCCCGTTTGCTGATTGTCGACAGTATTCAGATCGCGGATGCAGCACCGGCAAAGCGGCCGCTGATCCACCGAGTCATCCAGAAGTCCGGAGAGAAACACTGATGGGACGGTACACCGGGATTCTTGGCCTGCTAACGATGCTCGGTTTGGCCTTCGCCTTTTCCACGAATCGGCGGGCGATTCGGCTCAAGACCGTTGGCTGGGGGCTCGGGCTGCAAATCGCTTTTGCCATTTTCGTGTTGCGGCTCGATATCGGGCGGCGAATCTTCCAGGCCGCGGGTGACGGTGCCAATCGCGTCCTCAGCTATTCGTTCGTAGGTTCGGAATTCGTCTTCGGTCCGCTTGGCAAGCATAACTCGAACATCGGTTTCATCTTCGCCTTTCAGGTGCTGCCCACGGTCATCTTTATCTGTGCGCTGTTTGCCATCCTGTATCACTATGGCATCATGCAGTTCATCATTCGTATTGCAGCACAAACGGAAGCGCCGGTAACTATCCGCCCGTTTCTGCCTGACCTCACCCGCTCCGAACTCATGACCGTGATGACGAGTGGTATGGCGCATGTGTCCGGTTCCATTATGGCGGCATATTTTGCATACGGCGCTGAACCGCGCCATGTGCTCAGCGCCGTTATTATGACGGCCCCCGGCACCATCTTGGTTTCGAAGATGCTCGTGCCCGAAACGGAAGAGCCCAAAACCGCAGGACGCGTCGTCATGAGTGAGGACGAAATTGAAAAGGAAAGCCACGAGAACCTGCTCGGCGCTGTCGCGCGTGGCACTGGGGATGGACTGCACATGGCGCTCAACATCGGCGCTATGCTAATCGCATTTCTCGCGCTGGTCGCTCTCGTTGACGGCATTTTGGGCGGTATTCACAACCATGTTGCTTGGTTCCCCGCGAGCTTGGAAAGTATTTTCGGAGTGCTGTTCGCACCGATCGCGTGGCTGATTGGGATTCCCTGGCGCG
>QIAL01000592.1 GCA_003225535.1 Acidobacteriota bacterium | reverse complement strand
GGTTGGAGCCGGCGGCAGGAGAACGGTTGGAAATATTTCTTGTGGCAACTGGGCCTTCTGCTGGCGACTTTTGCGGGAGCGATCGTACTGGTCGGCGGGCCCGCGGCGTTTGCCTTTGGAATGGGATGGTTTCAGCCTCCTCGTGCCCACCTCGTGCAGTTAGTGCTGACCGGCATTGTTGTGTTCATCTTGTTCATGGTTTTTGTAATTGCCCTGGCCCTGGTTCACGTTCTCACCAAAGACTTCGTTATTCCGCAGATGGCCTTTGAAGGAATCAGCGCTCTCGAAGCATGGCGCAGACTGTGGCCCATGATCCAGGCCGAGACGAAGGGGTACGCTGCTTATATCGGAATGAAGATTGTTTTGACGATCGTCGTTGGAATTTTAATTGGAGTTGTGACGCTGATCCTCGCCTTGATCCTAGCCATTCCTGTGATTGGGGCCGTAGTGGCAGCAGTGATCGCGGCGAAGACCGCAGGGCTGACGTGGAATATTCTCACGATCACTGCTGCGGTGGCGGCCGGATGCATCCTGTTCGTGATCTTCTTCTTCCTCGTGTCGCTGATTTCAGTGCCGGCGATCGTATTCTTCCCCGCGTATTCGATTTACTTTTTTGCGGCGAGGTACCAACCATTAAGCTTGGCACTCTACTCTTCGGCACCACAGCCGGCGGTTCCGCAAGGCGCACCGCCTCCGCTAACGCCGCCACCTTACCCCGCAATGTAGCGGTTCAGGGTGATTGCAGCTTCAGTCGGGCGGTCTGCGTCCGGTGCGGCCAGGAGAATCGGCGCCCAACGATGCACTTGACGATCAGGTGATCGGTGGAGCGCGTTGCTCCGACGCCGACTCCGAAGTTGAACTCCCATTGCGGGCCGAAATCGATGTCGATGCTGGGGAAGAACTGTTGCTGCTGATCGCGTAATGCATCGAATCCACCTAAGGGGCCGTAAGCGGCGTAGTACTCGAGCCCTCCTGCGATCTTTTTTGTGAAATCGTAGCTGACTTTCACGTTGGGGGAAAACCCCACGCCCCCATTGACTCCCGGACCGTGAAACGAGCGGTCGAGCGTGGGATTGAAGCTCAAATACCAGCGGCCGAGTTTCTTGTCGATAATGGGACGAATTTCCAATGTCCACGTGTCCGGCGAGAACGCGGCGCGCTGGTAGCCGAACTCCATCGACAGGCTCACTCCTACCGGCCAGTGCCATCTCTCAGGCGCGCGCACGCGGGGACGAACGTGATCGCCCACCCATTGCCATCCGCCATCAGGTTGAATGCTGGAGAAAACGTAGAAGCCGACTTCTGCCCAGTCATTGATCCCCTGCGTAACTTCGAGCGTTTCGTGCATGGCGTGATTGGTGGGCAGCATTCCATCCTCGACAGTTTTGCTGCCGTCTATGGTGAAGTTCGAATGAATCTCAACCATCGTCGAGCGCGGATTGACCGTGTCTGAGCCGTACACCTGAATCTCATAATTGTCTTGCGCGCGAGCGTAGTTACTTGTGACCGCGAGGGCCAGTAATAAGAGAAGTGCCAGCGAGAGCGATCGGAGCATGAGTTCGGGATGCGGCCGACGGTTCCACGTGTCACCGCCAGTCCATGATGCATGGTTGGGCGGGAAAGAAGCAAACGCCGCATCTGGCCGGGAACTCCCTTGGTCGATCAGGTGTCTGATGTTGCAGACACGCGTGCCCGAGAGGAGCAATTCCCGATGGCTTTCTCAATGGCGGGCCGAGGTGCGTCTGGACCACAGATCAACGTTACGCCGCTGATTGACGTGCTGCTGACGCTGATCATCATGTTCATGCTGGTGGTATCCATGGATCCGGAATATGGAGAAAAAGCGCAGATTCCGCAACCGAATCAAACCGAAACCCCTGCGGTGCCCCAACCGCGCACAGTGGTGATCGAGGTAGTTTGGACGGCAAAAGATCAACCCCCAACCGTCAAGATCAATCAGGAAGACGTTCCTTGGACGGATCTGGAATCCCGGCTCACGCGGATCTATCTCTCGCGTGTGGAAAAGGTGGCCTTTGTGCGCGGCGATGCAGACGTTGATTTCCAGTATGTGGCGGATGTCATCGATCTTGCCCACCACGCTGGAGTGCAACGAGTCGGATTGATGACGCAGAACCAAACGCTTGCCGGAGAGTAGTGATTCGCTAACGAAAGAGTAAAACGGCAACGACCGTAACCTTTCGTTCTGCGTTCAGGGTGATGAAATGAAAGCAGGCAGACTCGGTTATGTTGCAGACGTGGCGCAAACCAACAAGGCTGTTCGGCGACTTCAATACGCCCCAATTCGCGAGCGTCATGAGCCTGGTGGTGTTCGTCGTTCTCCTTGTGTTTCTGACGACACCCACGTGGCACCACA
>QIAL01000591.1 GCA_003225535.1 Acidobacteriota bacterium | reverse complement strand
AGTAGGTCGGATTGCACTGCCCGTTGTTGCCAAATTCCTTGCCGGTCTGGAAGGCCGGGACGTCCGGCACCGGAAGCTTCTCGCAACGATATCCGCAGCCTTGAAAGACGGCGCGGATCAGGTCTTCATGCTTCCAGGTAAAGCCGCCGAACAGAATCGTGGTATGAGGGCGTTGCTCGGCCGTGAAGGCGCGCTCCACTGGCCGGTGAAAGTGTTCGGGCTGGTCGAGTCCGGCAATCTTGCGCAGGCGCGCGCGCTCGGCATCGAGGCGCTGCTTGATTTCGGCATCATTCTCAATCTGGACGAAATTCGTCGTCGCCATATCTTCCTCCGGCGGTAGAAACTAACATGCAAGGATTTTGGTTGGTGAGGGGTGGGGGACAGTTTCGGAAGCGTACGGGTTGGACGCAGACCACCGCGGTCGAGACTCTCAGAAGAGCAGTTCTCCCGCTGACATCAGATCTGCTGCCGTACCGCATCCAAGCTCCAAAAAAAAATGTCTATGGGCCCGGAGTCGTGCAACTATGAGTGCAGACTCGATTGGGGTTTGTTTAAAGTGTCCGCGTTTAGAAACGGACAGCTGGGAGGCGGTTGCCTCGTTTCTTTTCCCCAAGCAGAATTGCGAGGACGAAGAAGCTTGATTACGCTTTTGTAGCAGAAACCCGGTTCCGGCGGCAAGTCGGGAAAAGCGGTTAGAACGATAGAAAATTCTCATCCCGCCGAACTCCTCGCGGGTGTATCTTCATCAAATTTCTCCGGCTCCCGTGCAAATCGTTTAAAATCACTGCGATTTGCGACGTAGGTTCGAGCGTCAGATGGACTTGGCCGTAGGGCGATGAACCGATGTTTAGCCGTGGGCGCCATTCATGTCAAAACTGAACGTCAAGACAAAACAGCAGGGCAAGTGGGATCTTGTCAGCCTCGGAGAGGTGATGTTGCGGCTCGATCCCGGCGACGAACGTATCGCCACTACACGCCATTTTCGCGTTTGGGAGGGCGGCGGAGAATACAACGTGGCGCGAGGACTGCGCCGCTGCTTTGGCCTGGAGACCGCCATCGTCACCGCACTCGCCGATAATCCTGTCGGACGCCTGGTCGAAGATCTCATGCTGCAAGGCGGTGTTTCGCAGAAGTACGTTCGATGGATACCTTACGACGGAGTCGGTCGCACGGTTCGGAATGGGTTGAATTTTACAGAGCGCGGATTCGGAGTACGTGCCGCCCTGGGCTGCTCCGACCGTGGACATACGGCCGCGTCGCAGTTAAAGCCCGGCGACATCGACTGGCAGCAGATTTTTTCCAAAGATGGGGCGCGGTGGTTTCACACCGGAGGAATCTTCTGCGCGCTGTCTGAAACCACGCCACAGGTCGCGTTGGAAGCCATGCAAGCGGCCAAGCAGAACGGTGCAATCGTTTCCTATGATTTGAACTATCGCGCCTCGCTCTGGAAGTCGATTGGCGGGAAATCTAAAGCCCAGGAAGTAAACCGTCGACTCGCGCCTTATGTCGATGTAATGCTCGGCAACGAGGAGGACTTCACAGCTGCGCTCGGTTTCTCTGTCTCCGGTCTTGACGAGCAGCATTCGAAGATTGAGACTGGCGGTTTCAAGAAGATGATCGAAGCGGTCGTGAAGGAGTATCCGTCGATTGCCGTGATTGCCACGACGCTTCGAAATGCGAAAACGGCTACCCGCAACGATTGGGGAGCGTTGTGCTATCACGATGGACAGTTTTTCGAAGCTCCGATGCGGGAAGATCTGGAGATTTACGATCGCGTAGGCGGCGGTGATTCCTTCGCATCTGGACTCATTTATGGATTCCTGTCCGGCAAGGATCCGCAATGGTCGGTCGAATGCGGCGCCGCGCATGGAGCTCTGGCCATGACCACTCCCGGCGACACGACCATGGCAACACTTTCCGAAGTTTTGCAGGCAATGTCTTCGCGGACGGCTAGAATCGAGCGTTGACGCGAAAGCGAGGCTGAATGCCAATTACCGAACTCAGCATTGAAGACGTCATCCGCAGGGTTGGTGAAATCGGGATCATCCCGGTCGTGCGCGCGGCCTCTGTCGAAGAGGCGAACCGTGCTGTGGAAGCCATCTGCGCCGGTGGCATTCCGGTTGTGGAAATCACCATGACTGTTCCCAACGCGATTACTGTCATTCGCGAACTCGTGCAGCGACGCGGCGGAGATGTCTTAATCGGCGCGGGCACGGTCACCAATGCTGAGCAAGCGGAGTCATGCGTGCGCGCAGGAGCGCAATTCCTGGTGAGTCCCGGACTGTCTACGTCGGTCTTGTCGGTCGCACGAGTCAACAACCGGCTGGCGATTCCTGGCGCGTTAACCCCGACTGAATTGATGAATGCACAAGAACTCGGGGCGCGACTGATAAAAATCTTTCCCTGCGGAAACTTGGGCGGGCCCAAGTATTTGAAATCGCTCAAAGCACCCTTCCCTCACGCTCAACTGATTCCGACGGGAGGAGTGAGTGCTGCTAACGCCGCCGAGTTCATGGCTGCCGGGGCGTATGCCCTCGGAGTCGGTGCGGACCTGGTCGACGCTACGGCGCTGCGGGAAGGAAATCTGGAGAAGATCACTTCAGCCGCGAAGGAACTGGTGCAGGCCGTTGCTTCGGCGCGGCCGGCAAAAGCTGAGAAGAAAGCCGGCTAGAGACCAGCGACTCTCATTGATTTACGGCGCTGGCCAACACCCCGCCATCTACCGGCAAAATATGGCCGGTCACGAAGCTCGCGGCGTCGG
>QIAL01000072.1 GCA_003225535.1 Acidobacteriota bacterium | reverse complement strand
GCCCCACATCGGCGAGCAGTTTCAATTCAAGCCGGTACGTATGCTCCTCGCCTGGCCTGCCAGCCTCGTGTTCCCGAGGAGCCTGGTGCACCGAGGTGGCAAAGCGCGCATTCCCGCGCCCTCCGCGGCCTCCGCGCGCGATCACGAAGCGCTCATCGGCCTTCGTAAACTCGAAAGCCTTCTCGCCAGTCTCATCGTCGTACACGATCGTGCCCACAGGAACCTTGAGAACTACGTCTCCACCTTCGCGCCCTGTCCTGTTCGAGCCTTCGCCGTGGCGGCCGCGCCCTGCAGTGTGCTCAGGGTTGAAACGGAAATGGACGAGCGTGTTGTGGCGCTCGCTCGATTCCATGACGACGTCGCCGCCCTTGCCCCCGTCGCCGCCGGAGGGCCCGCCACGAGGCACAAACTTCTCCCGGCGGAAGGCCATGCAGCCGTTGCCGCCGTCGCCGGCTTTGACTCGAATTTTGGCTTCATCGATGAACATTGAAAATCAGTTCTCAGTTGCCAGTTCTCAGTTGCTAGTTCCGCTCATTGCTCAGTACCGATGCTCGGCCGTCCCAGCAAAGAAAAAGCCTCGTCCCGGAGGCGAGGCCGTGTGGCGCGGGCGCTCCCGCCCGCGAATGCTTTAAACCTAGAGACCTACTTCGCTTCTACGGGTTCGACCATCACGAACTTGCCCATGGATCCCTTGTCCATGAACTTAATCCGGCCCGTGATCTTGGCAAAGAGAGTGTCGTCTTTGCCCCGGCCGACATTGAGCCCGGGTTTCACGCGCGTGCCGCGCTGCCGCACAATGATGGTTCCACCGGGCACGAGTTGCCCGCCGAATGCTTTGAATCCAAGCCGCTGCGAATTCGAATCGCGGCCGTTTCGTGAAGTGCCTTGTCCTTTTTTGTGCGCCATATCAGTTCTCAGTTCTCTGATATCAGTTCTCAGTCAATATCCCGAAACTGACGTCTGGATGAAGTTATTTCTTCTTGGCCGCTTTCTTCGCAGCCTTCTTGGGGGCGGCCTTCTTCTTGGCTTTCGCCTTCGGCGCGGCCTCGTGATCTTCCGCCTCAGCCGCTTTCACCTTCTTCGGCTTCGCTTCCTTCTTCGGCAGATCCGGAGCCTTGAAACTCTGCCCGCCAAAAGCGATCTCGGCGATGCGCACCGACGTAAACGCCTGCCGGTGTCCGCGCAGCTTCTTGTACTGCTTTTTGCGCTTGAAGTGGAAAACGAGAATCTTTGCGCCGCGGCCCTGGCCTACGACTTCGCCGATAACGCGCGCGTCCGCCTGATTGCCGACTTGTCCTTCTTCGCCGGAAACCGCCACCACTGGAAACTCAACTTGACCGTCGGTCCCGTTCAGTTTCTCGACTCGAATCACATCGCCGGGCGCCACCCGGTACTGCTTTCCACCGGCGCGGATAACCGCGTACATACGTCTGCCTCCGTCAAATGTCGTGTGAAATCAGCCCGTCAACGGCACGTGAAAACGACCCTGCAATGCAGCCCCCCGAAGGCGCACACCGGCGCTGCCGGGGGGCAGCTGATTTCCTGTGCTTGCTGTGTTTCCGCCCCGGCGCTTCAGCAGCCAAGGTAGGCGTCCCCAGAACGGGTCGGCGAGTACAGTCAAACTTGATTATTTTATCGTGCGTTGTGGAAATCGGTCAAACGAAACGATGCAAGTAGTCCTTGCAAACGCCTGCTTTTCCTATAGCATGCTGCACACAAGATGGCAGAAATTGTTCTTCCCACCGAAGTCGAGGTGGCGCAAGCCTCCTCGATGGTTTCGCCAATTTCACGCCGCCGGCGTCTGTTCGCTCTCGGAGTCGTACTGTCCGTCAGCCTCCTTCACTTCGTTTTCGCGTCTTTCTATTACCTGCTGGGCGGAACCGTACCTCTCGACGCAAATCAGCACGGCTTCCGCCTTGTCGGTGCTTTAGTCGCCGAATCCACGTCTTTGCTGGTGTTGTGGTATGTGCTCTCCGAGCGCGGTTCCGGCTGGAGAGCCATTGGTTGGACCCCGGCTTGGAAGGATCTTCCCGAGGGATTCGGCCTGTTCATCGTGGGATATCTCGCTACTATTCCGCCGGTGCTCGTCTTGCAGGCCGCTTACCGTTCCTACGCAGGGCACTACCTGCACGCGAAGTCGCTCGAGTCGATGCTTGGCTTTGGGATATCCCTGTTCTCCATCGCATTCGTACTGTTGAATCCGTTCTTTGAAGAACTCATCGTCCGGGCTTACACCATGTCGGAAGTCATGGACCTCGGCGGCAGCCGCTTACTCGCAATTGTAGTCAGCGTCTCCCTTCAAATGAGCTACCACTTCTACCAGGGAGTGTTGCGGAGTATAGCGATCGCTGCCACCTTCACTGTCTTCTCAATCTACTTTGCGAAGACGCGGAGGATCGCGCCAATCATTCTGGCGCACCTCTGTTTCGACGCCCTCGCGCTCGTCAAGGGAACTTTCTAGCTTTGTGCTTCGTGCAGGTAATGTGCGAGAATTCCGCCGGATTCCCGGAGGAAACTAGAATGCTGAAGCGTTTTCTGACCGTTTCGCTTTGTCTGTTCGTGATCACCCTATCCGCCGCAGCACAAGCCAAGAAGCCAGCTGCGAAGAAGGCTTCTGCTGGCCCCGCTCCCGATAAAGCCTATCTTCAGAAGATCTGGGATGGCTGGTCGACATTAGATCCCGCGAACACGGCGAAGTTTTATGCCACTGGCCCGCACACCTTTTTCGATATCGCTCCGCTGAAGTACAACAGCTGGGAAGAATATGAGAACGGCGTGAAAGGCGTGCTCGCCGGATACAAGAGCGCGAAGTTCACCGTTAACGACGACGCCGAAGTTCATCCCCACGGAGACCTGGTCTGGGCCACGGCCACAGTGCACGAGGAGATGACCAGCAAGGCAGGCAAAGTGGAGATGGGAAATTTCCGCTGGACCGTAGTTTTCCAAAGCGAAGACGGCAAGTGGCTGATCGTGCACGAGCACGTTTCAGCGCCCTTGCAGTAGGGCAGTGAGTAGTGGCAAGTGTTCAGTGGTCAGTCAGACGTGCTACGAGAACAGGACAACGCTCCTGGCAGCAAGAATATGTCCAAACCGATAGTCTGATCACGCACTGACCACTGCTCTGCAATACGATTTCCAGAAGAAGTACACCGTCATTCCTGCACCCACCAGCACTACGAACCAGCGAATCCACACCTGCGGCAATTTCTGTGCGTAGTGGGCACCCAGGTATCCGCCGAGAATTCCGCCGAGGATCATCACGATGCCGTGGCGCCAGTAGATGGCGCGGGCGAGGATAAACGTCACCACAGCGACGCCGTTGATGACCGAACCCATCACGCTCTTGAGAGCGTTCATCGCGTGGATATCCGTCATACCCAAGGCCGCCAGCATCGCCAGCATGACAATCCCCATGCCGCCGCCGAAGTAGCCGCCGTAGACGGCGACACACAGCTGAAAAAAACTTGCCCCGGCCAATGCAAGCTTGGTGGTGTCGTGCTCGATTACGGATTTTCGTTCACCCGCGATCTTCTTTCCGAAGGCAAATAACAGAGTCGCGCCCAGCGTGAGCCACGGGAGCACTCGCATGAAGGTGTGAGCGGGAGTCTTGAGGAGGAGACATGCGCCGGTCACCCCACCCGTCAGGCTTGCCGCCAGCAGCGGGATCAGCACACGACGTGGAACATCCAGGCGCTTGCGATACGCGCCTCCACTGGCTGCGGTGCCAGCCCACAGCGCAATCGTGTTTGTGGCATTTGAATGCGATGAAGCTTCCCCCGCCAGCCACAGAATTCAGCGCTCCGCCTAGGACTCCGGCGACGAACAAGAAAATGATGGTTTGCAGAGTCAAGCAGTTAGGTGTACCAGAAAGGCCTTCACGCCGCCACTTGGACTAACCTTTGTTCGAGCACCACGTCTCATGCTGGGGCAACTTATGATCCGAATGCTCGCGGTGTTCTCTCTCGCGGTGATGACCCTTCCACAACTGCACGCCCAACAAGTATCCGCTGCTCCACAAAACCCATGTGCTTCCCCACAACAGAAACAGCTCGACTTCTGGGTTGGCGAATGGGAACTCACCTGGCCCGGAGAGAAGCCCAGCGAAACCGGCCATGGCACCAACAGCATCAAGCGCATTATGGACGGCTGCGTCGTGCAGGAGAACTTCTCAGGCGGCGATTCGATGCACCTGCGCGGCATCAGCGTGTCAACGTTCGACGTGCGCTCCGGCCGCTGGAAGCAGACTTGGGTTGACAATGAGGGCGGCTATCTCGATTTCACCGGCGACTTCGCCAACGGACAGATGATTCTGCAACGCGAATTCACCCAGAAAGACGGCGCGCGAGTGATGCAGCGCATGGTCTGGAAGAACATCAGCGCGACTGAAATGGACTGGAACTGGGAAGCGTCGCGCGACGGCGGAAAGACCTGGCAGGTGAACTGGCCGATCCACTACAAACGCAAAAGCTGATCCAAGCCCAATTACTTCTGTAACCAATCGTAAAACCGGCGCCATTCCCGGAACATCTCCGCCCCCACAGTGTTCATATCGTGTGAGATCGTTGTGGGGGGAACCATGCGCCATTCATTCCTGCTGTTCGCCGCTGTCTTGATGTGCAGCGTCGCCTGGGGGCAGACCCCAGAGCCAACGAACGCGCCATCCAGTCAGCCGTCCACACCGGATAACAATATGTCAGGAATGTCCCATGACATGTCGAACATGAAAGACATGCCGATGTCCAGCGATAAGGATGACCGCGAGGCCAGCGCGCATGTCATGCACTCGATGGAAGGCCATATGGACATGGGCCCGCACATGAAGATGACAGCTCTGCGCCAGCCCAAGCCGGGCGATGCTACCCGCGCGCAGCAAGTCGCCGAAGCCGCGCGCAAGGCTTCGGACAAATACAAGGACTATCACGCCGCGCTCGCCGACGGTTTCAAGATCTTTCTGCCGAACATCCCGCAGAAGATGTATCACTTCACGAACTACGGCTATGGCATGGAAGCTGCATTTCACTTCAATCCGGAACATCCGACGTCTCTGCTCTACGAGAAAAATGGCGACGACTACAAACTGATCGGCGTGATGTACACCGCGCCGAAGCGGCTCACAGAAGACCAGCTCGACGAGCGCATTCCGCTGAGCGTGGCCCAATGGCACGAGCATGTGAATTTCTGCGCTCCTCCGGCAGACAGGAGGAGCGAGATGTTCCAGCCACACACCAAGTTCGGCCTCAAAGGATCAATCACTACGCAAGAAGCGTGTGACGCAGCCGGAGGAACTTTTCGCCCGGTGATCTTCAACTGGATGGTGCATGTTTACCCCTTCGAGAAAAACGCGGCAAACATCTGGTCAGTGGAGCGTCAGCACGGTGACGCGGACTAGTTCATCGACGTAGTTCAATTTAACTTTTCGCGCGCCGCATCGTGCGGTCCTGTGCACTCTTTTCCTCACAAAACATCGCCCCCATGTTCCTCACCGCATTTATCGAATGCATTCAAAGTTTTGCTACCGGAAGCATTCACACATCGTCCAAGTAAGAGCAGCAGGAAAGCAGCAAAGAAGGGAACTTCAACCGCGGGAAGCACGTATTCCTTGCAGCGAGTAGATGGCCAGCAGGGGTGATCTGGCCGAAGTAGATTCAACATCGATTGCGGGGTCTGGGGATTCTCTCACACTCGGTTTGGCGGCCCAGGTGAGAAAACCCCCAAAGCGGAGGCGCAGGCTTTGGGGCCTTTGCGCTCAACCCCGGCGGCAGCATTGTAGGCGATTCGCGGCGAAACACAAGTGTTTTCTCGCGTTGTTCGCGAACGGGCCGCCCCTAACCAATTCCGATTTTTCGGGGAAGAAAAAGGAGCTGCTATGAAGTTCGCGACCGTTACGAAAAGTTTGGTAGTGGGGTTGGCTTTGACGCTAGCCTCGAGCGCGTTTGCCGCCAGCAAGGCAAACCTGACTTTGAACAATCCAACCAGCATCAATGGAACCAGTCTCAAAGCCGGCGAGTACAAGCTGCAGTGGGACGGCAACGGCCCCAACGTGGAAGTCAGCATCATGCAAGGAAAGAAAGTCGTCGCCAAGGTCCCGGCAAAGCTGGTCGATTTGAATCAGTCTTCTGCCAATGACGCCGCCCTGCTGAAACAAAACAGTGACGGCACTACAACCCTGGCTGGAGCGCGCTTCCAAGGCAAGAAATTCGCCCTCGAACTCGGCGAGGCCAGCGATGGCATGCAGGCTGGATCAAGCAAATAGAACCTGGACCCATAACCTCGGTACACAAAAATGAAGGGAGCACTCGTGTGCTCCCTTTTTTCACCCACGCTATTGAAAAAAGAAGAGCGGGCGATCCCTTCACTGGGCAACGAAAATCACTTCAGTACTTCGGCACCTTTGGATCCACGCGATCCGACCAGGCCGTAATTCCTCCAGTGAGGTTGTGGACCTTGGTAAATCCTGCCTGCTGGAGGAACGCGACCGCTTTCGCGCTGCGACCGCCCATTTTGCAGTGGACGACGATCTCGCGGCTGGAGTCGAGTTCGTTCACACGCTTCGGTAGATCGTTCAGCGGGATCAGGTATCCGCCGATGTTGCAGATCTGGTATTCGTGCGGCTCGCGAACATCAAGCACGAAAAGATCGTCTTTCGCGTCCAGACGCCGCTTCAGTTCTTCGACTTGAATCTCCGGAACACCGCTGCCCACAGGTTTTTCCTCCCCACGAATGCCGCAAAACTCGTTGTAGTCTATCAGCTTCGTGACCGTGGGATGCGTGCCGCACACCGGGCAGTCGGGATTCTTGCGCAGCTTCAGTTCGCGAAACTTCATGCCCAGCGCGTCGACCAGCAAGAGGCGGCCGATCAGCGGTTCGCCCACTCCGAGAATCAACTTGATGACCTCGGTGGCCTGCATCACGCCGACTAGTCCAGGAAGAATTCCCAGCACTCCGCCTTCGGCGCATGAGGGAACCAGTCCCGGCGGTGGCGGCTCGGGATACAAGCAGCGGTAGCACGGACCATCCTCGGTGGCGAATACGCTCGCCTGCCCCTCGAAGCGGAAAATCGATCCGTAGACATTCGGCTTGCCCGTCAACACGCAAGCGTCGTTGACCAGATATCGTGTCGGGAAGTTATCAGTGCCGTCGGCAATGATGTCGAAGTCACGGAACAGTTCGAGCGCATTGGCGCTGCTCAGCCTGGTGTCGAAAGTCCGCAGATTGAGGAACGGGTTGATGCCCTTCAGTTTGTCAGCAGCAGAGTCAAGCTTCTTGCGTCCGACGTCGGCGGTTGAATGAATAATCTGTCGCTGCAGGTTGGTGTAGTCCACCACATCGAAGTCGACGAGGCCCAAGGTGCCGACACCGGCGGCCGCCAGGTAGAGAGCCATAGGCGATCCCAACCCTCCGGTGCCGATGCAGAGCACACGCGCGGCCTTCAGCTTCTGCTGTCCTTCCATGCCGACCTCAGGCATGATCAAGTGCCGCGAATAACGCAGGATTTCGTCTTTATTGAGAGTGATTGGAATCTCAGTAGTGGTGGCCATGGTGTCCCTCGTTAAGCGTTTCCTTCGTGTACCTTCGTCGCCCTTAGTGGTTCAAGGTTTTGAATTTCTCAGCCGGGGAGTCTTCGCAGCGGACTACCAACAGGAAGGGCAACACATACAACAGCGAATTGTATCGGCAGGCTTCATTGCAAAAATCCCGAAGTCTCCAGTCAGGCGACGCCCCCGGCAATCGAAGGCACGATGGAGATGTTATCACCGTCTTTCAGCGCGGTTGCTTCTTTCTGTAGATACCGTATGTCTTCGTCGTTGAGGTAGAGGTTCACGAAGGCCCGCAGCTTTCCTTCGTCCGTGTAGAGGTGCTTGCGGAGCTCCGGATGCTGCGCAACCAGCGCGTTCATGGCCTCGCCGACGGTCGCTCCCGACACGTCTACTGAAGCCTGTTTCCCGACATACTGCCGCAAAGGCGTAGGAATGTGAATCTTGCTCATAGGTTAATTTTAAAGCAATAACTTGCGATACTCGTACAGCGGCATGCCAAAAAAGTCTGTCACACGTCCGGATGCCGAATATCCGTTTTTCGCATAAAACCGGACAGCCCGCATCAAAGGTGCCGTAGTGTCGAGTGTTACGTGGCCGCAGCCATTCTGCTGCAGGTCGGCTTCTGCCGTCCGTAGCAAAGCCAGCGCAACCGCTGTTCCCTGCCAGTCTGGCGACACTGCCATGCCGCGCAGGTGCCCTTCCAATCCGTTCACCATACAACCAATGGTCCCGACAATTTCCCCGTTGGAAATGGCTACGAACAAGCACATTTCCTGCAAGCGGCGCCGGACACCATCCGAATTCAGTACCGTGTCCGCGTACGCCTCGGCGGTGTATTCATCTCGATGCCGGGCAAAGGCTGTGCTTAAGCAGCCCGCAATCGCCTCCGCATCCGTGACCTGCGCCCTGCGGATTTGAACCGCGTCTTGTCGGACACCTCTCTTTGCCATCGGGCCAGAGTTCTCACTTCTTACGTCACACATAAGAGATGCCTGTGCAGTGCGGCAAGATTCAGCGCCGGCGAAGCTGTCGGTGCGGTCCGAGCGAGGCCCCGCTCCTCACAAGTCACTTATCCTCTGAAGAGTCCAGCCTTAAGATCTCTCAGGGAGAAACTTCAATGACGATCTTCGATCCAGCCAGAACCAGAGTCATCGACGCGGGCGGCCCCGGCGGCGGCATTCTGCGACTGATCGGCCTCGGAATTATCGCCTTCGTTTTGGTGATCCTGCTGTTCAGCTCTGTCACGCGCGTAGGCACCGGACATGTGGGCGTGCTCACGCTGTTTGGCAGAGTTACCAACGAGACTCTGGGCGAAGGCATCCATCTGATCAATCCACTCAAGACCAACAACGAGATGTCGATCCAGACACAGACTCTCAAGGAATCGGCCAGCGTGCCCTCGAGCGAAGGGCTGATGATGAGTCTCGACACCTCGCTCATCTATCACCTGACCCCCGACCGCGCCGCCGAGGTCTTCCAGAAGATCGGGGCCGACTATGAGAACGTCGTGGTCGAGCCGACGCTGCGCTCCGCCATCCGCGAAGCTACAGCCTCGCACAGCGCCAACGCTCTTTACACCGGCGAACGCGAAATGGTGGGCAAACAGATCTTCGAACAGGTTAACGAACAACTGACCAAACGCGGCCTGACTGTAGAGAACGTTCTCCTGCGGGACATCCAGCTCCCGGCGACCCTGAAAGCGTCGATCGAGGCCAAGCAGCAAGCCGAGCAGGAAGCGCTAGCCATGAACTTCCGGCTGCAGAAAGAAACCCAGGAAGCCCAGCGCAAGCGCATCGAAGCGGCCGGCGTGCGCGACTTCCAGCAAATTGTCGCGCAAGGCATCACGCCTTCCTTGCTGGAGTGGAAAGGCATCGAAGCGACAGAAAATCTGGCCAAGAGCCCCAACTCCAAGGTGGTAGTGATCGGCAACAACAAGAACGGCCTGCCGCTTATTCTCGGACAGTAGCAAAGCGAGGGTTTAGGTGTATGTGGGGACAGCCGCCCTCGGCTGTCCGTCGCCCGAAAGGTCGACTCTTTGTCCTGCTACCATGAAGCCGTGCCTTCCCTGCTCGATATTCGCAATCTAAACATCGAATTCCCAGTGCAGGGAGGAAACTCGGCCGCTCCCGCGGCCGGACAGCCGACGGCGGCAGTCTCTACAAAATCATTGCCTGCAGTCCGCGATCTGAGCTTCTCCATCGCTCCCGGCGAAGTTCTAGGCCTCGTCGGCGAGTCTGGCTCGGGGAAATCGGTTACGTCACTGGCGATCATGCGTCTGCTGCCGCCCCAAGCTCGCATTTCCGGTGAAATTGTATTCAGCTCAAATGGAACCGGACCGCGCGAACTGCGGCGCCTCGACGATGAATCGATGCGCCAATTGAGGGGATCGCGCATCGCCATGATCTTTCAGGAGCCGATGACCGCGCTCAATCCTGTAATGCGCGTGGGCGATCAGATTGCCGAAGCGGTCCGGGCGCACAACGCCGTTTCAAAGAAAGAAGCAAGGAACCGCGCGGTCGACGCGATGAACGACGTTGCCATTCCGGACGCCGCGCGTCGCGCGCGGGACTATCCCCACCAGCTTTCCGGCGGAATGCGCCAGCGCGTGATGATTGCGATGGCGATCGTCAACCGCCCGCAATTGCTGATCGCCGATGAACCGACTACCGCGCTCGATGTAACGATTCAAGCTCAGATTCTTGAACTGCTCGCGGAACTGCGCAGGAAGTTCGGCTTGACGATGCTCTTCATCTCGCACGATCTGGCCGTGGTCTCGCAGGTCGCCGACCGCGTGGCTGTGATGTACTCCGGCAGCCTGGTGGAGCTTGGTTCGAAGCGCGACATCTTTCAGTCTCCCGCGCATCCCTACACACGCGGGCTTCTTCATGCCGTGCCGGATCTCCGGACCGATCGCAATCGTCCGCTGGAGACGATCGAAGGCACCGTTCCGTCTCTGCAGGCCTTGCCTCCGGGATGCGCATTTGAACCCCGGTGCGAATACCGGATCGATGCGTGTGTGGCGGAATTGCCCGCCCTGGTCGAAGTGACAGCAGGACACTGGGCGCGCTGCCCGGTCGTGAATCGCTAGGGAATTCTTTCCAACTGGTCGCGATTCACCCACAACAATACCGCGAACAGCGCTAGCAGGACGAAGCCGAGATACAGTCCATAGTCGGAGTATGCGCCGAGCCAAGGCTGCACAAAGTAAGTTGGCCCTCCGTGGACACGAATTCGATAGGAGTGCACCAGGTCCGCTTGGATCGGTGCCGAACGCGCAATCCAGTAAGCGGTCGCGATCTGCAGGAGGATGTTCAGCACCAGCACTCCTGCCAGGATTTTCGCCCACCCGGGTGTTTTGCCTTTGAATTGCCACTTCACGTCTCGGATTCTACATCGCCCGCCTGCGTCCGATACACGAAGCATGAACATCAGTCTATAATCGGCAACTTGTCCGGTGATCCGTGCGCATACTGCTGCTCAGTGACATTCACGCCAACCTGGAAGCCTTGGACGCCTCGCTGGCGGCCGCCCCATCTTTCGACACAATCGTGAACCTGGGCGACATCGTAGGTTACGGCGCCAGTCCGAATGAGGTGGCGAATCGCTCTCGCGAACTGGGCAAGGTCTTCGTGCGCGGGAATCACGACAAAGCCGCCACGGGATTGATGGATCTGGACGATTTCAATCCCATGGCCGCCGCGGCCGCGATCTGGACGCGCGACACACTCACTCCTGAGAACTTGCAGTGGTTACGGGAATTGCCACACGGGCCGGTTTCGTTGCCAGATTTTCCCGACATCCAGTTGGTCCACGGCTCGCCCAACGACGAGGACGAATACGTCGTCTCGCTGGGAGATGCGCTAGCTCCTCTGATCACCCTCACGATGCCGCTGACGTTTTTCGGCCATACGCATCTGCAAGGGGGCTTTTTCGCGAATGGATCGTCGGCCGACGGATTCCGTCCGGAATATCGCACTGTGGGACAGGCAGAGTCTGTGCCGTTGCACCTGAAGACCAATGCGCGCTATCTGATCAATCCGGGATCGGTAGGACAGCCGCGCGACGGAGACTGGCGCGCCGCGTTTGCTGTGTATGACAGCGAAGCGAACGTGGTTCACTTCTACCGTACGCCTTACAACCTGAAAGCAGCGCAGGACCGCATCTTCGGGGCGAAACTCCCACCTCGGCTCGCTACGCGGCTGGCAGCCGGGCGGTAATAACCTCGAGTGTGCTCACTTTGAGAATGATTTTTTACCACAGAGAGCACAGAGGAGCACAGAGGAATTAGACTCTCACAATGCCAGCGCCTCACTCCCGCAGTTTTTTCGAACCTCATGACAATCCTCCCGCGCATTATCTGGTCGCTCACAGTGATGGCGGCGCGCGCGGGAATCCGGGGCCGGCAGGCTACGGTGTGGTGATCAAAGACGAGTCCGGACGAAAGGTCGCGGCCCTTAGCGAATATCTTGGCCACCAGACCAACAATTTCGCCGAGTATCAGGGACTGATTGCAGCGTTGGAGTACGCACTGAAACATGGTCCGAAGGCGCTGAAGCTGATCAGCGATTCGGAACTACTCGTCCGCCAGATCAAAGGCATTTACAAGGTCAAGAACGCCACCCTGCAGGACCTGCATGCGCGGGCAAAGGAACTGATTAGGCAGCTCGACTGGTTTTCGATCGGTCACGCGCTGCGCGAGCACAATCAAGAAGCCGACCGGTTGGCAAATGAAGCTATGGATCGTGGCATGGGCCGGAGTGTGGAGCGTGTGGCCGCGGGCGATCCGCCCGCGAGGGTCTTAGCGCGGCCACTGCCCCAGGAATTTGAGGGAATCGTCCGGCACGGGAAAGTGGAACTGGAGAATGGCAGTCTGCCCGACGGGACACGGGTACAGGTGAGGGTGAAGAAGTAAGCGCCGGCCTATTGGTTTTATGTGGGGACAGCCGCCATCGGCTGTCCAGCCGCGAAGCGGCGTGGTTTCACTCTGTGTGTATTATTCCGCTGCTGACGTGTGGTCATGAATAATCTTCCATCCCTCTGGGAATTTGCGGAAGATGAGCGTGAAGCGGCCGTGGGGCGTTTTGCCGTCCGGCATGGTGAGTTGCCAGACGCCGCGAACGAATGCTGCGTCAGATCCGAGAACTTCTACACGCAAATCCGAAAAATCCAGCTTCCCCATCTCGTGCCCGGGGCTGGCGTAGGTGGCACGGTAGCGATCGATCGTGGCCTGCCATCCTTTGGATTCTTTCGCGCCTGAGAAGAACGTCAGATCAGGAGAATTCCAGTAGCCCGTCATGAACGCGTCGAGGTCGTGACGATTCCAGGCGTCCTGCTGGGTAAGAAGGACATGCTCGACAGCGGCTCTGGGATTTTCGTCTGCGGCTTGAGCCGCAGAGGGAATCGAGAGAATTGAGCACACCATCGCGAAAAATGTGAGGATTTTCTTCAAGTGTCCTCCAGGTGGTGAATGCGTGCTACGTTAATGCGATTCCTCTGTCGCTGGAGCGGTATCCGGCGTATCGACTTTTTGTGCTGCGCGCGACGCGATCGGCGAGGGCTGGAAATCGCCGACGTCCTTGCCGTTCATCGCAACCGTCATGAAGTTTGCCCAGATGGGCAGGGCGGCATGCGCGCCGGTCTCTTTTGCCCCGAGCGATTTCTTTTCGTCGAAGCCGACCCATACTCCGCACGTCATAGTTGGCGTGAATCCCACGAACCAGGCATCGGTGAAATCGTTCGTCGTGCCGGTCTTGCCGGCGACAGGAAACGGCAGCTTCGCCGCGGCAATGCCGGTGCCGTGCAGCACGACCTCGCGCAGCATCGAGGTCATGATGCGGGCCGTGCGTTCGCTGATCACGTCTTTGACCTCAGGGAAATCCTCTTCCAGCACGCGCCCTTCGTAGTCGGTAACACGCGTGATGTAGCGCGGGCTGACCCGCACTCCATCATTCGGAAAAACACTGTAGGCGGAAGCCTGCTCCAGCAGCGTGATCTCCGCGGATCCCAGCGCGACGGGCAAGTATGGAGGCAACTTTGAGGTGACACCGAAGCGTTCGGCGTAATCGATCACGCTCTTGATGCCAACTTTGTTGGCAAGCTTCAGCGCCGGGATGTTGCGCGATTGGGCCAGCGCACGCCGCAGCGTGATGATGCCCTCGAACTTTTCGTCATAGTTGTGCGGAGTGTAAGGGCCGGAAGGCGTATCGAAGCTTATCGGCTCGTCGAGGATGGTATCGTCCGGGCTGGCCCCGCCGTCGATCACGGTCGTGTAAACGTAAGGTTTGAACGAAGAGCCGACCTGGCGGAGAGCCTGCGTAGCGCGATCGAACTTCGACGTGTTGAAGTCACGTCCACCGACCATGGCTTTGATTCCGCCGGTGGCATTGTCGATCGCAATCAGGGCGGATTGCGCACCGGAATCTTGCTCGAGGCCGACTTTCGCAGCGCCGTTTGCACCGAGAGAAACAATTTTCACGTAGCAGACGTCACCGGTCTTCAGGATGTCGGCGAGCTTGTGCTTGGTCCAGGCGACATCAGCCTGCCCAAGAGCCGCGGTATAGCGGCCGAACTTCAACGTGGCGATTCCCGGACCGGCAGAGGTCACCAGCGCATGAACATATCCGCCAACCTCGGGCTCGTCGTCCCAGTCGGGATGGGAATATTTCTTGATAACCTCGCCGTCGCCCACCACATTTTCCAGATGACCCTTCCAGCCGTGACGGCGCTCGTAGGCGGCGAGACCATCGAGGATGGCTTGGTTGGCGGCTTTCTGCAATTCGACAT
>QIAL01000590.1 GCA_003225535.1 Acidobacteriota bacterium | reverse complement strand
ATATCAGGATCGCGCGTTCCTCACTCCTGCATACGGAAAACGGTTGTCGCAGCTTATTGCACGCCTCCGTGAGAAGTACAAACTCACCCGCGCCCACCGTCGCGAGCGCTCTGCATTCGCCACGAAGTGGCCGGTCCAGGCTTTCGAGGAGCAGTTGAACCTGTTCTGAAAACTGAATTGAACGATTGGGAGATTGAGCCATCGGGCGATTGGGGCCCCACTCGTCTGTGAGAAAGCTTCTATAATTCCCTCTTACCCATGGCGACCGCCTCCCCACCAACTGAACAGCCGGCTGCGCACCCGATCCCGCTTAGTGTCCACCTCAGGAATTTCTGGCGGCGCGTGACCGAAGGGCTCGAGGTCAGCCAGCTTTGGTCTCAATTCGAATCCGAAGCCCGTGCCAGCTATCGCCTCTATTCCCACGACGTCGCTGCCAAAACGCCCGAAGGCTTGACGCGCCGCGGTCATCATCTGCATGTGGTCAAGGAATTCTTCTGGGCCGTATTTGAGAAGCTGTCACCAGCGCGGCGCGTCCTGCTTCTTGTGGCGCTCATTCTGTTGATCATTCCTCACGCCGGTTTTCAGTACAGCGGCGAAGGAGGCAAGGTCTACACGACGGAATTCGATCTTCACTTCTGGGGCGCTCTGATTCTTCTCCTGCTTCTGATCCTTGAGATTGGAGACCGCGTAGTCATGAAGCGCGATCTGCAGATCGCGCGTGAGATCCAGACGTGGCTGCTGCCGGGCACACCGCCGCAGATCCCGGGACTCACCATCGCGTACGCCACGCGTCCCGCCAACACCGTTGCGGGTGATTATTACGACGTCTTCCCCCGCCCCGGCAAGACGGCTGAGGAAAATCGCGTCGTTTTGGCCGTGGCCGATGTCGCCGGCAAAAGCATTCCCGCCGCCATGCTGATGGCTACTTTTCAGGCCAGCCTGAAAACGCTTTCAACCGCCCAGGTCGCGCTACCCGACCTTGCCGCAAACATGAATCGTTATGCATGCTCGAACAGCCAAGGCGGCCTGCGCTTTACCACGGCATTTCTCGCGGAGTACGACACCGTGCATCGGGGTGTTCACTACATCAACGCTGGTCACAATAATCCAATCCTCAGGCGTGCCAGCGGACAGATCGAGCGCCTGGATGTCGGCGGCCTCCCCTTCGGCATCATGCCCGAGGCCACCTACCAGGCTGCGAATGTCGCGCTCGCGCCCGGGGACTGGCTCATCATCTTTACCGATGGATTAGTAGAGGCCGTGAATGCGCGGGATGAAGAATACGGCGAGGCCCGCTTGCTGATCACGCTCGAAGTCGGAAAGGCACTGCAGCCTAACGACCTTCTGAAACGTCTGATGAGCGATCTGGATGTGTTCGTCGGCAACACTCCCCAGCACGACGACGTCACCTGCATGTTGCTCAAGTCTGAGTAAGTGACTGTCACGCTGAGCGAAGCGAGCCTCACTGCGGAGTCGAAGCATCCCTACCCTCGCGTTCAGGTCTCCTTCTCGGTCTCATCGGCAATACCGATTTTCGACAGCCGGTAGCGTAGCGCGTTGCGCGACAATCCCAGTAACCGCGCCGCCTGGCTCTTATTCCCGTTCGCCCGCCGCAGAGCTTCTTGCACCATCTCGTCTTCCCACTGCTCCAGAGTCATGCCCTCGGGAAGAAATCCGGGCACCCCGTTCCCCGATTTAGAAGGACGCTCATCGATGTGAATGTCGGACGCTTCCAGTTGTGGCCCTTTGGAGAGCGCGCATGCCCGTTCGACGATATTCTGCAACTCTCGCACATTGCCCGGCCAGTGATAATTCACCAGCATCTGCATCGCCTGTGGGGAGATGCCTTCGATGCCTTTCCCCGACTCTCCGGCAAACCGCGAGACGAACAGATTGACCAGGTCAGGAATGTCTTCCTTTCGCTCCCGGAGCGGCGCAATGTCGATCGGCACAACGTTCAACCGGTAATAAAGGTCTTCCCGGAAAGTTCCCTGCTCCAGTGCTTCGCGCAAATCGCGATTTGTAGCAGCAATCAGGCGGACGTCAACCTTGACCGTCTTCGTTCCTCCCAGCCGCTCAAACTCACGCTCTTGCAAGACCCGCAAGAGCTTCACCTGGGTTGCCGGAGGCACGTCGCCAATCTCATCCAGGAAGAGCGTTCCCTTGTCGGCCAATTCGAACTTGCCCGGCTTGCTCGCCACAGCGCCGGTGAAGGCCCCCTTCTCGAAGCCGAACAATTCGCTTTCCAGCAGATTCTCTGGGATCGCGGTGCTATTGATTTTGAGAAATGGTCCATTAACACGCCGAGACTTTTCATGAATCGCGCGTGCAATCAGATCCTTACCAACTCCACTCTCACCGCCGAGCAACACAGTCGCGTTCGTCGGAGCAACACGCTCGAGGGTAGCAAGCACCTCCTGCATCTTCGGACTGCGCGCCACCACGTTGGGATGCGCATAGCGCTTGCCGAGCGCCTCGCGCAACGATCGGTTCTCTTCCCGGAGATTGCGAACGTCCAGTTCCTTGTGAATGACCATTCGCATTTCAGTTAAAGAGAACGGCTTGAGCACGTAATCGCTAGCTCCCGCTTTCATGGCTTCGACTGCTGTCTCGACGCTTCCAAACGCCGTCATGACCACGACGGGAAGAGCCGAATTCTGCCGCTTGACGGCTTGCAGAAACTCCAACCCGTTCATCCCAGGAAGCTTCAGGTCGGTCACGATGAGATCGATCGGATTCTGTTGCAGCAGTTTGAGGCCGGTCTCGGCATCCTCGGCAGAAAAGGTCGTGAAGCCATCTTCACCGAGATTCAATTCGAGCAAGCGGCGCATTTTGGCTTCGTCTT
>QIAL01000589.1 GCA_003225535.1 Acidobacteriota bacterium | reverse complement strand
GCCGAGCAAGTCGACTTTGATGATGCCCATGTCGGCGCAGTCTTCTTTGTCCCATTGCACGACGACGCGGCCGGGCATGCTCGCGGGTTCGAGCGGGACGACGGAATCGAGTTGTCCTTGGCAGATGACCATGCCGCCGGAGTGCTGGCCGAGGTGGCGGGGCATGTCCTGCACGGACAGGCAGAGTTCGTAGTATTTGCGCAGGCGGGGATGCGTTAGGTCGAGTCCGGCATCGCGGAAGCGGCGGTCTAGTGCGTCATTTTCGTCGCGGAATTCCCAGGTGGCGACGGCGGCGGAAATCTTGGCGAGCGTTTCGGGATCGAAGCCGAGAGCTTTGCCCATTTCGCGCGCGGCCATGCGATTGCGATAGGTGATGACGTTGGCGGTCATGGCGGCGCCGCGCTCGCCATATCGCTTGTAGACGTATTGAATGACTTTTTCGCGCTCGTCGCCACTGGGGAGATCGAGATCGATGTCGGGCCATTCGCCGCGCTCTTCGGAGAGGAAACGCTCGAAGAGAAGTTCCATGCCGACGGCGTCGACGGCGGTGATACCAAGCGAATAGCAGACGGCGCTGTTGGCGGCCGAGCCGCGGCCTTGTACGAGAATGTTTTGCTCACGGCAGTAGCGGATTAGGTCCCAGACGATGAGGAAGTATCCGGCGAGTTTGAGCTTTTCGATGAGGGCGAGTTCTTTTTCGATCTGGCGGCGGGCTTTGGCCTGCATGTCTTGGGACGCGCGGCCGTAGCGGCTGCGGAAGCCGATCCAGGCTTGCTCGCGCAGGTAGGAATTCATGGTCTCGCCTTCGGGCACGGGATAGAGAGGGAATTCGTAGCCGAGATCGTTGAGGGTGAATTCGAGGCGATTAGAAAGCTCTTGTGTGTTGGCGATGGCTTCGGGCAGATCGGCGAAGAGTTGTTGCATCTCCTGCGGAGATTTCAGGTGACGCTCGGAGTTGCGGGCGAGCAGGCGTCCGGCGGTGGAGAGCGTACGGTGATGGCGGATGGCAGTGAAGGCGTCCGCGAGTTCGCGGGCTTTGGGGATGGCGTAGTTGACGCCGTTGGTCGCCAGCAACGGGAGATGGAATGCCTGGGCCAGATCGATCGCAATGCGATTGCGGGATTCTTCTTCGCGGTGGAAGTGGCGCTGGAGTTCGACGTAAACATTCTTGGGGCCGAAGATGGCGATGAGTTGATCGATTTGTTTTCTGGCTTCCTTTGTGCTGCCTTGCTGCAGGGCTGCGGCGAGCGGGCCTTCGTCACCGCCGGTAAGGCAGATCAAGCCTTCGGCGTGTTCTTCGAGTTCTTGTGTCGTGACGGCGCCCTCGCCTTTCCTAGCGCGCAGCTTCATTTTGGTGATGAGCCGGCAGAGGTTCTGGTAGCCGGGGCGGGATTGAACCAATAGCGGAAGTCGAAAAAATTTGTCATTCCGAGCGGAGCGAGGAATCTCTACGCCCTTCACGGATTTCGGGTGATAGGGATCCTTCGACTCCGCAGGCACTTCACTTCGTGAAGTGCCTGCTCCGCTCAGGATGACAGATGAACGAGGGTCACTCAGGATGACATGGGTTAGAGGTTCGGAGGTGACTTCGGCGCCGATGTGCGCCTTGATCTTGGCTTTGTTTGCGGTTAGGTGGAAGCGCGGGGCGCCGTAGACGCCGTCAGTGTCGAGCAGCGCCATGGCTGGCATGTGGAAGTGCTGGCACACGCCGATCAGTTCCTCGGGCAGAGAAGCGCCTTCGAGGAAGCTGAATGCAGAGCGGGCGTGAAGTTCGATAAACAAGTTGTCAGTTCTCGGTTCTCAGTTCTCAGTTGAAACCTTTGGATCGAGTTTTTCGCCGAGAACTGAGAACTGGGAACTGAGAACTAGATTTTCAGTCATACGTTCCTTCCACAAACCATTCGCCGTCGAGTAGGTCGTGTACGAGGCGGTAGAAGGCGACGGCTTCGTCGTTACGCAGGGCTAAGTCCCATTCGTCGCGGGACCAGGCTTCGCGCTCCCA
>QIAL01000588.1 GCA_003225535.1 Acidobacteriota bacterium | reverse complement strand
CCAGCCTGACGTTCGCGAGCAATGGCGGGCGGAAACGGCGCAGGGCTGTGACTGCAGCCTGTGCTTCTGCCACGTCGGGAGTTTTTTTCTGCGGAGTTTTGCGCGCGACCTCGGCGACGAAACGGCGCATGCGGAATCCTTCGGGATGATGCGTGTCGAGTAGTTCAACCGCGCCGACCTTTTGCTCGCCGACGATGCCGGCGATGCGAGCGAGAGTCAGTTCCAATTTTTCCGGCTCGGGCGATGGAGGGAGGAATAGGCCTCCCTGGGCTGAGCGCGGGCGGGCTGGCTCGGCGGAGAGATGAATCTTAACGATGGGTGCGCCTGGGGGATGTGCGTTTAAATCCAGCTGCAGCAGTTTCAGAAATACTTTGGCGTCTAGCATGGGTAAGGGGAGGCTCAGCTTGCGAGTGAATTTTGGTTGTCGACGGTGATGCAACGGAGCTTCGCTCCGCCGGACAGCCGAGGGCGGCTGTCCCCACATAACCCTACTACTACTCTCGGCTTCATCGCTCTCGCTGGGGATGCCTGGATTTTCAAGTTCATCATCAACACCCGTCAGGTTC
>QIAL01000438.1 GCA_003225535.1 Acidobacteriota bacterium | reverse complement strand
GCGACGAGCAAAAATGAAATCGCGATTGAGGGCCCGGCCGCGGGCCGCCCATGCATCAAAACCTGAGCCGTGCCACCCCCGCGCAGGAAGTTCCAGATGATGTCGAGCACCTGTGCGTGCAGAATCGAGGGCGCTTGAAAATACTCCCCGGCCGCGGCGGTACCAGTTAGTACGAAGATGCCTGACCCGATCACAGCCCCGATGCCAAGCGCAGTCAGCGACCAGGGGCCGAGTGTCTTCTGTAATCGCTGTCCAGGAGCTTCCGATTCCGATATCAGCTTGTCAATCGACTTGCAGCAAAAAATCTGTTTATCGGAGGTGCGCACAACTTCGTTCGATGGAGGCTCGCTCGCTGTGGGTTGTGACAAGAGGTTCGTTTTCTCCAGAACAAATTGCGCACAACGGGTGCCCCACTTCTGGCCGGTTTTTCCAGAAGTGGGGATTCTAGCTCGAACCCGTGACGCCTACCGCTTCGCCTGGCCGCGGGCCAACTTCTTGACCTTCGGCTTCTTCGATCCGCGAGGATAGTCGCGGGGCTTCAGCGGCTTGTCCGCCTTGCGCTTCTTGCGCGCCGTGCGCTTTACTTTTTTGCGTTCATCTCTGCTGAGTTTTGTCGTATTGGCCATGAATTCTTTCTTGATTGAAATTTGTAATTGGGAAATTGAGTAATTGTGTAAATTAAAAACCGCTTCTGCGGTGCAGAAGTCCAAAATTACCCAATTACTAAATTACACAATTTCCCAATCTCTTCAGGCTGGCTCCAGCTGGGCATACTTCTCCACCAGCTTCTTCAAGCCGAAGCGTGGAAATTGTACCGTAATCTTGGCTTCTTCGCCTTCTCCTTCGCGCTGGTAGACCGTTCCCTCACCATATTTCGGATGCCGGACTCTCTGTCCCGGACGGAATCCGCGTTTGCCTGTAGGCTCCTCGACTGGCGGAGCTTTGGGCGCTGTGAACTTCTTGCCGCGACTGGCGAAGAATTCGGCAATGTTCTCAATCGAGTTGTAGGCGCGGACCGCAACCGTCGGCTTGGAAGGGCGAGAGTTTCCCCGGCTGGGATCTCCCGCATGCCACGAAGCACTCTGATCTTCATCCTCGTATGAGTAGTGGGAACTCTCCCCATCGCGAGCCGCGGGACTTCGTCCCGCCGGACGGCCGATGGCGGCCGTCCCCACACGAGACCTGCGCGTGCCCACCTCCTCAATCAGGGGGCCGGGCACTTCTTCCAGGAATCTTGACGGCACGCTCGCCTCAGGCAAGTCCGTCCCATACCTCCGCCGATACACGGCCCGCGTCAGAATCAACTGATCCATCGCCCGCGTCATACCGACGTAACACAGCCGCCGCTCTTCCTCGATATCTTCTGGAATCAGCATGGTGCGCGAATGCGGAAACAGGCCCTCTTCCAGCCCGCTGAGAAACACTAGAGGAAACTCCAGTCCCTTGGCGGCATGCAGGCTCATCAGCGTGATCTGCGCGCGCTCATCGTAATCGTCGGCATCGGCCACCAGCGCCGCGTGATCGAGAAACTGGTCCAGCGTTTCCGCCCGATCCCGTGAATCCATCGCCGCGTTCACCAATTCCCGCAAGTTCTCGATACGCGAATAAGCTTCCGGCGTGTCCTCCTCCTCGAGCAGCTTGATGTATCCCGTCCGATCGATCAGAAATTTGAGAACGTCAGCAGTGCTGACGGCAGGCGCCGGGAATGAGCTGTCCGCTCTCGCATCCGCGGCATCGTCAGCCGTAGCGCTGATGTCCGTAGCGCCGGCCTCGGGCCGGCTGTGGGGGAGGCGTCCCGCCTCCCCATCGTCAACCGAAGACTCCGCCGCACTCTCCCCAAAATCAAACGCGAAGTTCCCAAACTCCTGAGGATCAAACGCAGTAGCATCCCCTTCGTCAGTGACAGGTTCCTCAGCAGCGGCAGCGATCTCCACTTCTGTTTGTGGTACCTCTGCCGTCTGCTCCAGTTGTTCAGTAAACGTACCCAGCAGCATCGCCCGCGCATCCTCAATCACTTGCTGGAAACTCTTCAGCGACGCCACCGCCCGCGGAGGCACCAGTTGCCGCTTCACCGCCTGGCCGATGGCTCCCCACATCGAGAGCCCCGTTTCCAGAGCCAACTGCTCCAGCGTGTCGATCGTTCCCTTGCCAATGCCGCGCGTCGGAGTATTGATCACACGCAACAACGAAATCGTGTCATCCGGATTCTGAATGACCTTCAGGTACGAGATCATGTCCTTGATCTCGGAGCGTTCGTAGAACGAAAATCCACCGACAACGTGATACTTCAGCCCATACCGCCGCATCGCCTCTTCAAACAACCGTGACTGCGAATTCGTGCGATACAGCACCGCCGCCCGCGGCGTCTCCCCGCGCTCGTTGGCTTCGCGAAGGTACCGGGCAATCCAGTCCGCGGCAAACAGCGCTTCATTCTCTCCATCCGGCGCTTCGTAGTAGCCGATCTTCGTGCCGCCCTGCCGCGACGTCCACAGATTCTTTCCCTTGCGCCGCACGTTATTCGCGACCACCGCCGACGCCGCCTGCAGAATGTTCTGCGTCGAGCGATAGTTCTGCTCCAGCCGGATA
>QIAL01000437.1 GCA_003225535.1 Acidobacteriota bacterium | reverse complement strand
ACAATCTCCCACGCTTCCGTCTCCCCCTGTTAGTCCCCGCTCGACCTCCTTCTTGAAGTCCGCTTTCAGCATCAGCCGGGCTTTGTGCAACCAGATTGCACAATCGAAGCTTTGCCTGTCCCGCCTCGCGAGTTTGACCAGCTCGATCCCCTTCGGCCATCGTACTTCCTTGATCTGTTTCTTCGCCGTGGTGCCAAGCTTTCATGGATCGACATCAGGTAGTAGCTTTCCTCCTCGATTCAGGAAAACGCTCTTCCAGAACTTCATCGAAAGACTTCAAACTCTCCAGCCGCCAGTATTGGCGCGCCCGCACCTCGCACAAATAGCGCGCGAGCTCGACTAACTTCGTGTCTCGTTCCGCCTCCTTCCGCTGTTCCCATGCCAGAATCTCGTCAATCTTCCCCAGTACGAATGCTGTGCGGCGACGATTGAACTTTGGCGGCATAGGCGGATACTCAGTAACTAAGCTCGTCAAGCCAATCAAGACTCTCGGCTCCTGGACGCCGCACGACAGCGGCGTCAACCATTTCCTGCTTTCCAAGGCAAAGCCCTACATACGGACAGCTGCGACAGGGATTCCGGGGAAAGCGGATTCCACTGTGCGGCAGAAAGTCCGCCGACTCGATTCGCCGGATCGTGCCCTCCACCGCCGGCCAAACTCCTCACGCTGTTCGTCGGTGATCACGGTGCGCAGATACTGCACCTCGACGAGCAGTTTGCGGACGAAGACGACCTGCGCGACCTCCGCAATTCCCGTCATACGAATAACAAACCAGTTACGGATCCAGAGACAACAGTCCCTCTGGTTCTTCCGGATATCGGCTGGACGATGTTTTCCACTCCAGAAGGCAGCGCTTGCCATCGAGAAAAGCGCACCCATGGCTCCTTCGAAGGCGCGACCGAAAAGCGCAGGGCATCGAGGTCCCAAGTGCAACCGGGTTGCACGGCCGAATAAGTGCATTCGGAGGGTACAGCGACGACAGCTAACCGAATCCCATTGCCGTTGTGCTCGTCAGTTCGTCAGCCACGCAGAACACTCCGTGCGGTCTTCACGCCTGTGCAACACTCAGATCCTCGCGACAGAGAATCGCGGCCAACCGAAGCAAACGCGAAGAAATCCACTGGGCCGAAGAGATCGCATGCTAAGACGGTCAGCTCATGGAACAGTGCACGTCGGATTGGCTTCTCCAAGATCGGCAGGAAGACTCGGAATGATGATTGTGCTCCAAGAGACCGCCAAAGTGGTAGGCGTAGAAGCGCTTCCATAATGAGTAATAGTATTTCGCACCTCAATTTTGCGAAACAGAGCCAAAAACTCCGTCAGTTCAAGTAGATTGATTTTCACAAAATGCACACACTCAGATGAGCAAACGGATGTGTAAAATCGGGCAACGTGCCCTATCATGAGTAAGACGGCCGCGCGCGGGCGTGGCGGAATGGCATACGCAGCGGACTTAAGGAAAACTTGAGTGCTCGTCTGGGAAACCGGCGATGCAGAACTGCTCAAATTCGGGGAAACCTTAAACGGCAATCCCGAGCCAAGACCGGTGAGTACCAGCCGGGAAGGTGTAGAGACTAGACGGGCAGCACCTAAGCCCCGGGGCTTCCGGGAGATGGTGAAGGGATAGTCCAGACCGCAAACCTGACGTGAGCCTTCAATGAGCTTCATGTCCGGGCGGCGAAAGCCGTAGACGGCATGAAAATCCGCAGGGCTTAAACGGCCCATGAGGGTTCAAGTCCCTCCGCCCGCACCACGTTTCGCTCGAGCAGCGACCTGCCCGACGCTCATCTTTGTATGCAGCTGCCCACAGGGATGGACACTGCCAATCAGAAGTGCACCAGCTAGCCTTTTCGCTTGGTTTTGAATGAGCTGTGGGGTTGCTTGAAGGGCTAGTTTTCTAATGAATTGCCCACCGCCTCGACTTGAGACTTCTGCATTCGCCGCCGAACTTGGTGCGAGCCAAGCTGATACCGAGAGAGCACCGGGCAAATCACCAATCGATCCGGGTAAACCGCGAAGGGTCGATAAGATTTAGTCGGGCGCTAAAGAAATCTTGCCGCAATAAGCTTCTGCCTCTGGGTAAGGATTGGAAAGAAATCGGGCGGTACTCGCTATCCATCGAGACAATCGGATGATCTAGCCGAGAGGAGTTTCGGTAATGTGGCGGTCTTGAACATCCTGGACTCTTCCTTTCCAGCCGCCGCCTCTGCCCTTCCAGTACTTGATCGCCGAATGCAGGGTCGCGCCTAGATAAAACAGAGCTGCAAGCGGCAGGGTCAATGCCCATGCGGGGTTCAATCGATAGTAGCGCACCATGGCCGAGTACGTGATCGTCATCGCGGCCCAGGCTGCGGCACCCATAATAATCGCCAGACTGCTCCGTGTGAGCAACAACAGTGGAGGTGCGAGATAGGTGATCACCATGCCCGCAAATGTGCAAAGTAGCAGGAACGAGGAGTGCTTTAATTGGTTGAAGGCCGTCCGTGAGACCATGTGCTCGATGTCCGCGAAGGTCTCGTATCTTCGCAAGCTTTGGCTCTGATCTGTTAATCCTATCCATAATCTTCCGCCGTGCTGTTTCAGGAGCCGAGCCAGCGAGCAATCATCGATAACGGCGGCGCGAATGGATTTCAGTCCTCCGGCGCGTTCCAGAGTTTCTGCTCTCATAAGCATGCAGCCCCCCGCTGCGCCGGCGGTCGAGCGACGGGCAGCGCGAATCCAGGCTGGCGGGTAAAGCATGAAAAAGAAATACACAAAAGCGGGAATGAGCAGTTTTTCCGCGAGGCTCTGGCAATGCAGCTTCACCATAAACGAGACCAGATCGTAATGACCATGCGAGGCAATGAGACCCAGATTCGCTACGGTCTCCGGACCGTGGAGTACGTCAGCGTCCGCCAACATGAGCCATGCGGGATTTAACGTGCGTGCGCGCTCAATGCCCTGGTGCAACGCCCACAACTTTCCCGTCCACCCTGCCGGCAAGGGTTTGCTCTGAATCACAATGAGAGCATCGGCCTTGCCTGCTTTCTCTGAAGCGTGGCGTGCCACATCGGCCGTACCGTCTGTACTCTCATCATCCACGAGTGACGACCGGTCCAATCAGTTCTGCCTCATTACGGGCTGGAACTATAGCAACGACGCTACCCGAAAATCCTGCGCTGTCACTAGCGTCGGGCTTTGCGCTTTTTACACGCCAGAAGGCCCCCCTGGCCAAGACGAGGTAAGACCACGTTAGAACTGTAAGCGTAGCGACGCTTGTGGCAAGCACCGACATCGGAGTGGGCCCGAGGGTACAACTTAAGGAGATGTCAGATCAAGGCACATACAGACGATCACCCTCTGGCGTTCTTAGTCTGCCGGCGCCCCGTGGGAATGACTCCGTGAAGTTCATGCGGATTCCGTGCTCCGGCCGCAAGATCACCATCGGGCGTGCTTCGATGGTCTGGCCCGGAACCAGACGAAAATCGTATTTTCTGAGTAGAACACTCAGAATCATGAGGATCTGCAGCACAGCGTAGTTGCCGCCGATACAGCCCCGCGGCCCAGCCCCGAAGGGCAAATGAGCGAAAGGCGTGTGACGCTTCTCATTCACTTTTGCAAACCGCTCGTGGTCGAAACTCTCCGGGTTCTCCCAGTACTGCGGCGAGTGGTGTGCACCATAGATGAACACAACGACCGTCGATCCCCGGGGTATTTCTAGATCGCCTGCGCGATCATCTGCGAGAGCAATTCGGTCGACCATCCAAAATGGCGGATAAAGGCGCAGCGCCTCCAATATGACCTGAGTTGTGAATTCGAACTTGGGAACGTCAGAGAAACTCAGAGGCTTTTCGCCCAGCACAGAATCGAACTCCTGCCGTACCCTGTCGACACAATCCGGACGCGCGCTCAGCAGATAGAGAAGCCACGATAAGGCATTCGACGAGGTTTCATGGCCGGCGACTAGCAGTTGCATGCTCTCGCTGAGGATCAACTCATCGCTCATGCCTTCGCCGTCGCTGTAGCGAGCATCCATCAAGATCTGCAGTAGATCGTTGCCGGGGGGTTCGCTGCGCCGCCGTCGAATGTAATCGCGCAGAACGCCGAAAGCTCGGGCTCGCATTTCCTCGTGTCTGCGCAGCTCACCCGAAACCGCAAACCAAGGGTTCAGGTAGGGCTGAATGGTTTGGCGAACCATGAATTCCTGGACGGTCGAGATAGCGAGGCTGATGAGTTCGATGTCTTCCTCTTTCAACCGGGCGCCAAACAGAGATCGGCCCACCATCGCGAAGGTAATCTTCATCATGTGGGGATAGATATCGACAGGGCCGATACGCGATTGTCTGTCGAATTCCCGCAGCGACTCGGCAAGGGAGTCCTGCATGATGGAAGACAAAATTTCGAGTTGCTTTCGTTCAAAGCCCGTCTGGATGAGCCGCCGCTGCCACTTGAATCTCGGATTTGTGATAATTCTCCGAATTCGTCTTCAGCACGTGCTGAATGACGACGGGATTAATGGTGACAATCGCCTCCTTAACGCCACCAAAATAAAACCGGAAGGTGTCGCCGTGAAGTCCTATGTACTTCGAGAGAACCTGTACAGGATTGTGGGCCATCGCGCGCGAATCGAGGAAGGAGCGAAATCGGGAGACGGCGGGGACGCTTGGCGGCAAGGTCACGCCTCGCTATCCAGACGCGTATCAACAACAGCCGAAAATCCCGCGTACTCTGCCTGAATGGATCGTCTAATCATCTGTAAATTTAGATACCTGAAAATTGATCTTCGTTTCCCAATTGCTTCAAAAGTAGCAGATGATGTTTGATCGCCCGTCTCATTGTGGGATGTTGCCGATACGGAACGCCATACTCCTCGGCGGTCTCCTTCACAATCCTGGTCAGCGAAGCATAGTGTGTGTGGCAAACAAAAGGGCACAGATGATGGACGATATGGTGATTGAGCCCGCCAGCAAGCCAACCGACCAGTGGCTTAGTCGTCGCGTAGTCGGCCGTTGTCGCGAAAATGTGATAGATCCCGTTGTCAAACTCGCTGCGGCTCATTGGGAAGTACGTACTGTCGACGGAGTGCGTGGTCTGGAAAACGAGGGCTACGCTCAAGCCGATGATCAAATGGGAAAGCAAGAAAGCTAAAGCGACCAGCAAAGGCGATTTCCCGAGCAGCACGACCGGCAAGATGAGCATGTAGGCGAGGTAGAAGCCTTTACCCGCGAACAGGATGACGTATTCTCGCACCGGATGCTTGGTCTGTTTCAGATAATCGTGGGACGGGAAGAAGAAGCACTCAAAGTCCCTCAGGAATACATAATCGAGAGAAAATAGTGCGTAAAGGAACAGCGCATAGATATGCTGGAACCGCTGCACACGCGCGCGGCGTTCGTGGGGTGTAAATCGCAAGACTCCCCGTCCCGTAAGTGCGTCGTCTTCACCGTGGAGATTGATGCAGGAGTGGTGGCCTCGATGATGGAGGATCCGCCACATGTACGAACTGATTCCGCACACATCGAAAACGTAGTTCAAGGCTCTGTTTACAGACCGCACCGACGAGATGGCGTTGTGGTTGCTGTCGTGAGCGATGTTCAGCAAAAGGAATGTCTGTGCGATGGCATTTAGAAGGTAGAGGCCGACAAACCTCCATGAATCTGGCTTGAGCGTGTAAAGAGCAATCCAACTGCCCGCCAGTACCGCCAGTCCAACCGCGATTTTGACCCACATGGTACGGTCGGCTTTAGGAGAAATGTTCCCGTCGGAAAAGAAATCGTCTAGCCGGCGGCGCAAGACTTTCGGGAACGAAGGCGCACTCGCCGGTTCGAAAACAGAGTGCCGCAACGCAGCCTCAGATGGAACAAGATCATCAATCTCCGGGTTCAGACTAATAACCGCCTCGTCTCGGACGTAACTGGTGCAATGATGTCAGGTCGACCGCATGCATTTCGGCCGAGATCGCCCAAGGTCGACAAAGCCGGCGGCGGATTTCAGTTGCGCAACCACCGCCATCTGGCGCAGGCATTAGAAATCGATGTTAGCCCTAAAACTTAAGCGAGATCAAGGGAATTTCGAATCAACAGGAGCCAACGTAACGATTCATGTTCTCGGTACGACAAGGGGTGTCGTGCTCCTTCACAGCTTCCCAAATCTCTGTTAACATCACACATCTCTGATAACATCACCGCTCTGTGGGGTATGGAACCAAGAAGCTTTGAGTCGGACGATCCGACGCGGGGCGGGGGTTCGTTCACTGGACCGAGACACGCACGGTCTTGGGAATGGCTGTGCCTCTGTTCTCGAAGTCGGTCTGCCCTTGCGCACGGGGAGCAGTTAGACTTTTGTTCTCTTAATAACGGAATCTTCTCATTCAACGTAGGAGGTTAACGAATGGCGGTGCACCGCCATGAGACCGATCCGAATCTATGATAGCTTCGATTTTAGGCAAGCTGGATAGTCTAGGGGATCAGCACCCACACAGAGTTCTCTATTCCTACATTGATGTGAACGGCAATCCGATAGGAGGCTACTCCTACGAGTCGTTTCTCCACCGAACCAAGGTGATCGCCGGACATTTGCGCAAGCAGCACGGTTTCTCGTCGCAGGACCGTCTTCTGCTCGCCTACCCGCCGGGGCTCGAAATGATTTGCGCGTTCTTTGGCTGCGTGCGCGCCGGGTTAATTCCCGTGCCCGTCTATCCCCCGAACTCTCGTGGTTTTCAGAGCGCCCTGTACAAAATGGTCCACATTGCAAAGGACTGCCAGGCGGCGGGCATTCTGACGAGCAAAGACTACCTCGGATCCCTAAGAACAAATCTTGCCAGAAGCGGAGTCTCGGCATCCGGAGTCGACGTCGACTACATTTCCAGTCTTCGTTGGGTTGTAACGGAAGACTTCGTCGATAAGGTTTCGGACGAAACTTTCAACGGCGCTTCAAAGATTTTGTTTCTCCAGTACACGTCGGGTTCGACTCGAGATCCCAAAGGCGTGATGGTGACCCACGAGAACATAATGCATAACTGCCCACTCGTGATCGACCATGACGCACCCGTAGTCGTCTCCTGGCTGCCGCAGTATCACGATATGGGGTTAATTGGGTGTTACCTTTATCCCGCGCTCACGGGCGGCACGACCTACGGTTTCGCTCCAAACGATTTCATTCAGCGCCCCACCCTCTGGTTCGACGCGATCAAGACTTATGAGGCCAGCGCTTCGGCCGCCCCAAACTTCGCCTACGACTATTGCTTGCGTGCCGGGAGGGTTTCGAAGGAAAGTCTGGCGGGTTGCGATTTGAGCTCACTCAGGTTGCTGATGGTAGCGGCGGAACCCGTCAAACCGGACACGTATACGCGGTTTCTGGAGGCCTTTCAGCCTCATGGACTCAAGTC
>QIAL01000436.1 GCA_003225535.1 Acidobacteriota bacterium | reverse complement strand
TTCTTGAACGTCTGCCCGATGGCGTGTCCGGCTATTTCGGGATACACGTGACCGTTTACCTGGATGATATCCGCCCAACCGTCGTTGTCGTAATCGACGAACCCACAGCCCCACGCGACATATTGATTGTTGATTCCTATGCCCGAAGCAAACGTCACATCGCTGAATGTGCCATCGCCGTTGTTGTGATAGAGATTGCACGTGTCGTCGGCGAAATTAGTCTTGAAGATGTCGAGCCAGCCATCGCAGTCATAATCAGCGACGCCGACGCCCATTCCGGCCTGTTCGTGGCCATTCTCGCTATAGGCGCATCCTGCCATCACGGCGATATCCGTGAACGTGCCGTCATGATTGTTGCGAAAGAGAATGCTCGGTTCAGAATCCACCGCGACATAAATATCCGGCCAGCCGTCGTTATCAAAATCCGCGCTGGCTGCGGTGATGGAGTATCGGGGACCAGGTTTAAGAATGCCAGCTTTCTGCGATACATCGGTGAACGTGCCGTCCCCGTTGTTGCGATAAAGGACATTTGTATCGCCGGTGAGGCCGCGCGGCCCGCACATTACCGGGATCCCCTTCCACTGGCACGAAGCTGATTCTCCGGGCGATCCTGTTGTTTTCGGATCGAGCTGAATGTAGTTGCACACGAACAGGTCCAGATGCCCGTCACGATCGTAGTCTAGAAATGTGCAGCCTGAGCCCCAGCGCACTCGTTCGTCGTGCACACCGGCCTCACGCGTCACGTCGGTGAACGTACCGTCGCCGTTGTTGTGAAAGAGAATATTGTGTCCCCAGAAGCAGCAGAACAAGTCGTCCCAGCCGTCGTTGTCGTAGTCGCCGACGCAAACCCCGGTCTGCCAGCCGGTGCGCGCCAACCCGGATTTTGCCGTGACATCGGTGAAAGTTCCGTCGCGATTGTTCTTGTAGAGATGTGACGTCGGCTCTTGACCGGGCGCCCATTTCTCATCGAAGCGCGTCCCGTTGGTCAGGTAGATGTCGAGCCAGCCGTCCTGGTCGTAGTCGAAGAATGCGAGGCCGCTCCCTTTGGCTTCGATGATGTAGCGCTTGTGATCGGCGCCTCCCCAGACGTTGGGGATGGTAAGTCCAGCTTCACGGGCGATATTGACGAACTGCACCGCAGATTCCGGAGAGGCAGCGTGCGTTGACGAAAGAGAAAGGCTGCGATTCCACCTCCACAACGGTGTAGCGAGAGCATCGAGCAAGCTGCTGCCGAGAACGACCAGGGACGAGCCGAGAAAGCGCCGGCGGGGGAAATTCATTTCGAGCTCGGAATCTTCGGAAAATGGTGCGGGATAAGGCCTGCGCCCTCTTTTACTGTGATGATCTGGTTGATCGGCACGTTTGTCAATCGATCGACCTGTCCGCTGGGCCACGCGATTTCAAGCGACGCGATTTTCGTGCGCTTGCCTAGTCCAAAATGAATCCGCGGATCGCTTGCTGACATATAACTCATCCCACCCTTGGCCTGTTCGACTTCCACAAAGCCTTCAGAGGTGAGTTTCAGCGAAGCGCCAATGCCATCGCGATTCGATTTCGTTCCAACCAATTGCACGGTAAGCCAATTGTTCGAGTTGCCGCCGTCATTGCGCAGCAAGGAAGGGAAGTCGCCGCGATTATT
>QIAL01000435.1 GCA_003225535.1 Acidobacteriota bacterium | reverse complement strand
GAGATTTTTTTTGTGGCCCTTACGGCACGGCTTTAAGCCGTGCCCTTCCACAAGCCCCGCCGCTGTAAGGGCCCCAGAACTCACGGCTAAAGCCTGTGCGGTTCCACAAAACCTCCGGCTGGCGTGGCCTCTATTTGCCGAAAGGTTTAAACAATGTGGTGAAGATCACTGGAAGGCCGACTTCACCCGGGCCCCTGGTACTTCCGTAATCCCTTCCGCTCGAATTCCCTAGGTGCGGGCATTTCCCCACCGAATACTTGTCGTATGAGGAACCTTTCCATCTTTGCCGCGCTGCTGGTCTGCGCGTGCGCCGCCGTCTCGTCGGCGCAAGACAATCGCGTTTTCGACTGGACGCCCGCGAACAGCGAGACGATCCCCCTGGAACCGGCCAGCTTGCATGCCGGCCGCATATACCATCCGGCGGCCGGAGGCGGCAACATGCACGTGCAAATCGACTCCAGATATCCGGTCACCGTGGCGATGGTTTGGGCCGATGAATGGGACGCTGCGATGCGGAATCCTGAAGCTCCCCCGAATTTCAGCTTTCTCTGCTTGAAGGAGCATGTGACCAGCTCGATTTACGAGTGTCATCTTCCGTCCGAGCGGGCCATGATCCTCACGTTCCGGGACGAACGCAGGCCCCAGAAGCCCGTCGTGGCCACGATCGGTGTCATCCTCGGACCGGGCGCCCGGCCATTCATGTCCCCAAACGATCTTCATATCCAGTACTACAGCTGGTCTTGCGTGAACAATTGCGTTCTGCCCTGTTTCGAGTGGCGCCGCATCCTGAATGAAAAATACGAGATCACACCGGCGCCCAAGGTCTACAGCCTGATGACTCCCGATCACGATGACCAGGAACTCAACGTGAAGATCAAGTCGCCGATTCCGCTGACGGTCGCGCTGCTGCCATCGCACCTCGCTGACCAGGTCTACGACAAGACCGTATCGCTCAGTGACGCTCTCGGCAAAACCGGCTGCAAGGAACGCGGCGTCCAGTCGATGAGCTTCCACTGCAGCTTCAACGTCGCCAATGGCACGCAGACACTTCTGATCCTCCCTGATATCGACGTTTCCGGCCACAAGAAAGCCAATGTCGAAGTCAAAACGGTGAAGTGCGTCGACCACTGCGAGTTGCTGCCTGCTCCGCCGAATCCGTAAAGGGATCTGCCCTCGCGAGCGTTCGGAGTCGAGGAGTCGTGTCAACAGAAATCAAAACCAATTAGCCTTGGCCCGCCTGCGCGTACATATGTGAGCTTGGGACAAGGTGAATGGCGGACACGTTGGTGTCCCTGAGGGGCTAAAGCCACGATTTTTGGGTGTCCTTACGGCACGGCTTCAAGAGGGTGCGGAAAAACTCTTCTGGTAACCGGTAGTTCACCTCAGCGGCTAAAGCCCGCGGCAGAAGGCAGGCCACTTATCGCAGCGCTCGAAGCGCTGCGCCACCCAAAATCACTCGTCCTGAGTTTTTCCGCAATAGCTAAAGCCGTGCTTGCAGGCTGTCTTGCGTTACCGACGCTCCGCCGGGTGAAGAAATCGTCCGCAAGGCGTACTGCGCCCATCGTTCTTGAGCCAGAGAGGTCGACATGACAACTTTGGCGCAGTCACTCGGAGAGATCAGGAAGCCGTGGAAATGGATTGCTATTGGAGGAGGGATCCTGCTGATTTGGATCTTCGTGGCCTCGACGTCGTACTACCGACGTGAGCCAGATTTGCAGGCGGTGCACTCGCTGCCAACGACAGAATCGTATGCGACGACGCCGGCGGCAACGTTGCAGGCGGGCCCGGTAGCGCAAGCTGACGCTGTGCGGTCTGAGGTCACAAAGGATTTTGCGGCTGGCGCTACCGCGGCTGTTGTGGAGAGAAGGATCATCCGCACAAGCTCGCTGGAAATGGTGGTACGGCGCCCGGCGGATACTGCGGAGAAGATCACCGCAATGGCGGAGGGAATGGGCGGATATCTCGAAACGGCCAATGGTGGCGGCCAGAATGCGACCTCGGGGGCGCTCACGATTCGTGTGCCAGCGGCGCGACTGCAAGAGGCACGGGCTGAGATCCGAAAACTTGGTCTGCGAGTGGAAAGCGAGAAGGTCGATGCGCAGGACGTGACCCGGCAGTACGTGGATCAGGACGCCCGGATCCGCAATCTCAGGGCTGAGGAAGCGCAGCTTTTGGCGATCCTGAAGCAGGCCGCAACCGTGAAAGACATGATGGCGGTCAGTGAGAGGCTAAGCGAAGTGCGAGGGCAGAGTGAACAACAGCAGGCGGAGTTCACTGCGTTGTCACGACAGATCGAGACGGTTGCGATTGCCATAACGCTTCGAACAGAGTCGGAGGCGCAGGTTTTCGGTTTGAACTGGCGCCCCGGATACCAGTTGAAACTGGCGTTGCATGACGGGTTGGAGAGTATTGCGACCTATGCGATGGTGATGACGACGATTCTGTTTTATCTGCCAGCGGTGCTGGTGTGGGCGGGAACGATCCTCGTGGGAATCTTCGTAGGCTTGCGACTCACGCGCTGGATCGGGGCGCGGTGGTTTGGATCGAAAACCATTAAGGTTCCGGCGCAAGGTTAACTTGACTTTCCTGAGTGGCCGCCGGCGACTGGCTCGCGGCCTCGGGCTTTTCGCCACGAAAAACTCGGGAGATTCCCCGCACGATGCGGCGCATGGGTAGTTCGCCTTTGGCGTCGGCAAAGAAGATTTCAGCAGGGCCAGGTGTTCCATTGTTTCGAGTGCTGATTTCGGGATGTCCGCCGGAAACGCCTGCAGCGCCTCCTGTACCCGCGCTTCCATCGATTGTGATTTTGCGTGCTCCACGGGCTGGATGGTGAATGGGATTGGGCCAGAGATGCGGCCGGAGGCGATTCGGAAAAACGTGACCGATCCATCGAGGTGACTTGGCTGGATCATCAGCGCTGACAGCTGGTCGAGGCGCTGCACGATTTCGGGGAGTTGGCTCAGAACAGGTTTGAGTTTCTCTACTTTCGCGTGAATGGCCGCTGCATCTTCGAAGGCCAGACTAGCCGAGGCAGCTTCGCGCTCATCCGAGAACTGGCGCAGCAGTGAGTTACCTCGAGAATCGAAATAGGTCTGGACCCGAGTTACTTCCGCTTCGTATTCCTTGTCGGTGCAGCCTTTAAAGCACGGGGCCAGGCACATTTTCATTTCCGAATAAATGCAGCCCGGGAACTTGGGGTCGGGATGCAGGTCATCGACACAGCGGCGCATTTTGAAGAAGTCGAGGGAATCGTTCATGAATTTTTCAGCAGCGACGCGAGAAACGAATGGTCCGTAGTAGATGGAACGGCTGTTGAGCCTTCCCAGTCGCGTGGTGATGGAGGCGCGCGGGTATTCGTTTTCGAGATGAAGCTTCACAAACGGAGCGAACCGGAAGCGCATGCGCGGTTGGTAGGTTTTCGGGAATGCTTCGCGCAGGACACGGTAGAGCAGGAATCCGGATTCGAAGTCGGAGCCGGTGGGACAGTATTCAATTGTGCGGACGCGATCGCGCAGGTTCAGCTTCTTCGTGCGCTCTTCGACGGGACCGAGCAGGCGTTGGAGGCGACGACGCAGGTTGGCGGTCTTGCTGACGTAGGGCTCGGCGGTGGCATCCTGGCCACGCAGGAGGAAGACGGCTGGGGCGACCGGAATGCTCGAGAATATGTCGGCATCCCGGTCCGGGGTGAATTCGATGCGCTCGGTCAGCACACTTCAATTCTAGCGGAGTTAGCCCATCGGTTTGGCTGACGGCAGGTGCGAATCCGACGGGATGGTTCAGATCGACGCAGCCAGCGCAAGATGCGCTCGCCACAGCCGGCGAGACGCCGGCGTACGAAATTATCGGAAGTTGGCGCTGCGGAATTTCTGGCGGAAGTCTGTTCCGTCAATCGTCACGACTCGGCACATCTCGTGCAATCGGGAGCGCATGCGTTCGCCGATACGGTCCCCCAGCGTTTCGTTACGGCTTGCGGCCCTTGCGGGGGACAACGAAACAGCTACCGCTGCTGCTGGCTGGTCTTCGAAATTTGTGGTGATGATCGTGGTGCGGTTGTTGTTATAGCGGGTGTTCAGGATCAAACTGACGGTATCCCAGACCCACTCGGTGGGTTTCACGGCGCCCAGTTCATCCAGAACCAGAACGTCGGTTTCAAATACAGGGCGTAGCACGTCGAGTTCCGTGGTTTGAACCGTGGAGTTGTAGGAGTTCTGAATTTCCTTCAGCAATTCCCGATAGTCGTAGAACAGGCACGGAATGCCTCGGGTAACGATCAACTCTTTAAGGATTCCCACGGCGAGGTGCGTCTTACCAGTGCCGATTGTGCCTATGATCAATAGGCCTTTGTCGCCGCGCGGGTCACATTTTTGTGCGAAGTTCGATGCGACGAAGTGTGCCTCGGCGAGGGACGGATGGGCTCCGGGAAAATCGATATCGTAGTTCGTGAGTTCACAGTGCTCATAACGACGCGGAATGCGAGCTGCTGCCAGCAAAGAATCCGCTCGCGCCCGCAAATGGCAATCGCAACGGGTGACGCGGCGGTCGTTGAGGCTACGGATGCCGTCCCCTGCCGAAACAGTCTTCCACCCGGTGCCTTCACATAATGGGCAAACTTGAACTGGGGCCTTGATCAACTGGACGTCCTCATCCCGGAGTTGAGATTCTTCGGCATATGCAGCTTCTCCGGACGCTCGCTACGCTCGCGGGGCGGACGGAGGCGTCCGCCCTACACAATCCTCTGGTTTGACTTTGCACCTGGGGGGTGCGTTTTTGCAAGCCGGAATCCGGGATCTTCTGTGTACATCCTGTGAACGAAGCCCAGCACCTGTGGAGGGCGGAGGAAATCGCAGCCTGCAGGTCTGAAAAGCCGCTCCTCTAGGGGCAATTCGGGCCGGGCAGGTGCGAAACAGGCTTCCGGCGCGGATTTTCACAGTTGACATTCGCCGCAGAGGGAGGAGAATACCTAGCGGTCAGGTTTCCCAACTCGGCCCTCGCCACTTTGCTTCCCCGGTCTGGGCTGGGTATGAAAGAGACCTGCGAGGAGAAACTATGAATAAAGCCGATCTGGTTGATAAGATCGCAGGCGCGTGTGAAATCAGCAAGGCGCAGGCTACGACCGCCATTGATACCGCTGTTGACAGCGTTACGTCTGCCCTCCGCAAAGGAGATCGCGTGGCGTTGATTGGCTTCGGCACGTTCTCCGTGTCGCAGAGAAAGGCCCGGAATGGGCGCAATCCACAAACTGGCGCGACGATCAAGATTGCTGCCCGCAAAGTCGCGAAGTTCACCCCTGGGGCCGAACTCAAGAAAGCAGTCAACAAGAAATAACTGAAGCAAGACAGGTTTGCGAACGGCAGGGGGTCGGCCCTGCCGTTTTTTGCTGCGTTTGAGCTTGCCCAAGCGTGGTGGCATAGGATGCGTCGAATCTTCGGGAGACTGTCGTTTCTGGTTCTGGCGGTTTTGCTTCTTGCCGCTCAGAAGGAAGCACAGCTGCCGTTTGGCGTGTGGCACCGGGCGCCGGAGACTCCTATCCTCGCTCCGCACGGCAATGGCTGGGAGTCGTCGGGAACATTCAATCCCGCTGTCGCACTGCGCGGGGACAAGATCGTCATGCTCTATCGCGCGCAGGATAAGCATGGAACATCACGGCTGGGTTATGCAGAAAGTGCGGACGGAATTCATTTCACGCGCAGAGACGAGCCGGTCTTAACCCCCTCGGAGGCATACGAAAAAGACGGTGGCGTTGAAGATCCTCGCCTGGTCCAATTCGGTGAAACCTACTATTTGACGTATACCGGTTACAACAAGACCGACGCGCAGCTTTGTCTTGCAACCAGCAAAGATTTGACTCACTGGGAGCGAAAGGGCGTGATTATCCCGGCGAACAAAGGAAACTGGAACGTGAAATGGACTAAGTCCGGGGCCATTGTTCCCGAGAAGATCGATGGCAAGTACTGGATGTATTTCCTGGGTACGAGCGTCGACGGCAAGGATCAGGCGGGGCTCGCATCCTCCACGGACTTGCTCCACTGGGCCGAGGCTACACCGACGCCCGTGTTGACTGTGAGATCAGGGAAGTTTGATTCGCGAGTCGCGGAACCGGGTCCCGCGCCAATCGTCACACCAGAAGGAATCGTTCTCATCTATAACGGTGCCGATGACAAACTGGTCTATCGAACGGGCGTCGCAATTTTAGATCGCAACGATCCGCGAAAGCTGCTCTGGCGAAGCGACACTCCTATTTTCTCTCCCGAGAAGGAATGGGAGAAAGTTGGGCAAGTACCTAATGTGGTCTTCGTGGAAGGCATGGTCCGCCAGAACGATCGATATCTCTTCTACTACGGCAGCGCCGACAAGTACATCGGCGTGGCTGAGGCTTCAGCAGTTAAGTGAGGCTGCGCTGCTTGACCGGACCTCATTTTGCGCTCAGTACTATTCCGTGGCGCGCATTGACGTTCCTAGATGAGGAAGACAAAGTGCCACAGCTAATGTAGCCAAGGCGATAGCCGCTCATCGAGGGGTTAATGAGATGGTCCGCCGCCGAGTAAGATTTGGCTCGGCAGTATTACATCAGGAGGATCATCACATGCAAATCGCATCCATTGGCATCGATCTGGGCAAGACCACCTTTCACCTGGTCGCATTAGGAGAGCGGAACAAGGTTCTGGTTCGCAAGAAGTTCTCACGTGCGACGCTGCTAACGTATACCGCGAACCTGCCCGCATCA
>QIAL01000071.1 GCA_003225535.1 Acidobacteriota bacterium | reverse complement strand
ATACAATCTATCCCTGCAAGAAACTCAGCAGAGGACTCCTATGGAATTCGACTTACAGCAAACGATCGCCCTTCTCTCGTGCACGCCTTCCGCCCTTAACGCCCTTTTACGGGATCTGCCGCAGGCTTGGAGGCACGCCAACGAAGGCGGCAAAACGTGGAACCCGTTCGACATCGTCGGCCATCTCATTCACGGAGAGCGTACCGACTGGATGCCGCGAGCCCGGATGATCCTGCAGCAAGGCGAAAGCCGCGCGTTCGATCCGTTTGATCGACTGGCCCAGGAACGCGAAAGTCAGGGGAAGTCGCTGGGACAATTGTTAGATGAGTTCGGGCGCCTGCGAACCGAGAATGTCAATGCACTCCGCGCGATGAACCTGCAACCATCAGATTTCGTTCGTCGAGGCCGGCATCCCGAACTCGGAGTTGTGACCCTTTCTCAATTGCTGGCAACCTGGGCAGTTCATGACTTGACTCACTCGCACCAGTTATCAAGAGTGATGGCCTTTCAATACAGGGATCTAGTAGGGCCCTGGAGTGCCTACCTCGGCGTGCTGCACTGCCAGGGCCACGGAAGCTGATCACAGTTCTTTCGCGAATGCGTCCAGGGCCAATGCGGGTGCCTTGCGGGGAATTTGAAGAACTTTGTGGAGACAGCCGCCTTCGGCTGTCCGGCCGCTCCAGCGGCCGTTTTGCCCCTTGCTGGGAAATTCAATGCCAAGATGACGGATAGATCTAGCAGGGAAGAGTCGTACGGCGCAGGCCAAAATAGTCGCCCTTCGGGCGACGGACAGCCGAAGGCGGCTGTCCCCACAAAAACCTTTAGCTCGACCTCGTCGGCTCGGCAACATTCGGAGCCCAACCCTGTAGCTTGACGAGCCAGTTCGCCGGCTCCGGAAGGATCGCGAACTTGGGAAGATTGCCCCGCACCATCGCGACTTCATCGCAGCAATGGAACCGCGGACACGCATGGCAGTCTTTGTAGATCTTGTCGGGCAAGTCCTCGCGCTGTGCGACTGAGAATCCCTGGCCGGCGAAGAAGTCCGGCTTGCGCGTGAACAAGCAGATGCAATCCACTCGATGGCGTTTGGCCTCCGCCATCAGTGCTTTCACGAGGCGGCCGCCGCCACCTTTGCCTTGAGCCCAGGGCGCGACGGTAATCGAACGAATCTCGGCAAGATGCGTTCCGTAAAGGTGCAGCGCTCCGCAACCGATGATGCGCCCGTCGTCCTCGAGAACGACAAAGTCCCTCACGTTCTCGCAGATTTCGGGCAGCGTGCGCGGCAATAGCGTGCCGTCGCCAGAGTAAGCGGCGATCAACTCGTGTATGTGCTCGGCATCAGGCAAGATTGCTTTACGCGTTCGCATGGACCTCCTCGCGAAGAGACTCGATTTTCTTCCTGGCAGCCCCGATTGCCTGCCGCACCCGGCCCGGCGCCGTACCGCCTACGACATCGTGGGCAGCCAGCACCGCAGGGAGTGTGAGTGATTCTTTGAAGTCCTCGCCAAACGCCGGACTCAGTGATTGCAATTCCTGAAGTGAGAGATCCTTGAGCTCACAATTCCGCTCAAGGCACATCTGTACTGCTTTTCCGATGCGCTCGTGCGCGAGCCGCGAAGGCACACCCCGGTTCACAAGGTACGTGGCCGCGGCCCAAGCATTCATGAAGCCCGAGTTCGCCGCCTTCTGCATCGCTTCCAGATGAAACTCGACAGCTTTCATCCAGCCCGTAACCAGCGGCAGCATCTGTAGGAGCGCGTTCGCCGAATCGAACAGCGGTTCCTGCGTCTCTTGCAGATCCTTGTTGTAAGCGAGCGGTAAGCCTTTCACCGACATCATGAGCGCGGTCGCGTTCCCGATCACGCGCCCGCTTTTGCCGCGCACCAACTCCAGCAGATCCGGATTCTTCTTCTGCGGCATTGCGCTACTGCCGGTGGAGTATGCCTCCGGCAGTTCAATGAAGCCGTATTCCTGGGATGAGAAGAGAATCATCTCCTCGGCCCACCGGCTCAGATGTAGCGCGAGCAACGACAATGCCTGGACGAATTCGATCGCGAAATCGCGATCGCTTGTCGCGTCCATGCTGTTCGCTGTCGGAGCATCGAAGCCAAGTTTGTCGGCCATCAAAGTACGATCGAGAGGGAGAGTCGCTCCCGCGACGGCACCCGATCCCAACGGACAGAGATTCAGCCGCTTGCGGCAGTCGGCCAACCGGTCCGCGTCACGCAGAAACATTTCAACGTAAGCGAGCAGCCAATGGCCAACCAGCACCGGCTCTGCCCGTTGCAAGTGCGTGTAGGCCGGAATAGCAGCATCACCAGCATGTTCTGCGCGATCCACGATTGCACTACCCAGTTTGCCCAGTTCTTCCTGCAGTTGATCAATCGCAGCCCGGACGAATAGCCGCAGATCGGTCGCGATTTGTTCATTGCGGCTGCGCCCGCTGTGTAGCTTGTATCCGAGTTCGCCGATGAATGCGACCAGTTGCTTCTCGACAAAGTGGTGGACGTCTTCCGCCTCATCGTCTTCGAAGAAACCCAGAGACCCCGCAGACTGCTTGCCCAGCTGCTCCAGCCCCTGCAGAATGCCGATCAGCTCATTGGCCGACAATATCCCCGCATTCTTCAGCGCAGTCGCATGCGCGGTACTCGCCGCAAGCTCGTATTGCAGCAGCCGGCGGTCAAAGCCGAACGACCTTTGCCAGCGCTCGAATTCCGAATTCAGCGGTTGCCGGAACCGTCCCGACCACATCTTCATTGCGCGACCTCAACTCGCGACCGCGCACGCGACCGCGACGGCAGCCCCAGAATGCGGATAAATCCCTCCGCATCCTTCTGGTCGTACTCGGCTCCCATCGTGAACGACGACAGATCGGTTCGATACAGTGAATGCTCCGATTGCCGGCTCGCGATGGAAACATTTCCCTTGTACAACGACAAGGTCACCGATCCCGTCATGTAGGCCTGCGTTTTTTCGACAAACGCGTCCAGGGCCTCGCGCAACGGCGTAAACCAAAGACCGAAGTAGACAAGCTCCGCGTACTTGAGTCCGATATGTTGCTTGAAGTGTGCGACGTCACGCTCCAGGCACAATGCCTCGAGCTCGCGATGTGCGGTAATCAGCAATGTCCCGCCCGGGGTCTCATAGCAACCGCGCGATTTGATCCCCACAAAGCGGTTCTCGACCAGATCGACCCGGCCAACAGCATTGCGCGCACCCATTTCATTCAGCAACTCGACCAGCGAAACCGGATCCATCTCCATTCCATTCACCGATACCGGAACGCCCTTCACGAATCCAATGCTGACCTTTTCTTCCTTGTCAGGCGCTTCCTGGGGAGACTTCGTAATCTGCCAGGTCGTTGGCAAAGGCGCGTTGCCCGCGTCCTCCAACTCGCCTCCCTCATGGCTGATGTGCCATAGATTACGGTCGCGGCTGTGAATCTTCTCACGGCTCGCCGCAACAGGAATCCCATGCGCCTCGGCATAGTCGAGACAGTCCTCGCGCGACTTCAAGGTCCACTCCCGCCACGGAGCAATGATCTTCAATTCCGGAGCCAGCGCCTGGTAGGTCAACTCAAAGCGCACTTGATCGTTCCCCTTGCCTGTGCACCCGTGCGCGACAGCTGTCGCGCCTTCACGCAGAGCCACTTCGACCTGGTGCTTTGCGATCACCGGTCGCGCCAGCGATGTCCCTAGTAGATACTTATGTTCATAAACGGCGCCAGCCTTCAATGCAGGGAAGACATAACCGCTCAAAAACTCCTCCCGCAGGTCCTCGACGATCACCTTACTGGCGCCAGTTTTGTAAGCCTTCTCGACAACGGCTTCGATGTCGTCGCCTTGTCCGACATCGCCAACCATGGGAGACCACCGGAATAAGCGAGTACGACTTTTTCAGGCATGAGCGCTCCTTACGGGCAGTCGAACCGCACCGCCCAACAGCAGATAAAGAATGGCTTTCTGAACATGCATGCGGTTTTCCGCCTGCTCGAAGATGACGGACTGCTCTGAATCCATGACCTCATCCGTCACCTCTTCACCGCGATGTGCCGGCAGACAGTGCATGAACACCGCGTGGGGGGCGGCTTCCGCCATCAGGGCGCGATTCACCTGATACGACTGGAAGATCTCCGTACGTTGTGCCGCTTCGTGTTCCTGCCCCATGCTGGCCCAGGCATCGGTGTACACTGCATCGACTCCTGACACCGCTGCGCGAGGATCGGTGAGAAACTCAATCCGCGCGCCGGTCTGCTTGGCGATCTTCCGCGCATCCGCGACGATCTGCGCATTGCACGAGTAACCCTTCGGGGTCGCAATTCGAATTGAAGATCCCACGCAGGTGCAAGTGAGCAACAACGAGTGCGCCACATTATTTCCATCTCCGACGTAAGCAAGCGTGATGTCTTTCAAGCTCCCGAAGCGCTCGACCAGCGTGAAATAGTCGGCCAGCGCCTGGCAGGGGTGTTCCAGATCGCTCAGCGCGTTAATCACAGGAATGGATGCGTGCTGGGCCATCCCGCTGATCGTTCCCTGCGCAAACGTTCGGAGCACGATCACATCCACCCACCGCTCCAGATTATGGGCGATGTCGCTCAGCGTCTCGCGGGCATCGAGCCTGCTCTTGGACTGGTCGACAAACATCGTCGTTCCGCCCAGGCTCGCCATTCCTGCTTCAAAGGTCAAACGCGTTCTTAGTGATGGCTTCTCGAAGAACATCACCATCTGTTTCCCGGCGAGAGCGCGCGCGAACACCGACGGGCGTGACTTCATCAGTTCCGCCAGATGCAGTACGGCTTCAACGCCCTGCGGTCCAAGATCGCGCGTCGAAACTAAATCCGGACACCAGAAGATGCCCGGGAATGTCTCCGGCACCACGGACGTCTTGCTTTGCAATTGCGTATTCAACTTGGGTTCCAATTTCTATGTTCCTCTTTCTTCGTTTTCAGCGCTCATGGCGCTGCTTATGCACACGTGACTTCCGTCCCATAATTCAGCTTCGTGAGATAAAACTGCGGCAATGCATCGGCCTCTGATGCGGGCAGGATGCGGACTCGGCCCACGCCTTGCTTCAGTGCCTGTGTGCAGGCCGCGAGCTTGGGCAACATTCCGCCGCTGATCACCGAGCCTGCCGTAAGTTCCTGCGCCTGCTTTGTGCTCAGCCAGGGAATCACGATGCCTTGAGCATCCTTCACGCCTGGTACGTCCGTCAGGAAAATCAGCGCGTTTGCATGGCATGCCGCGGCGCACGCTGCGGCCATCTCGTCGGCGTTAACGTTGTAGTATTCGCCGTCCGCTCCAAGTGCCAGCGACGCCAGAACTGGAATCCCGCCCTGCTGCCACAGCGCTTCAATCCAGCACGGCTCCGCAAAACAAATCTCACCGACGAACCCCAGGTCGTTTCCGTTCATGTGCTTCCGCCGTGCACGGAACGTCATACCGTCTCCACCGCAGAACCCAACTGCGGGCATACCGGCAGCCTGGATGGCGGCAACCAGCTTCTTGTTCACCATGCCGCCGAGCACCATCAGAGCTACATCGCGAGTCTCCGCGTCAGTGATGCGCAGCCCGCCGACGAATTCGCTCTGCTTACCCAGTTGCTTTAGAACCCGTGTCAGGGCAGTACCGCCGCCGTGCACCACGGCCACGCGGTGCCCATCCTGTGCCAGCTCTGCGACGGCGCGAGCGCACTTACGTAACGTAGCTGCGTCTTCCAGCGCCGTTCCCCCAATTTTTACTACGATGATCATTGCAGTCCTTCTTCCTCACCCCACCCATACATCACGTTCATATTCTGTACTGCCTGCCCGGCCGCGCCTTTTACCAGATTGTCGATACAAGAAATCAGCACCAGGCGCCGTCCGTCTTCCGCGAGGGCAAATCCCAGGTCGCAATAGTTGCTATGCAGCGAGAATTGCACCTGGGGCAGCTTCGGTGTCTGGAAGATTCGCACCCAGCGCTTTCCCGAGTAGAAAGTTCGTAAGCACGATTCCACTTCGAGAGCCGTCATGGCGCGGTTCAGATGGAGATAAATCGTCGACAAGATTCCGCGCGGTATGGGCAGTAGGTGCGGCGTGAAGATCAACTCCTCGTCGCCAAGCGCGAGTTGCTCGACAATCTCGCCCAGATGCCGGTGATTGAACACCGAGTACGCGGAAAGGTTGTCAGCCACCGACACGAAATGCGTTTTAGCCGTCGGTTCCTTGCCGGCTCCCGAAACTCCCGATTTCGAATCGGAAACAATCCCGCGACTCCGGTCAACCACTCCAGCCTTCAGAAGCGGCGCCAGCGCCAGTATCACCGACGTCGCATAGCAACCCGGATTCGCCACCAGTGCAGCGCAGGAAATGCGGTCGCTGTTCAATTCGGGCAGGCCATATACGGCCCTGTCGGTCAATGCGGCGGCACTGGCCGCATCGGAATCCTCGAATCCGTAAATGGCCCGGTGTTGCTCCTGCTTCAGCCGCCACGCGCCACTCAGATCGATCACTCGCAGGCCTTGCGCGATCGCCTCTGGAACCAGGGAACGTGATACCTCATGCGGCGTAGCCAGGAAAAGCAGTTGCACTCCCTGCTGTTTCATTGCCGGCCAGGAAAGCGAATGCAGCGGATATCCGCCGTTGCCGGAAAGGGCAGGGAACACATCTGCCAGGTCGACTCCGCTGCCGCTGTCTGCGCTGCGTCGAAGCAGAACCGGTTTTTCGAGCCGGGGATGACGCAGAAGGATCCGCGTTAATTCCAGGCCGGAATATCCGGTCGCGCCCAACACCGCCGTTTTGAGTTTGCCCGCCATCTACGACAGCATTTCCTCGATGCGCCCCGCTAACGCCCGGGCCTCTTCCTTGTCCGGACACACGATAAGGATCGTGTCGTCACCCGCGATGGTCCCAACCACCTCGCTCCAGTCAGTCTCATCCAGTGCCGCCGCGACAGGCTGTGCACTCCCAACGATTGTCTTCACGACGAGCAGGTTCTGAGCGGAACGAATATCCAGAACAAATTCCCTTACCAGTCGCGACACCGGAGGCAGCGCAACCCCCACGCCATTTTCTCCGTGAGGCAGGGAATAACCGTGCGTGGTCTTGCTCAGGTTCAGATCGCGGATGTCCCGCGAGAGGGTCGCCTGTCCCACTTTGAAGCCGCGCCGACGCAGATGGCGCTGCAGGTCCTCCTGGCTGGCGATTGATCCGTGCTTCAGCACATCGAGTACGGCCCGCTGACGCAAAGTTTTATTCATCATGAATAAATATTCACCTTGGTGAATAAATATTTTCTATCTTAAGAGACTGGTCCCAAATGTCAAGAAGAAATGTCCTGATCGGTGTAACTCCCAGCGAGCCCGTAGCGTCGCCGTCCGGGCGATTGTCGGGCGACTGTTTCTTCTGCGACGCTCGGCGCGAGGCGCACACGTCGGAGAAACGGGAGGTCTGTCGTATTTCAGGAAAAATAGGCGCGTCCCGCCTCCACTTGGTAGACTACTTCGCGGCTCAGATGTGTTGTCTCGCGCGGGAGATGCGATGACCTCAAAACCTGGTGTGACGGCGGAGCTCCTCGCCGAGTTCCTCGGAACGTTTGTCCTCATCCTGTTCGGTGCCGGCGTGGTCGCGATGGTCGTGCTATTTCCGACGAAAAATCCTGGAGAAATCATTCACGGAGGTTTCACCAACATCACACTGGGCTGGGGACTCGGTGTCACCATGGGCATCTACATCGCGGGCAAGATTTCCGGAGCACACTTGAATCCCGCGGTGACGCTCGCCTTAGCCGTGTTCCGCAAGTTTCCCTGGTCTAAAGTCGTGCCATACTCGATTGCTCAAACCGCAGGAGCGTTCGCTGCCGCCGCGCTGGTGTATTGGAATTATTCGCCGGCCTTCCGCCAAATCGACCCGCAGTTGGAACGGACTGCGGGCGTGTTTACCACTTTTCCCGCTTTCCCGGGGATGCCGCAGGCCGGATTTCTCGATCAATTTATCGGTACCGGTTTGCTCGTGCTCCTGATCTTTGCCATCACCGACGAATTGAACATGCCTCCGGGCGCGAACCTCGCGCCTGTACTGATCGGCTTGGTCGTTGTCGCCATCGGTATGAGCTTCGGCGGCATGCACGGCTACGCCATCAACCCTGCAAGGGATTTCGGACCGCGCCTCTTCACCGTTGTCGCAGGTTTCCGAAATAACGGCCTGACCGATGGATCGCGCGTCTGGTGGGTTCCCGTCGCTGCTCCGTTGCTCGGGGGCCTGATCGGCGCAGCCCTCTATGATTTCGGAATCCGCCGCTTCTTAAGACCGTCGTAGAGGCGTTGCTTGCAACGTCTCTGCCAGCGCCAAATCAGACTCAGGGGGACTTGTGAAGTACGTTCTGGCACTCGATCAGGGCACAACCAGCTCGCGAGCACTTTTGTTCGATGAAGAAGGCTCCATCCACGCAGTCGCGCAGCAGGAGTTCGATCAGGTCTTTCCCCGTCCCGGCTGGGTTGAGCACAATCCGGAACAAATCGTGTCATCTCAAATCGCAGTCGCAAGCCAAGCTCTTGCCAAAGCCGGAGCTAGCGCGGCTGACGTCGCAGGCATCGGCATTGCCAACCAGCGTGAGACCGCGATCGTCTGGAATCGCGAAACCGGCGAACCCGTCCACAACGCGATCGTCTGGCAGGACCGGAGAACGGCCGATTTCTGCGAACAATTACGGAAGGATGGTCACGCTTCCGTGATCCAGCAACGCACCGGTTTGCTGATCGATGCCTATTTTTCCGGAAGCAAGATCGCGTGGATTCTGGATAACGTCCCCGGCACCCGAAACCTGGCCGAAGCCGGGAAACTGGCCTTCGGCACCGTCGACAGCTGGCTCATCTGGAAGCTCACACAAGGCAAGGTTCATGCCACTGACGTCAGCAATGCCTCGCGCACTATGGTGTTCAACATTCACAGCCTCGAGTGGGACCGAGAGCTGCTCGACCTATTGCGCATTCCTCTCGCGATCATGCCTGCGGTGCGCTCATCGAGTGAGATCTACGGCGAAATCCGCGGAGGGACGGGGCTCGAGAGCGTTCCAATAGCTGGCATCGCTGGAGATCAGCAGGCCGCACTTTTCGGTCAACAGTGCTGCCAGCCCGGCATGACCAAGAACACCTACGGGACTGGCTGCTTCATGCTGCAGAACACCGGCATGCGCGCAGTGCCTTCCTCCAACCAACTGGTCACCACCGTCGCTTGGAAGATCAAAGATGTGACTCAGTATGCGCTCGAAGGCAGCGTCTTTGTCGGCGGCGCAGTGGTGCAATGGCTCCGCGATGGTCTGGGCGTAATTCGCAACTCACAGGAAGTCGAGCCCCTCGCGAAGTCTGTGCCCGATAACGGCGGCGTCTATTTCGTTCCTGCATTCGTCGGCTTGGGCGCACCGCACTGGGATTCCTACGCCCGCGGATCCATCTTTGGAATCACCCGCGGTACAACCGCTGGGCATATTGCCCGCGCCGCAGTGGAGAGCATTGCATACCAGGTCGCCGACTTGCTCGACGCCATGCGCCGTGACTCGGGCGATGCCGTAAAAGAGTTACGCGTGGATGGTGGTGCCTCGGCTAACGACAACCTCATGCAATTCCAAGCCGATATTCTTCGCGTTCCTGTGATCCGCCCGGCCGTGACGGAAACTACTGCTATGGGTGCTGCCTACCTTGCGGGCCTGGCGGTCGGTTTCTGGCGCTCAGGTCTCGAGGCGGTGGCCGCCGGAAAAAGCCGCCTCTTCGAGCCGCAGATGCCGTCATCGCAAGCCCAATCGCTGCGCGACCGCTGGAACGAAGCCGTCTCACGCTCCAAAGCCTGGGACCGAAGTACGTAGTCGGCGTCCCGCTGGCAAGCGATCAAAATCCCGTGGGAGCCCCATCCTTTCGACCCGCACCGCCTCCTCCTCGATGCCCGGATAAATCTCCGGAATCGTCTTGATCTCCGGATTTACAGCTTTCGCCGTGTGATCGATCTCCGCCATAAAATCTGTGAACGTCTGAATCCGAAAATCCACCCACTTCCGAAACCCCGCATCAGAGCCCTCCATGTAAATCTTGCGCCACTCCGTCGCGTAGGGACTGACCCACACGTCCTCGTCCCCCGGCGCGATCCAGAACGCCGTGCCTCCACCAAAGATTGCCGGCTCGGCGGTGACTTTCCGCGGCAGCCAATCGGGATGATGCCTCGCCAGCGTATGCTCCAGCTTGTCTCCATGCGCCGTTATGCACTCCGTCCCAGCGATATAAACAAAGACGTGATTCCCCGCCTTGTGCGCCGCCTCGGCGACATCGTGAAGGGCCTTCAACTTCGCCTCGGGATGAACAAAACTTTCATAGCGGCCGGGGATATCGTTATCGACCTCAATGCCCGACACACCGCTCTCTTGCGCTCGACGAGAATGGCCCCTGATAAAGTCGATCGGGAACGGGCGGCCCGCCTCCGAAGTCATACTAGTCGAAGTTGTGCGGCGGAATCTTCGCCAGCAGGGAATCAGCCGCCAGCCCTGCAGCCAGCGTGATCGCTCCGCTGGCTTTCAGAAAGGATTCGTTGCATAGTCGCCCCTACGTGCGAGGCGGGAAAAGGAGCCTGGCCCCGCGTCCGCGAGACCAGGCTTTGGGGGAATGCTGCTAGAACTGGAGCCGCGCTCCAAACTGCATCTTGCGGATGCCACCGCTGCTCGCCGTGGAGAACACGCCACCAAAGCTGCCATCCCCCGACGCGGTGTCTGGAAACGCGAAGCGCTGGCGATTGGCCACGTTGAAAACCTCGGCCCGCACTTGCACCTTCGCGTTTTCACGCACGTTGAATTCCTTGGAGAGCGACATATCCAGATTGCGTATACCGTCTCCCCGTAGATTGGAGAAGTGACGGGGTGCATTTCCAGGGATGTTGTCGCCAGGATTGGCAAAGCAATCCTGATTCAAATAAGGCTGGCCGGTCCTTGCTGCCTCCTTGTAACTGAGCCCGGTCCGGAGTTGCGAACAGGTTACGTTGGGCCGCTGATTGCCATCCGCAAGCAGTCCGGCGCTGTCGGAAATCGCTAGGGGTTGTCCGGTCTGCAGTGTAAGGAAGCTGTAGAGTGACCACCCGCCAACCACGCCGTCCAAAAATCGGTTCATGCCTCGTCCGATCCAGCGTCCCCGCCCAAATGGAAGGTCCACAATAAAGGCAGTCGTCAAACGGTGGGTCGCATCGTTCGAACTGATTCCGTGTTCGGCTCTCAAATCGTCAAGTACCTGCGGATTGTCCAGACCCAGATTACCAATCCAGGCATTGCGCCCCGCCGATGAATCGTCCGTCGCCTTAGAGAACGTGTAATTGCCTTCAAAGCTGATGTAATGGCTGGCACGTTTCTGAAAGCGCACCTGCAGCGAGTTGTACCATGACGTCGCGATCAATTTGGGTAGCCCTTCGAAATTTCCGTCGAACTGGGGAAACGGGCGCAAGAGGTTGATCAGCGGAATTTGGTCGTCGAGATAGCGAGAGTCCACAACGTCCGACGCCGAGAAAGTCGGAGTGGACGGGCACCACGACCCCGGCGATGCCACTGTCGTAAAGAAGCACTGAAATGGATTGGGAACATCGCTGTTCAGAAAGCCGGTTACATCTCCTCCCGGTGCCAGCGAGACCGCTAGATTGCGCATCGCGGTCGACAGGAAGTTGCGGTCGCGCGTGGAAATCCCACCTGCTCCCGCCCAGGGCAGGTGCGTGCTGCGGTTGGCGGAATAATCGACGCCAATCACAATTTGACCAGGCAAAAGATGTTGAACCCCAACGTTCCACTGGTAGATTTCCGCATTGCGCGCCGTGCCGGTGTCCAGGTCGCTGCTGTTGCCGAAACCCCATTGCGCCATCGACCCGTACTTTGTCCCCTGCGGTCCAGAAAGCCCGTTGGGGAATGGGCCATTGCAGTTAGGATTGTTGGACGTGTCGGGATAAACCCCCAAACACGCGAATTGGGACTGGTAGTTATCCTTCGTGAAGTAGATATTCGCCGACTTCTGGAATGCGGGACCGGCGTACTGGAAGTTGGTCGCAACGTTCATTCCATAGAACACTCCGGCTCCGCCCCTCAGCACGGTGTTTGTTGCCAATTGGTAAGCAAAACCGAGGCGCGGGGCAAAATTGTTGCGATCCACTCCTGAATTGCGATAGGAGGATGTGGGAAAGACAGTTGTTCCGATAACATTCCCGATAGCAGGAAACCCGGGCGCCGGCGAATCCGGGATGCTGATTCCTGTGCTCCCCATAAAATTGCTGAATTGCAGCCGGTTGTAGCGCTCGCTGTACGGCGTGCTCCACTCATAGCGCAAACCGACATTGATCGTCAGCTTCGGGGATACCTTCCAGTCGTCCTGCACGTAGAAAGCAGTTTCCTTCGACTTGTCCGCCACGGCGGGCACGATGTTCAATTGCGCGTCGTGGGCGAAGCCCGTCAGCATCGTCGCGAAGGGGTTGCCTTGCGGAGTGTCACTCTCACCCAGTCCCTGCCCAGGCTGCTGTGTGGTCACATCCCGCGAGAAGTTGAAAGTCCCGGTGGGATTGTTCGGTTGCCAGAAGTTGTTCAGAAAAACTCGCTGCTCGCCCCCGATTTTGATCGAATGACGTCCTTTTACCCACTGCAACTGTGATGAATAACTGGTAAGCGTGTGTGCGAAATGTGTATCTACGCAGCACTGCGTGTAAATCGAGAGAAACCCTGAGTCTTCATTACAGGAATCGTTGACACAAATGCTTGGGACACGGGTAAGGCCGTTCGACGCCAGGATCGGCGGCAACCCCACATCACTCAACGTGGGATAGTTGTTGGTCTTTCCCGGCGCCACGACGCGATCCTCACTCAATCTGCTTGTCCATAGCATCGTCGGAGTCACCGACCAGTTGTACTCCAGGCTTCCGTTCTGCGCGGTCGTTGTGTAAATGGAGCCATCCCCAAAATCTCCGCTCCCGATCACGTTCGGTGCCGTAAAAACATCGTGATGGCGGCTGTAGCGCCCGCCGATTCTATGCTTGGAGTTGAACTGGTGGTCCAGCTTAACGTCAAACTGCCATCCCGGGTCCGAGGTAGTCACTATCGTTCGAAAGTTGGGTTGCGGAAATGTGGCATCCGGAATATTGGCGTGCGGATACAGGTTCAGAATCGCCTGACCGACGGGGTCAATTGATGTAGAGGGGATTACGTTGCCAGAGAATTGTGTCCGCGTGCACGATGTGTCCCCGGGGTTAACCAGCACGCATGCGGATGGATCGAAGATCCCTCCCGGAGTGCTGTCCAGACTCTGCGAGAAGTCGCCGGTACGCTCCAGATCGGTGGGCACAACCCCTTCGATATTGATCGGATCCTGCTGTCGGCTCTTTTCAAAATCCAAAAAGAAAAATGTCTTGTTCTTCTTAATCGGACCTCCCAGCGAAAATCCATATTGATCACGCAGATGATCCGGCTTTGAGCCTGTGTTGAAGTAGTCCCGCGCGTCGGTTGCCGAACGTTGAAAATACCACCAGCCGCTGCCATGGAACGCGTTGCCGCCCTGCTTCAACACCATGTTGACGACCGTGCCGCCATTGTTGCCGAACTCCGCCGAGAAGCTATTGTTCTGTACCTTGAACTCCTGCACGATCTCAACCGACGGCTGGTAGTAAACGTTTGAGTTGCCGCCTTCACCTTGCTCTGGCGCGCTCAGCGGGCTGCCGTCAAGACTTACCTCTGCCGTGGCGTTGCGCTGGCCGTTGGACACAAAGTTCGTTCCAGAGGGATAGTTGTCGGTGATTCCCGAACCGGTAGTCTCGGTCACCCCGCCTGCGAGATACACCAGCCCAAACATGCTGCGGTTGTAGAGCGGAATGTCGCGAACGTATTCATTCGTCACATCTGTTCCGATCGAAGCGCTCTCCGTATCCAGCAAAGGAGCGGCTTGTGTCACCTCCACCGTTGTGCTCACGCCCAGCGGGTGCAATTCGAAGTCGATCGTTGTCTGCTGATCGACCTGCAGCACCACGTTCCTTTGCTCGGCTGCCCGAAATCCTGCGCGGTCGGCCTTGATGGTGTACACCGCCGGACGCAGACCCGTCAGAATGTAGAGACCATTGTCATCGCTGTGAGCCGTGGTCACGATTCCCGTCGCGTCGTTGGTGATGGTGATGGTCGCATTCGTGATCATCGCGCCGCTCTGGTCCTTTACG
>QIAL01000434.1 GCA_003225535.1 Acidobacteriota bacterium | reverse complement strand
GATATGAATTCCCGAACGCTTGCCGGATGTACTCAGCGTAGTTCGAGTTCGCGGTTTCGGCCTTCTCAGCCGTATCCAGAATGCTCCAATCCACAACCGAGCAATTCGCGACCACCCGTTTCACTCGTGGGTCAAGAGACAACAGGATTGCCGCAGCCCCGCCGAAACTGCCGCCAATTACGAAAACCTGATACGGCGCGAGTCGGAATCGTTGACCGAACGCAATTTCTTTCAGTTTCTTCGGCAATTCGTCGAGCACATCGAGGATGTCTTCATGGGGTGACTTCGCCAGAAACTCACCACCGCTTTCCCACGCTCCGCGATAGCGCGGGTAGATAGAGCAATTCGGACTTCGTAACGAAAAAAATCTTGTTTACAACAATCATTAGCCAAGTGCGGGCGGCCTTCCGCGTTTTCTACTTTTAGTATAGTCAACAGATGCGAGACCGCCCCAACTCTGGCACCGACAAAGTTGTTGGGCACCAGATGCCGCGCGGGATTACTGCCGTAGGCGTCTTCTTGTTCTTCGGTGCAACCATGGCTTCGCTTGCCGGGACGACATTGACTTGGCCCGGCACATTCCTTGATAGGCTGTGGGCTCTCAATCCCGCAACTCATAAACAGCTTGCGACTTTTGCCAAACCAGCGGGGGTTCTGTTTTTGCTACTTGCCGCAACATTGGCGCTCGCGGCGACGGGCTGGTTCAAACAGCGCCTTTGGGGGTGGAGATTGGCCGTGGCTGTTATCGCAACCCAGGTGCTTGGTGATCTGGTCAATTTCTTCAGGGGCGATTATTGGCGAGGCGGGGTTGGCTTCAGCATTGCGAGCGCTCTCTTGTTTTATCTCTTACGTCCAGCGGTGAGAGCGGTCTTTAATAGGACCATTCTGCCATGACGGCGATCTCTGGCGTGGAATTCCTGATCTGGCTTTTGATCGCCGCCTCAACCATCGCGGTGTTGGCCAAGTATCTGCGGATTCCCTACACAGTGGCTCTTGTTCTTGGAGGATTAGTCCTGAGCCTGCTTCGTTTGCCGTTCTTGTCGCCCCTTCAACCGGACCAGCGACCGCATTGGCTAACCCCGGATGTAATTCCGATTCTCTTTCTGCCTGCCCTTGTTTTTGAAGGAAGTGTCAAGATTCAGGTGCGAGATCTTTTGTGTGACTGGGCGCCGCTTCTAATGTTAGCCAACGTCGGAGTTCTGCTGGCTACTCTTGTAACTGGCTACCTAGTTCATTGGGCAATTGGACCGCCGATTCTGATAGCAATGATGTTCGGGGCGATCATCTCCGCCAGGGATCCTATTTCCGTCCTAGCCATCTTCAAAGACCTCAGAATGAATAAGCGGCTTTCAGTCATTATTGAGGGCGAGAGTCTTTTGAGAGTCTTTTGAATGATGGGACGGCGGTGGTCGTTTTCCAGATTCTGTTTGCTGCCGTGGTTGCCGGCGGACTCGGTGGAGGAAAGGGAATCGAGCGGTTTCTCCTGGCAGTCGTAGGGGGAGCGGCCCTCGGGTTTGGCGTGGGGTACACGGGAAGCAAGATCACGCAAACGATCGATGATCCTCAAATTGAGATCACTCTGACCACCATCATTGCATACGGCAGTTACCTACTCACAAATCATCTGCATTTATCAGGTGTCATTGCGACCGCATCTGCGGGGCTGATGGTTGGCAATTTTGGCGCGAAGAAAGGTATGAGTGCCCAGACTCGAACTGCGTTGGAATCATTCTGGGAATACATCGCCTTTGTGATGAACTCCTTGGTATTTTTGCTCATCGGTCTGGAGGTTCATGTCGATTCGCTCGCTCATGCCTGGCGCCCTATCGTTTTCGCAATCGCAGCCGTGCTGATTGGCCGTTCGCTTTCGGTTTATTTTCTGGTTCCGGTGAGCAACATTTTTGCCGAGAGGATTCCCGTTCGTTGGCAGCATGTGATGGTCTGGGGTGGCCTGCGCGGTGCTCTGGCTCTCGCTTTAGCACTCAGCCTCGATAATAGCTTCCCCTACCGAGATCGGATACTAGACTTGACCTTTGGGGTCGTCGTCTTTTCCATCCTGATACAAGGCCTCACGATGAAGCCATTACTCAGGGCTCTGGGCCTGGCTGACGGTCGAGCCTAAGCGATCTCTCAGTCCCCTCAAGACTCTAGTGGTTGGTTCGTAGCCGGAGAATCGCTCTAGAAACAACTTTGGATCAGTGCCGAATCCTCCGATATATAATCACAATCACACTTTAATGATTCCTGGACGCATTGGATGCGAACTAGCAGTACTGACCATTCTTTGCGTCCTGATGATCTTCTTTTTTCCCTTGATGCAGGGGCCGTATTCCGCGGTACACGGAGCTGCCACTGCCCTTCAGGCGGCGCGAGCGGCGGCTCGGTTGCGGATCGTCATCGTACAGGGCGCGCTAAACTCGCTGGGAAACTTCCTGATTTCGCCCCTCGTCATCCTCTCTTGGATGTTGCTCTCACAGGTTGAATTTCGCTCG
>QIAL01000433.1 GCA_003225535.1 Acidobacteriota bacterium | reverse complement strand
TTCGCCTGGTTCCCCATGCCGACGTTCGGATTTCGCGAGTGGCTGGTGGGGTTGATCGCCGGCGTAGCGCTTTGTTTCGCGCTGACTCCGCTCGCCGCGCGCAATGCGCGATGGCTGCGTCCGCTGGCATGGTTCTACGCGCTTGTCATGTTCTTCAACGGACTCGGACATACCGCGGTGACGATCCTCGGGCACACGGTTGCAAGCGTGTCCGTCGCGCGACCGGCACCGGGATTTTATTCCTCGCCATTTCTTTTCGTCGGATCGGTATGGCTGATGATGCGATTGTGGAAGACAGCTTCCAGAACCCCCGGCCTAATCCATTTGTCGTCGTGATCAGCGCTTCTTGGCGCGAAGGGTTGTGCAGTTCTGTTGGACAGCATCGGCGCTGCGAATAGTGTAGGGGTCCTTCGCCGCCAAAACCCGCGGTTCAGGATGACAAGCGCACGAGATGGTGGATGATCGGTCGCAAGCGTAATTGGTCTGACGCCCGAGGTCTGCGGTCCGACGTCCGAGGTCTGCTGCTCTGCTATCATCGCTACGAGAGTCAGCCAACCGTCGTCATGAATCGCGCAATCATTTGCAGGCTGCAGGACTTCGACGAAGACGACGAGATCCCCGTCATTTCCGGAAGAGGAGAAGGAATCATGGAAGAAGCACCCGCCACGGGTTCGGGCGCTGCCCGCCGTAATGAAGATATCGCACTCGATCTGATGAAATTTGTCGCCATGACCACCGGCTATGGACGCACGACCTCGACCGGCGTCGGATTCTCCGGCAGCGGATCGGCGGCCAAGCCCGAGGATTACGCTGACAAGCTACTCGAACTTTACGGCAGGTGCCTGGGAGCGGTCGGCGGGAAGAAGTAGGCAGTACGCAATACTTAAGAAGCCCGGATCCGTGGGTGGTTCATATGCTCCAAACCATTGCACAGGTCCTTCGGCGCAAAAACCACGCCTGAGGATGACAAGCGTGTGATTCTGGGAGGAGCACTAGCGTTGGACACATTGGAGCGACGACAGAAAAGCAAAAACCGCGCCCTTACGGGCGCGGTTTGATTTTGTCGCGAGCGGGAGGCGCTCGCGGCCAGGATAGCTCTTAACGGCGCTTCTTGCCCTTTTTCTTGGCGGGCTTTTTGGCGGCCTTCTTGGCTTTTTTCTTGGGCGCCTTTTTCGCCGCTTTCTTTTTGGCTGGTTTTTTCTTGGCCGCGGGCTTCTTCTTGGCGGCCTTCTTCTTCTTCGCAGGCGCTTTCTTGGCTCCGCCTCCACCGCCAGAGGGCGGTGCCGGCTTAGGAGCAGGAGGCGCGGGGGCCGGTTCAGGCTCAGATTCGATCGCCTCGGATGCCGGCATGCCGGGCTCTTCTTCCTCCTCCTCTTCTTCCTCGAAATCTTCTTCTAGCGACTCGCTATACGCGCCGCTATCGCCAAATTCTTCTTCTTCGTCACGTCCATAGAGCGTGGGGTCGTAAAACGTCATTGCTCCTCCTGATTCAGTGGCGGCCGGGTGCGGATTCGCCCTGGCTGCGGGCACGAGAGAATTAAATGACAACAAAAACTTTTGCTGTAACGGCGCCGGATTATAGCACGACCTTCGGTGCGGACTGCAAGGACTCTGGACACCAGCGCGCGCACCATTAACTCGCTAGGTCGCTTTAAGGGCCGGTTTCTATATATCGATGGAACGGCACCGAACGGACGAGCAGGTTTGAGCGGGGCTTACACATTTGGACTCAGGTAGAACCTTAGGGTTAGTAGGGTATGCAACACTCGGGTAGTTTCGTTGCATTCTAGGGGCTGCACGCATCTTGCAGCCAGGATTCCTATGCAATGCCAGCCCGCCGACTAGAAGACCGAATCCGTGAACTTTGCGCCCGGGCGCTATATGAACGGGACCCCCAATGGAGCGCGACCCTGATTCAACTGCAGCTTGCCATCCAGGAACACTCGCTCCGCGTCGCGAATGCCTGCACGGGATCCATCGTGGTGGGCAAGCCTTTGATCATCGAACGGCGCCAGGCGTGACCGATCTCCGTATGTCGTATGTTGTAGAAACAACGCGGTTTAAATAGAAAGGGCGAAGCATCCCGCCTTCGCCCGTGCCCTGTCTAAGGCTTATCTTCCCAAGTTCTTAGCTCTACTTCAGGGTCTTTACATAATCCGCCACGGCCTTGGCGTCGTCGGCCGAGACGCCGGCGATGGCCTTCTTGTGCGGGGCCTTCTTGGTGTCGTTGCCCTTGGCCAGCAGATCAGTGATCTGGTCGGCAGTTAAGGTGGCGCCCTTCACTGCAGGACCGACTTTGCCCTGACCCTCGGGGCCATGGCAGGCGGCGCACTTCGCCTTGTAGGTGGCGGCACCGTCGGCTGCGAAGGCCGGGATCGCGATCGAGATCGCCAGCGTGCAGATAACGAATAGAACGATGAATTTGGTAAGTCTCATGAGATTGCTCCTCCTGTGATGAGTACAGAAATAATCAACAGCAATAGTCCAACGAACCAAAAATTGTACCTCCCGCGGTCAAACGCCTGATGTGATTTCGCTCACGTCAGTCTGTGGGCCTTACGAAACACATTTTCTGATGCGAAAGTCCACGCGCTCCCAGTCTGAGACGCTCGCAAGTGGGGTTCTGCTGAGTTTCGCCGCTTCGAGCAGGTCAAAAACGCCACCCTGTCGCAAACAGCGCGACAAGGGTGGG
>QIAL01000070.1 GCA_003225535.1 Acidobacteriota bacterium | reverse complement strand
TCCATCCTCGACGTGGTGGGTCCGCTGGGGAAGCCCTCGGACATCCGCAACTACGGCACTGCGGTCGTGGTTGGAGGAGGCGTAGGCACGGCGATGGCCTATCCTACCGCGGCCGCGCTCAAGGGGGCAGGCAACCGCGTGATTTCTATCGTTGGCGCGCGCAACAAGCAACTGGTCATTCTCGAGAAAGAGATGCGTGAGGTCAGCGATGCTTTGCTGATCACCACCGATGACGGCAGCTATGCCGACAAGGGATTCGTCACCGACAAGTTGCGGCAGTTGATCGACAACGGGACGCGCATCGACCTGGTCGTGGCCGTCGGCCCGATCGTGATGATGAAAGCGGTCTCCGAGTTGACGCGCAAAGAGAAAATCCACACCGTCGTCAGCCTGAATCCGATCATGATCGATGGAACCGGGATGTGCGGCGGCTGTCGCGTGCTGATTGACGGCAAGAGCGAATTTGCCTGCGTCGACGGCCCTGAGTTCGACGGGCACAAGGTGAACTTCGAGGTACTGGTGCAGCGCAACACGATGTATCGCACGGCCGAGCAACGCTCGACGGAGGAGTTCAACCGCCTGCAAAAAGCCAAGGCGGAAGAGGACGCAGTCTGTGCGGCCACATCGGGCGCGCGGCAAGGGGAGCAACGATGAGTCCGACGGCAAGCAAATCGAAGAATCCGCTCTCTCCCAAAGAGCGCATCAAAGTTCCGCGACAAATCATGCCGGAGCAGCCTGCGGAAGTACGTGCTCACAACTTCGAAGAAGTGAATCTTGGATATAACCCGGAACTGGCGCAGCAGGAAGCATTGCGTTGCCTGGAATGCGCCAAGCCGACGTGCACCGACAATTGTCCGGTCGGCATCGACGTGAAAGAGTTCGTGCAGCGCATTGTGATTGGGGACTTCCTTGGCGCGGCGGCGAAGATCCGCGAAGCCAACGTGCTGCCCGCGATTACTGGACGTGTGTGCCCGCAGGAAGATCAGTGCGAAGGGAAGTGTCTGCTGTCGAAGAAGGTGAAACCCTTGGGGATCGGATATCTAGAACGGTTCGTGGCCGATTATGAGCAGCGCATGGGGACACACATCGTGCCGAACGCCGAGCCCACTGGAAAGAAAGTCGCCATCGTCGGAAGCGGGCCATCTGGATTGACTGTGGCAGGAGATCTGATCCAGAAGGGGCACAAGGTCCGCGTGTTTGAGGCTCTGCACGAAATCGGCGGTGTGCTGGTATATGGCATTCCCGAGTTCCGCCTGCCCAAGCAGATCGTGCGCGAGCAGATCGAGTACATGCGCCAGATGGGCGTGGAGTTTGAGACCGACGTAGTCGTCGGCCGCACCGTGACGATCGACGAACTGCTGGAGGAAGAAGGCTTTGACGCAGTGTACATAGGCACCGGCGCCGGGCTACCGCAATTCATGAACATTCCGGGGGAGCATCTGAACGGAGTTTATTCGGCGAACGAATTCCTGACCCGCATCAATCTGATGAAGGCCTACAAATTCCCAGTGTATGACGAGCCAATGCTCGATCTGCGCGGGAAAGATGTGGCGGTTATCGGCGGCGGGAACACAGCGCTCGATGCGATTCGTTCGTCGTTGCGGCTGGGAGCGCGCAAAGCATATGTGATTTATCGCCGCAGCGACGCCGAAATGCCGGCGCGCGCGGAGGAAGTGCATCACGCGCGGCAGGAGGGAATCGACTTCCAGATGCTGACCGCTCCCGTCGAGTTTCTTTCCGATGGCAACGGGTGGCTCACAGCCGCGCGCTGCGTGCGCATGGAACTGGGAGAGCCCGACGCTTCCGGCCGCCGGCGGCCGGTGCCGATCGAGGGATCGGAGTTCGATCTGCCTTTATCCGTGGCGGTGATTGCGATCGGCACGACTGCGAATCCGATCGTGCAGAGCACTACGCCCGGGCTGGCCACGAACAAACGTGGATACATTCAGGCCAGCGAAGAAACGCAGCGCACCACCCGCAAAGGAGTGTTTGCCGGTGGAGACATCGTGACCGGCGCGGCGACTGTGATTCTGGCCATGGGCGCGGGACGGCGCGCCGCGAACTCGATCCATCAGTATCTGACAACCGGCGAGTGGTGATCGCTTCTGACGGTTGTCATTGCAGCCGAAGGGAGGATTCTGGTGTCTGCCGACAGTAGTGGCGCTGCGGGCATGAGCAGATTCCTCACGGCTTCGCGGCTCGGAATGACAAGGAATTCAGCTGAAGCTGATTTCGAAATACGTGTCCGTTCTTGACCAGATCAGGGGAATCCGCGCCATCCAATATTTTCTGTTGATGGATTGGCGCGCGTGCTGGTGTTCTTCGGGCGGGAGGATGCGGGCCGTGGCTGCGAACTCTGCTCCCGTAACTTTTCCCCGAATGGTGCTGGGGGCAACTTTCACCTGGGGGTTGTTGCGGATGCGCTTCGTCTTTCCCATGTCGCTGCGGGTCATGACGTAAAGCTTGTCGCCGTCTTCTCCGAACCATACGGGCGTGGCGACGCCAGCACCCGTCTTGCGGAACGTGGTCAGCGAAATATATTTCTGTCCTGCGATGAGGGAAGGGATTGGGCTAGCCATGGCGAACATTGTAGCGGGATCACGTTGGGCAATTGTCAATCGACTCAGCCTTCCTGGCGGTCTTCCGGCTGGCGTGGCTGGTTCGCAAGTGGCTCTGCGGATTGCTCTTATCCTGTAATCTGTGTTACAAGCCTGAACATGCGTAAATGGATGCGCGAGCGCTTACAACGCCGCAAGAAGAAATCCGATGAGCAGGTGAGTCAGCCGGCGCCTCCGCCACTGCAACCTGCGTATTTTGATGCCGAAGAGCCGTCGGAAGCTGAGCCCGAGAGTCGCAGCGAAGCTGTGGAAGGCGCCGAGAAAGAAGTCGAAGCGCAACCGATCGCCGCAGAGTCCGGGCCGGTCGAGAGCGAGCAGGCGAAACCCAGAGCCGTTTCGGGAGCTGCGCAGCGCAGCGTCCGCGGACGCCGTCGGCGTGGTGGCCGTGGAAGAGGTGGGCGTGGACGGGAGCAAGCCGTCGCCGAGGCATTCACTCCGAAGGGCATTCCTGGCGCGCCAGGCGTGGAACCTGACTCTGCAGAGCCCGAATCAGCTGAGGCTGAACCTGCGATCGCCGAACCTGATGAGGTCGCGGAAGGCGAAGCTCAACCCGTCTCAGCCGCTCCGCATGCTCCGGCAGTTCCCGCTGTTGTGCCTAGTGCGCCCTCGCGTCCACCGAAGGGAATTGTCGTGCTCGCGATTGGGCTGCCAGGTTCAGGAAAGAGTTCATGGTTCAAGCGCCACAGCGTGGTTCCGTTATCGAGCGACATGGTGCGGTCGCTGCTGTTTGATGACGTCCGCGAGCAGCGCTTCCAGGATCTGGTGTTCTCCAATCTTCGCTCGATGTTGAAGGCGCGGCTGATCGCCAAGCGTCCGATGAATTATGTCGACGCCACGAACCTGACTCCCCAAGAGCGTCAGCACTGGATCAAGCTCGCCAAAGACTACAACTACGAAGTGCATGCCGTATTCTTCGATGTTCCTCTGGAGGTCTGCGTCGAACGGCATCAGCGGCGCGATCGGGTTGTCCCGGAAGATGTGATGCGGCGCATGGCTGCCAAGCTCAAGCCGCCAGCGTTCCAGGAGGGATTCGCCAAAATCACCGTCGTCCGGGTGAAGAAGAAAGATGCCGAACCGGCCGAAGCATAAGACCATCACAAAGGACACGAAGGTACACGAAGGAAGTCCGTTTCCAGAAATCCTTCGTGGACCTTCGTGTCCTTCGTGGTTTACGCTTTTTTTATCCTCTCAAATGCGGCAGGAGTTCCTTGAAGGCCGCTGATGACGAGGAGCGCATCAGTTCGTAGATCATCATTTCCGTCGATGAGATGATGGCGCCGGCGGCGGACATGCGGTCCAAGCCGATTTTCCAGTTCCATTCGGTGCGAGAGCCGACAGCATCAGACGCGACGTGCACCAGATATCCTTCACGCAGTGCTCCGAGCGCGGTCTGCGTGACGCAGATGTGGCTTTCCATTCCGCAGAGCAGCAGCGTGTTTCGCTGCCCGGGAAGACGCTTGAGGAGTTCGCAAAAAGCGTCGCTGCCCAAGCACGAGAACAGGGTCTTGTCCACGGCTTCGGTGCCGGTGAGCAGGGAAGAGATCTCTGGAACCGTGGTGCCCAATCCCTTGGCGTACTGGGTGCTCAGGAGAGTGGGAATTTTCAGAATCTCTGCGGCGCGGATCAGCAACTGCGCGTTACGCACGAGTTGCTCTTTCTGAAAGATCGGCGGTAGCAGCTTCTGTTGAATGTCGATGACGACCAGCGCACACTGTTCGACTTCGAGCGGGCGGCGCGCGAGTTCGGCGTAGTCGGAAGTCTTTGAGGCAATCTCGGTAACGATCATAGAAATCTCTCGGAGAGGTTGGAGTCTTCGAGAATTCTAACGCCGAAAGGGGCAGTGCGCTTTCAATTGCAGGCGGTGCCACGCCATCGCCGTACCTCTGCGAGGCGCGTGCCAAAAGCTTGATCGCGGAGATCGCTGAGAAAACCCGCAGGGAGCGGAGTCGATCGGCGGCATTAGAGAACTGAGCAGCCCGGGGGGGGTCGCTGTTGATTGCGCTTCGCTCATCGCCTTCAAATTGACCGAGGGTTCTTCTACCACTTACAATCAAGACGCCTGCCATAACCGAGTTGCCCCCTCGTTCAACGGCTAGGACACCTGCCTCTGGAGCAGGTTATCGGGGTTCGAATCCCTGGGGGGCAGCCAAATTCTCTTCAAAATCCATATCCATGTGGGATTCCCTAAACAGTCTGTTCCGTTTCCGGGAGCTTTTCCAAAACACGACCCACGTGTTTACAGTGTGCGCACTTGGATGTATGCTCAATGTATATACAGAGAAGGGAAGGGCTTATGCGGGCGCCATCAACGAAATCCGGTAAGAATCGCGGGGAAAACATCAATCTGCGCGTAAGTCGCGAGCAAAAATCGCTGATTGACCGTGCCGCTACGGCGCTGGGTCGGAGTCGTTCGGATTTCATGTTGGAAACAGCCTGCCGGGAGGCCGAAAGCGTCCTGCTTGAGAGGCGCTACTTCGCATTGCCAGAAGAGGAGTTCAGGCGTTTCATTTCCATTCTCGACAAACCCCCAGCGAGTAACCCCCGACTGGCACGACTCCTGAAAGCCAGAGCACCCTGGGACAATGAGTAGTCCCAGTGATCGCGTTGGTCGCCCGGAGAAGCTTTCTTCCGACCACGACGTCTCACAATTTCAGTCTGGAGAGCCCGCCCTTGACGATTGGCTCCGAAAGCGAGCCCTCCAAAACGAGGAGAGCCGCGCCTCGCGGACGTATGTTGTTTGCGTTGGAAAGCGGGTGGTGGGTTACTACGCTTTGGCCACAGGTGCCGTGGCTCACATTGACACACCAGGTCGGGTCCGGCGCAATAAGCCGGATCCGGTGCCCGTGATGGTAATCGGACGCTTGGCCGTGGATCAGACCTTTCAAGGTCATGCGATCGGTCCAGCGCTACTTCGCGACGCCGTGTTGCGAACGGTGCAGGCAGCAGAAATCGCAGGCATCCGGGCGATTCTTGTGCATGCGATCTCAGAGCGCGCCAAACGCTTCTATGAGAAGTGGGGATTCGTTTCTTCTCCCGTCCAGCCGATGACCCTGATGATAACTGTGACGGAAGCGCGAAAAGCAATTACGGACAAATCCCAGTAATTACGGAATTCTCTTATTTACTCGAGTTTCCCGGCGTCTCGCTGAGGTTTCGGCGAGCTTCCTGCAATGCCTGTTGCGGGTCGCGGCCGGTGACTTCTTTGTACCAGGCGGGGTGATGCGTCCATGCCCAGGCTTCGCTTACGGTGCCGCGGGTCATGGCCTGCATGGTGCCGGGCTCGCCGATGGTGCTGAGGTAGATGTGAACGAAGATGCCGGCCAGCATGATCAATGCCGAAATGTCGTGAATGACATAGCTGACCGCGACGAGCCAGCGGCCGAAGATTTCAGGGAACCACATGATCAAGCCGGTGATGACATAGGCGATGCTGCCGCCGACGATTTCCCAGAACATTGCTTTCTGGCCGGCATTGAAGAAGCCTACGTCGGGCGGTTCAATGCTGTCTCGATGCGTGACGTAGTCTTTCATCCGCTTCATCCACCGGCTGTCGCCCGGGCCCCACGCCATCGGGACCAGCCAATTCAAAGCCTGCAGGCCGAAGAAGAATACGAAGCCGAGTCCGAACCACGGATGCAGCATGCGCGTCATGGCTCCGCCGCCGAACAGGGGAGTGAACCATCGAAAGATCCACGGCATGTAGATTCCGAAGCCCGAGATCAATGCGAGGAAGAAGAAGATTCCGTAAGCCCAGTGCAGGAAGCGCGTGTAGGCACGATGGCGCAGGAGTTCTCCGACGTACACGACGGTCAGGCCAATCCGATTGATGAAATGGTCGGGGCCGCGCCCGATGCTTTTCGCAGGAGTGGCCATCTAGTTTTCCTTCCTCGCTTCGCCGCCATCGATCTCTCGCACCGGAGGTTGAGGCTGCACTCCCCGCGGTCCTTCAGTCACGTAGTGCAGGATGACGCCGGCGAACGCCATCATTGACGCGATGAGTCCAATCGGCTTGAACCAGTTCTTCCAGAGCGTGAAGCTGAGCGGAATGCGAGGATTCTTCGGCAGCCCGCCGTATTTTTCGGGATTCGTCGCGTCGTGCAGGATGTAGACGACCGAGGTCCCGCCAATGGTCTGCGGATCGTAGACGCCGGCGTCTTTCAGTCCCGCATGCTGCTGCAGTTGCGTCACGCGTGTGTTGGCGAGCTGTAGCATGTCGTCCTTCGTGCCGAAGTGGAGGCATCCTGTCGGACATGACTTGATGCACGCCGGCTCCAAACCCTGACCTACACGGTCGGAGCAGAGAGTGCATTTGTAGACTTTCTTCGTCGACGGATTGAACTTGGGTACATTGAACGGACATCCCGAGACGCAGAACTGGCAGCCGATGCAGTTGGCCTCTTCGAAATCGACGATGCCGTTGCTGTATTGCACGATCGCACCATCTGCCGGACACGCCGCGAGACAGCCGGGGTCGGCACAGTGCATGCACTGGTGCTTGCGCATCAGCCACTGGAACGATCCGTCGTCGGAGCTGACCTCATTGAACTTGATCAGGTTCCAGTAGTTCCAACTCGTGTCGGGCATCGTCTGATATGTGTTGTCGAACATGGTGGGCTGGAATGGCATGTCGTTCCATTCCACGCAGGCGACTTCGCAGGCCTTGCAGCCGATGCAGGTGGTGGTATCGATCAGCTTGCAGAGCTTTTCCTGGCGTTGTGTACCCTCGCCGGGAACGGGGCCGGGGTGGCCCGAGATTCTCTGAACTTGCAGCGTCTTGCGATCGCTCATCTCAGGCCTCCTCTAAACTCTCTCAAGCTTCACGAGGAAGCCTTTGAACTCGGGTGTGTAAGCGTTGGGATCGATCACTGCCGGGGAGAGGTAGTTCACCGGCGTCTTCGCAGTCTTGCCCTCGTCTTCCGCGATACCGCGGAACCCCCAGTGAATGGGAATGCCGATCTGGTAGGTCTTCTTGCCGTCGATCATCATGCCCTTGATGCGCTTCGTCACCATCGCTTTGGCGATGTACTCCGCGCGGGCACTGCTCACTTTTACTTTCTCTCCGCCGCGCAGGCCCATCTGATCGGCGAGTTCGGCAGGAATCTCCACGAACGGCTCGGGAACGAGTTGCACGTTCATGGGATTGTTCTTGGTCCAGTAGTGATAGTGTTCGGTAAGCCGGTAGGTCGTGCAGATGATATTGAATCCCTGCTCGACGGTTCCGTACTTGTCCATGTCCGATTTGAATCTCTTAGCAATCGGATTGTTGGATTGATTCGGATGCAACGGATTTGCGATTGGACTCTCCACGGGTTCGTAGTGCTCGGGGAAGGGACCATCGGCGACGGCGCCGATCGGCACAAATAAACGTCCGACGCCTTCAGGGTTCATGATGAACGGACCCATGCGAGTTTTCGGATCGGAATCCGCTTTGAAATCGGGAACGTCATTACCTACCCACTTCTGTTTCGCTTCACTCCACCAGACTTGCTTGCGATCGGGATCCCAGGGTTTGCCGTTGAGATCGCATGACGCGCGGTTGTACAAGACACGCCGATTCATCGGCCACGACCACGCCCAGTTGGGATGAATGCCAAGACCCGACGGATCTTCCGGGCTGCGGCGTTGCGTCAGGGCACCGGCCTCGGTCCATGAGCCACAGAAGAGCCAATTACCCGACATGGTGGAACCGTCGTCGCGCAAGAATGCAAAGCCGGGAAGTTGTTGGTCCGCTTTGATCGTGGTGTTGGTCTTTTGGTCGCTGACGTCGCCCAGGGCTTTGCCATTCAGTTCTTTGGCGACTTCAGCAAGAGACGGGTTGTATGGGTTCGTATAGTTCCAGGAAAGTTTCAGGACCGGATCGGCGAACTTGCCGCCTTCCTTCTGATATTTCTCGCGGACCTTCAAAAAGATGCGCGCCAGAATTTCCTGATCGAGCCTGCAATCTCCGGGAGGGGGAACGGCGGCCCACTTCCACTGCAGCCAGCGCGCGGAGTTCACGAAGGTGCCGTCTTTCTCGGCGAAGCCGGCGCCAGGCAGCCGGTAAACCGTCGTATTGATCTTCTTCACTTCATCGGGTGTGGTGCCCGGCGCGCGCCAGAACTCGCTGGTCTCGTCGGGATAGATTTCGCAGACGACGAGGAAATCCGCTTTTTTGAGGGCTTCGATATTCTTCTTTGCGTTCGGCCCGATCATGACGCCGTTCATGCCGAACGCCATCATGCCTTTGACTTTGCCGTTGTACATGTCATCCCAGATCTCCGCCCAGGAGTACTTGCGGTCGATCTTGGGAAGCCAGTTGAAGGCGAAATCATTCTCTTTGGTGGCCGCATCGCCGTAGAGCGCCTTAAGGAGCGACACGGTGAACGCCGGAGTATTGGACCAGTAGTTGAAGGAATCCCACTCTTTCGGCTTCGACGCCTTGGGTGTGGTGCGAGTGAGATAAGCCTTCAGGTCCGTGTCGGCGGGCGTCGGCATCTTGAGATAGCCGGGAAGGATGTCGAAGACCCCGGCCATGTCGGTCGCACCCTGAATGTTTGAGTGCCCGCGGAGGGCGTTGACGCCGCCACCGGCGCGCCCCACATTGCCGAGCAGCAACTGAATCATCGCAGCCGTGCGGATCGTCTGTGTGCCGGAGGAGTGCTGCGTCCAGCCCACGGCATAAATGATCGTGCCCGCCTTCTTCATGTCGCCGTTCTGGCGAATGGAGGTGAATGTGTCCCAGGCCTTGAGCGCCTGATCTTTGGGGATCCCGGTGATTCGCTCGACCATCTCCGGCGTATAGCGCGAGTATTGCTGTTTCAGCAGTTGGAAGACACAGCGGGGATGTTGCAGGGAAAGATCGTATGCCACGTTCGGCGGCAACATGGGTGGAGGAGCCGGACCTCCACCCATGCCTTTTGCTCCGGCCGGACCTTGTGCCTGATATCCCTGACCTTCGGCGCCGTGGGCGCTGCCGCCGTCCTGCTGATGCGCAGCGGTCGAATGTAACGTGGCTTCGGCCGCCGAAACTGCTCCACCCTCTTCATAGTTCCAGGTTGATTTGTCGTAAGTCTTCGCGTTTTGATCGAAGCCGGAGTACAAGCCATCCTCTGGAAGCTTGAAACCATCTTTCACGACAAACGCGGCGTTGGTGTAGTTGACGAGATACTCCTCGTTGTAACGCTTGTTCTGAATGGCAAAATTGATCATCCCGCCGAGAAAGGCGATGTCGGATCCAGCGCGGATTTGAAGGAATTGGTCCGCCTGCGTCGCGGTGCGGGTGAAGCGCGGGTCGACTACGATGATCTTCGCGTTGCGGTTGCGTTTGGCTTCAACGACCCACTTGAATCCGCAAGGATGGTTCTCGGCAGGATTCCCGCCCATGATCAACATCATGTCGGTGTTCTTGATGTCGACCCAACCGTTGGTCATCGCCCCGCGTCCGAATGTTGGCCCCAAACTGGAGACCGTGGGTCCGTGTCAAACACGTGCCTGGTTTTCCAGGCACGTCACCCCCATCGAACGCATTGACTTCACAACCAGATAATTGAACTCGTTGGTATCGGTACATCCGCCGGCAAAGGCCATACTCTCCCAGCGGTTGACGGTCTTGCCGCTCTTGTCCTGCTCGATAAAGTCCGCGTCACGGAGCGCCTTGGTCCGCGTGGCAATTTCATCGATCGCCTGATCCCAGGGAATGTCTTCCCAATGATCGGAGCCGGGGCGGCGCACCTGCGGCTTCAGCAGACGACGATCGTTGACGATGTCCTGCAACAGGGAAGCGCCCTTCGGACAAAGCGTGCCGCGGTTGATGGGATGATCGGGATCGCCCTCGACATGAACCACCTGTGGAGTAACGTTCTTCGCGCCATCCCCAATGGTATGGATGATGATGCCGCAACTCACCGAGCAATACGGGCAGGTGCTGCGCGTTTGCGTGGTGCGTGAAATTTTGAGGCTGGAAGACTGAGCTTGCAGAGGTTGTAGATCGAACCCGAGTGCTGAGAGCCCGACCGCACCGGCTACTCCCGTCTTCAGGAAGGAACGGCGTGAAAGGTCCATTCAGATCCCCGCTAGGTGGATATCCGTAGGATGCACTTACTGCAGTTCGCGTATACCGGAAGTCGCACGAAAAAATACACCCGGCGACGGCGGGTGTCAACTCTAATGCGGCAATGTTAACGCTGTGTTAAAACCCCATCAGGTTGGGGACGATCTTGGAATAGCCGCGATCGGCCGCCCAGACGTCGAGCACCGAGAATGCCGTTTCATCGATGAGGGGAACGGCGAGACCATCCACCGTCATGTCGATGGCCTTAAG
>QIAL01000432.1 GCA_003225535.1 Acidobacteriota bacterium | reverse complement strand
ATGGTGCGGTCCATAGATTGTGATTTCCAAATGCGCATCGCCTCGCGCTCCAAACACCACCGTCTGTTCACCGCTCTGATCGACCGGGCCGTCGCATACCAGCCAAACATCGCCGTGGACCAGATCGCGGTTGGCATTGAGGATCTGCTCCAGATGTGGCGATTCCGCTTCCTCCTCACCCTCCCAAACGAAGCGAAGATTCGCCCGCAACGGGATCCCGGCCGCCTTTAACGCGTCGAACGCGGTGAGCTGCGCGAAGATCGCCGCCTTATCGTCGCCGGCAGATCGGGCGTAGATGCGCTGCTCGCCGTTTACTTCCCGCACAATCGGCGTGAAGGGCGAGCCGCCATCCCATTCCGACGGAGTAACTGGCTGTCCGTCGTAATGTGCATAGAAGACGATCGTATGCTGGGCTCCCGGCACGTCGATCTTCCCGAAGACTACCGACGGCGCGCCGGGGAGAGAGAGCAGGCGGGAATCGATACCGCGTTTCCGCAGCCCTTCGAGGAGTACGTCGGCATTGCGCTTCAGGTTTGCCTGATCGGCGGCAATGTTTGGTATCGACAGCAATTCGCTAAACTGTCGCACGAGTTCCGCGCGATGTGCTTCGGTATACTCGCGGGCAGTATCGGGCGGCTTCTGCGCCGCTATCGCGGTTGCCAGGCAAAGAAGAAACGCAGCAAGGTAGGGAAGTTTCATAGGCTGACTATACAGCGCGATTTGCGCAAATGTTCCTGCCGGCGTTCCCGCAGAACTAGAGATCCTCGAAGGATATGTGGACGAATGCAAACGAGGGCTGCAAGAATAACGGTGGAGATTTGAATGAGAGCCGAAAGCCCCCACTTACGGGGATACGATCCCAACTTCAGGGTTGCTGTAAATGAACGGGCCAGCACTAACGCAGGATGCCGATATTTGCGTCGAACCCGTGAACCGGGCTCTTCGCGCCGGTGGACGACGGGACTTCTGCTGCTTTTGCCATTGACGGCCGCGATATCGATTCAATTCGTGAGCGTCGCGAACGCCGCGATTGGCGGCCGTCCACCGCGTTCTGCAGAGTCCTCTGCCGCCATCCAGCTTTCCTCTTGCAAATTGTCAGGCGTCCCGCAACCAGCGCGGTGCGGTGTACTGGTAGTCCCCGAGAATCCCAGTCGGCCGGCGGGGCGTCAGCTCAAGATCGGCGTGGCCGTGATCCCCGCGACCGGCGGGAAGTCGCGTCCAGATCCGATTGTCATATTGATGGGCGGCCCTGGGGAAGACGCGATCGGCGCAGCCGAGATTTACGTCAAGCAGTTCACAACGCTGCGTCAGGATCGCGACATCCTGCTAGTAGACCAGCGGGGTACTGGACGCTCAGGCGCGTTGAATTGCGCTCTATTCTCGGCGCAAGAAGCTGCGGTGAGCCTACGCGATGTGTTCCCGCCTGCGGCCGTCGAAAAATGCGAGCAAAACCTTCGCGTGCGAGCTGACCTGACACAGTACACCTACGATCGCTTCGCCAACGACCTGGAACAGGTACGACAGGCTCTCGGCTACGGACCACTGAATTTGTTCGGGGGCTCATACGGAACTCGAGCTGCGCAGGTTTACCTGCGAATGTACCCCAAAAGCGTGCGGACTGTGTATATGGGCAGTGTCGTTCCGCTCGATGCAGCGTCGCCACTGCCTTTCGCAAAAACCGGACAAGCCGCACTCGAGAAAATGTTCGACGCCTGTGCCGGAGATTCCGCCTGCAACGCCGCGTTTCCTAAGCTGCGAGAGGAGTTTCGCCAGATGTCTGCTCGCCTGTCCTCAGGATCCGTGCGCGTCACCGTACTCGGACAAACCGGCACCGTGCCGCTGGATCGCGGTCGGGTTGCAGAGTGGTTTCGCTCGAAACTTTATAGGCCCCGAAGCTCCACAGCACTACCTTGGATGATTCATCGAGCGTTCCTTGGGGACTGGAGCCCGATTTCCGAGGGCGTCCTAGTTGATGACAGCGATGAGTCGCCCTTCAGCTTCGGTCTCTTCTTTGCGATAACGTGCAGTGAGGATGTCCGGTTTATCAGAGAAGCCGACGTCGCAGCTGAAACCCAGG
>QIAL01000431.1:3069-5637 GCA_003225535.1 Acidobacteriota bacterium | reverse complement strand
CCATGGTTGATCTGGTAGCGAAGACCAAGGTTGATGGTTAGATTCGGACGCAGCTTCCAATCGTCCTGAAAAAACACCTGCGGGGTCTTCATGCGTGCCCCATATTCAGGTGAGACGGCGGCATTCCAGCTCTGCGCATAACCCAGCAGGAAGTCACCATACTCCATGCCCGTTCCGGCGACCGGAGCCGCCACGCCGGTCACAGGGTCGGGCTTCCATTGCTGCGTGTACTGACCGGAGAAGGTGAACTGGCCCGCGTTGGTGTTGCCCCAGGCTGTGGAATTGTTCTGATAGACCAGAAGCTCTCCGCCGAAGTGAAGGATGTGTTTGCCGCGGATCATGGTCACGACGTCGGACGGGTCCCAGGTGAATTCCTTATAGACAGAGTTGGATCCTGGCGTGATCCACGCAAAGGGATACTGCCAGCTGGGAGTGATGATCCCCGGGAAATCATCTGCCTTGGCGAACTGCCAACCCAGCTTGCTGGCGTAGCCTTTATTGAGGGCGAGGTCCGCAAAGAAGTTCAACTGGCTGGTAAAACCTATTCTCGCTTCGTTGACGGTGCGTGGGCTGATGTTCCATACGTCGGTGATCTGTGCGTTGTTATTGTCCACGTCACCGGACTGACAAGTGATGGGGCAGGCGAATACGGTGCTCGGGTAGACTACCGGAGTATCGCTCTGAGTATCCGACACAGTCACGCGATTAGTCGGCGTGATGTCGTAATCCAAGCGGCCGAAGTACTTCCTGTATGGCGTGGATTGCACGATGCTGGCGAAGTAGTTGTTTTCCGGCTGCCCTTCCGAACCGATATCTCCCGGAAGAAACGTCGCGCCGCCGATATGGTTTGTCGGCGTCGGGAAGAATCCCTGCATCTTTGACGCTACCTGATCGAACAATGCCGAGGGGATGGCATTTGTCCCATACTCACTCAAAAAGCTCTGGCGGACCGGATAAGGGTTCCCTGCGGAATCGGTCGCCATGGTCTGAGTGGTTGGATCGTAGAGCGTGTTCATTCCGCTAAAGTCTCCACCCATCATACCGGTGGTAGGAATGTTGCTCGTGGCGCTATTGTTGCCGTGATCGACGATCTGGTCGTAGTCGAAAAAGAAGAACATTTTCTTCTTCAGAATCGGGCCACCCACCGAGAAGCCGAAGTTGTTAAAGCGCAGGAATGGTATCTTTCCAGTCTGAAACTGCGAATGGGCGGTCAGCGCATCGTTCTGGAAGTAATCGTAGGCTGACCCATGAAACTGGCTAGTGCCGCCCTTGCTGATCTGGTTGAAGATGGCGCCGCCAATACCGTATTGCGCCGAAAAAGACGAAGTGTTGACCTGCAGTTCGGAAACGGTCTCAAACACCGCGGGATTGGCATTCTGGCTATGCGAAAGCGTGGTTGACGCTCCATCCGCCAGAATGTTGCTGTACGGCAGGTTGCCGTTGATCGCGACTACCTGGCCTGGATTCGCTGTGCCCTGGGATGATCCCGTCCCGCCGGTGGCGCCGGGCAGCAGGATCATGAAGTTCTCCCAACTCACCCCGGACCCTCCCGCGACCTGGGGCAGCTGCTCCATGGACTTCGCTTCCAGCGTTGTGCTCTGTTCGCTCGATTCGGTCTTGAGCAAGGGTACGTCAGCCGTGACCGTTACCTCTTGAGTCTCCGCACCAACCTTCAGTTCGCCATTGACGGTGGTGAAACCGACCTGCACGGTGACCGGGCCGCGAACTACCTTCTCAAACCCCCCCTTAGCAAAGGTAACCGTGTACGAGCCCGTAACGATGGCATTCGTGTCATAAAGCCCCGCCTCGTTCGTGGTGAAGGTCTTCGACACACCCGTATCGACATTCAACACGACGACTGTGACTGCGGGAATGATCGCTCCCGAAGTGTCGGTTACCGTGCCGCGAATGTCACCGGAGCCGGTGCTCTGAGCAAAGCAAGCCCCGCTTCCGAGAATCAGTAAGAGGGGTAGGACCCAACGCTGCAAGTTCGACATGGAACTGCCTCCAGAGCCTGACGCACGCATAGGTAATCTAAACGCACTAATAGAATGCAACTAGAAGGAGGGTGTCAATTATACTTTCGTACAGCTAGGAGACCGTAAACGATTACGTTTCTTCACTCTAGCGAGATAATTCCGCGTTGCAGTGCGACGGTAGCGGCCTGGGTGCGATCTTTCACGCTGAGCTTCTCGAGGACGTGACTCACGTGCAGTTTCACCGTTACTTCCGCGATATCGAGAGCGCTCGCGATCTCTTTGTTCCCCAGTCCCTTGGCAACCATCCGCAGCACTTCCACCTCGCGGGCGCTTAGGGAGCGATGGGTCCTGCGCTCGGCCAGCTGCGAGGCCACGATCGGATCCACATACTGACGCCCTTGGTGAACTTCACGAACGGCGCGCAGAAGTTCCTCCCGAATGATGCTCTTGAGGATGTAACCTTGGGCGCCGGCCTGCAGAGCGCGATAAATCTCCTCTTCGCCAGAATGCGTGGAAAGCATGAGGATGCGGGCATCCGGGAATTCGTGAAGGATCGCGGCTGTGCACTCGGTACCGCTAATCCCCGGCA
>QIAL01000431.1:0-3021 GCA_003225535.1 Acidobacteriota bacterium | reverse complement strand
TCCATGTCGGGCTCGACGTTCAGTGATGCAGAGAGGCCCATGCGGACCATGAAGTGATCGTCAACCACCAGAATACGAATTGGTTTTGAGCTTCTCATTGACGGCTGCGGGGTTGTGCACGTGCACGCAGATTGATGCGCCTAGGGTAGCCCAAACCGGCAGCGATGGAAAGTTCTGGAGCGATCAGAGAACACACCGCGATTTGACACGCATGAGATTCTTGTCGGCAACGATTTTTCCTGACAGCGTTCATTAGCGAGAGGGAAGATGTCAGAAGCCGTGCTCATAGATTGTTTTAATCTGTGCGTGAACACCCGACCTTTCGGCCGCGCCCGATTCTTCTACTTCCTGTTGGTCTGCCTAGCCTGCTTTTTCCTGACTAGCTGTCCCAATTCAGCGACCACACAATCCGTGTCGACTGGTCGAAGTGTACAGATCGTTGAAACGACCGGCGATCATTCGATGCTTCTGCAAATGCAGCCTGGCATCTCGTTCACAGCAGGCGGAAGTTCCAGCGGGCTCGTCATCACCGTCGACGACGCCACCCGGTTTCAGCAGATGGACGGCTTTGGCGGTTCCCTCACGGATTCCTCCGCCTGGTTGATATGGAACAAGCTCAACCCTTCGCAACGAAATACGTTGATGCAACAACTCTTTAGTCCGAGCGCCGGCATCGGCATCAGCTTTCTCCGCCAGCCGATGGGCGCATCTGACTTCTCGGCGAGTGGCAACTACAGTTACGACGACATGCCTGCGCGTCAGACGGACCCCAATCTCACAAACTTCTCCGTGACCCACGATGCCGCTTACATCATTCCCTTGGTGAAACAGGCTCTCTCCATCAATCCGAGTATCAACGTCGTCGCGCTGCCCTGGAGTCCGCCCGCCTGGATGAAATCGACGGGAACGATGAATGGCGGAAACATGAACACTGCCTACTTCCCCAGCCTGGCGCATTACTTCGTCGATTTCGTGCAAGCGTACCAGCACCAAGGCGTCCCCATCTATGCCCTATCCGTGCAGAACGAACCGCTGTACTCGACCACGGGATACCCATCCGAACATCTCCCTGCGAGCGACGAATCTGCTTTCATCGCAAATAATCTCGGACCTGCCCTGAGCACGGCCGGACTGGCGAATGTGAAGATCTTCGGCTACGAACACAATTGGGACAACACCGCTTACGCTGAGTCAGCGCTTAAGAGTTCCGCTGCGCAATATCTCGCCGGCACTTCGTTTCACTGTTACGCAGGCGACCCCAGCGCGCAGTCGACCGTTGAAACAACGTTCCCAACCAAGGACATCTGGTTCACAGAATGCTCCGGCATTACTTCCAGCACGTTCGCTGGCGACCTCGTGTGGAACGCCCAGCACTTGCTGATCGGCAGCACGCGCAACTGGGCCCGGAGTGTCAGCCTTTGGAATTTAGCTCTCGATCAGAACTCTGGACCCAAGAACGGCACTTGCTCCAACTGCCGAGGAGTCGTGACGATCGACGACAGGGTTTCTCCGGCCACCGTCACTCTTAACGTGGAGTACTACATCCTGGGACATCTGGGAAAGTTCGTCCGTCCGGGCGCGCACCGAATTGAGTCGAACACTTTCGGCGCCGGCAGCATAGAAGATGTCGCCTTTCAGAATTCCGATGGGTCGATCGTCCTGCTGGTGCTGAACTCCGCCAGCACGGCTGAAACCTTCACGGCACGCTTCAAAGATCAGTCATTCCATTACACCCTGCCAGCGGGAGCTGTTGCTACCTTCACCTGGAAGTAATCTGTGTTCTCTCGACAGGGCTCATGGAAAGTCGTCACCGTCGACGCAACGTGAGAACGGATCGCGGCACCAGCAGTAACGCTAGCCATTCGTTTCACTTAGGGCCGATGCTGCTCTTCTCGTGTGTTGTGATCCGAGATGCGGGTTTTAAGTCCGCTACGGGTAAACCCTCGCACCTTCTCCAGAAATCGCTGTATTGGTCCCCTAAGGTAAGCCAAGGGACAATTCCTTGTCAGATTGATCGCGCTCCAGGAGTGGCGGACTGCCACGTCCATTCCGAAGCTTGGGAATCGACTAAGTTGATCTGGAGGGTCAAACATGCGACAAATTTTCCTACTACTTTCCATTCTGTTGCTCGGCCTCTCATGGGCCGTCGCGCAGGACAGCACATCGGGACAAACATCACGCACCGGTGCCGGCGGCCAGATGACGGTCGAAGGTTGCCTGAGTGGCTCCAACGGAAACTTCACCCTTACCGACAAGAATGGAATGTCCTATCAACTCACCGGCGACACTGCGAAACTGACTGAGCATGTCGGTCATGAAATAAAAGTGACCGGCACGTCAGAATCAGCTGGCGCCGGGGCATCAGGTTCGACAGAACCCAGCGGCACCGCTAGCAGCGCAAGCGGTGGCCATGCGTTGCAGGTCACATCGGTAAAACACATTTCCAAGAGCTGTAAGTCCGGCGGTATGTCTCACTAGATTGCCGCGAACGAAAAAAGCCCAGCGAAATGCTGGGCCTTTTTTCTTTGTGATGTCCCACTCCAGTGCTTAGCGCGAAAGCCACAATTCAACCCTGCCCCAGCGCCGCGGCGCAACGGTCCTCCGACCCGCGAGAAAAACCTGTCGCAGCCATTCCCACCTGGCCGAGCCTTTTCTGAGAGAACTGAGAACTGAGAACTGAGTACTGAGTACTGAGTACTGAGTACTGAGTACTGAGTACCAACTTCCTCCATGTATACTCTCCGTCTAAAAGGAGACCCGCATGCAGAGCCGCATCACCGGCACAACGATGCCAGTTCTGGAGTTTATCCTCGACCCCAACGAGTCCATCATCTCCGAGGCCGGAGAACTTTCCTGGATGGGCAGTTCCATTCAGATGACGACGCACACGCAGTTCGGCGGTGGCGGCGGCCTCTTCGGAGTCATCAAGCGCGTGGCCGGCGGCGGATCTATCTTCATGTCGGAATACCGCGCCATTGGAACTCCTGGAGAACTGGCTTTCGCCACCAAGCTTCCGGGGCA
>QIAL01000430.1 GCA_003225535.1 Acidobacteriota bacterium | reverse complement strand
ATCGCGAAGCAAATTCCTAAACGACTTCGGATGCAGGAAAAAAGTCTTCTTCTTGCGTGGACACAGGTTTCGGCCTTCGCAAGCGTGTCAGCAGAGGTGGCGCGGTCGCAATGCTGCAGAATACGAAAAAGAGGGCCGCATTCGCAGGAATCTGCAGATTGAAGTCGACAAGACTGTGGAGGAGAATCCCAATGACACCCAGCGAGCATGCGAGTGTCGCCGCACCCGTCGCCTCGGTCGGCCATTTTGCAGTCTTGCGCCGCGCGTGTCTGTACATGACTGCCAAGAACCACACCATGGTGCCGAACCCAAGACTGCCCATCTCAGCCAGCAACTGCACGTAATCGTTGTGGGCTTCGTTCACAAAGAAATTTGTGTAGAAACTCCTGAATTGAGGGTAGACGACGGGAAAAGTCCCAAGACCCCAGCCCAAAACTGGGCGATGGCCAAACATCCGGATGCCATCTTTGTAGATGGAGAGGCGCATCCCCCCTGAAATCTCGCCGCGGGCTTCCTCTGAAATGCTGCCCACTCTCGAGGTGAGTTCTCTACCGCCGAGCCAAGCGAGCAGGCTGACCAGAACGACGACAAAAGCGGCGAGACCGAGCGCAATACGGAGGCTCCGTTTCCGGCGGAAGAGGATCACTCCGAAGATGGCCAACTCGGCGAAGACGGCAAGCATTCCGCCACGCGACCCGGAAAGGAAAATCGTCCCCACCATAATTGCTGCGGCCACGCCTGCAGCAATGCGGATCTTTTCTTCGGCCAGCCGGGAGAGAGAAATGACCAAGGGAATCGGCACCAGTAGTTCCATCAATCCTGCGTAATGGTTGTGATTGACGTAAGGACCGTAAATCTTGCCGCCAAGGCGTGGCACGCGCATCCAGTACAGCTTCCCATTGGGCGCGACGCCTTGCAGCAGTGCAAATGCGGCGACAACGACACCAAAAACCGCCAAAATCAGCGCCACTTTTCGCGCTTGTGAACTGCGCCGAAGTGTCTGAGTAGCAAGGAAACAGAGCATGCCATAGGCGCAATACAACCATGCCTGCGAAATTGTGTCGTGCCTATAGGCACTGACCCTAAAGATGATCTGGACCACGATCAGGCCCACAAATACCAACATGGGAAGAAACAGCGGGTTCCAATGGATTGTGATCTCGTCATTCAGCCATTGCTTGGCCAACCAAAGAAGTACCAGCACAACCGTGCCACTCTCGACGCAGAAGATAGACCAGGGTTCAACGGCCCCAAAAACGAGCGGACCGAACATAAGCAATGCAAATATTCCATACAAAAGCGTCGCGTCAATCTTCGCTGCCAGCGATTGCCGATTCACCTCGGTCTTCTTATTATTGTGCTTTGAATGCCTCATACTTCGCGCTTTTCCAAAACTTCGGGGAAGAACCTATGATGCTTTCTTAACCAGATGAAAGTCGTCTACCCACAACTTGCCTCGTATGGGGCTGCCCGCTGGCAGCCGTCTGATGTGCAATACCACCAGTTTGCAATCCGGAGACGTGGTGAATTCGCCATTGGCTGACTTCCAGAATCCCGCATCCTTCAACTCGTCGCTTTCGTAATAGACCGCCTGGGTGTACATATCCTGGATCGTGAAATGAGGACCTCCGGCGCCTTCCATTTCACCGCTTTTGTAATAGGCCGTGAAATCGTAAGTCGTGTTGGACTGCACTGAAATGAACTGATAGATCCCGGCATCGCTGATTCCAGGCCCATCGAAGGTGATTTGCAGTGAACGCCTGCCGGCGTGGAAGTCGCTGGGATCCAGGGCCAGATTCACGCTCGATTGCTTTTGATATTGCCAATCGAAACCGGTGTTCAACATGGCAAGATTGAAGTTGCCATTCACAACCAGATTGTCTGAGGAAGGCAGGTAAGCGGAAAACCCAAAACGGGCCGCAATCTGTTGCCACGCAAGCACCGCCTGATCGACCTCCTTGTGCAAGATGAGATAGCGTACATAATCGTAAGCATAACGAGTCTCAAAGCTATCGCGCGTTCGCATGAGCGCGCTCCATACCTTCTTCGTACCCTCGGTGTCCTGCCGCGACTCCAACAGGGTGAGAAAGCTGATATAGGCATCGGCGCGCACCGGCACAATATCGCGTAACAGGGCGTCAACATCCGGTTCAATGCGCCAGCAGAACTGCAAGGCGACAGCCGCGAGCGAGGGATCGTTCGCGATCACGACTCGAAACTCGCGTAGCGCCGTTTCGTTTTCCCCTTGTACCAGGTAGAGGTTGGCTGCTTCCCACGCAACGTCGGGCGTCGTGGCATCGGCCTGAATCGCATGCTCAAGAGCATCGGTTTGACGGGAATGAGGATTGATTTGGACAGCGCTGTTGTAGTGCGCAGCCGCAGATGCAGGATCACGGGCAACCAGATCGTAGTATCGCCCCAAATGATCGCGATACTCAGCATTGCCTGGATCCAACCACACCGCTCTTTTCAAGCTGGACAATTCGGCACTGCTCCCGGCCCAGGAAGCAAGAAACTGGCTTGCAGTCAAGCCAACATAGGCAGTCGCGATCACTGCCGCGAGAACCACAGTAACCCGTTTGCGGACGGGTGTATTGAAAGCAATCTTCATATTGTGGGACTCGCGGACTCTGTTCTAAGCGCTACTCGAGGACGGCGCGTCTTCAATCACTTCCTCTTCTTCTTCATGCTCGCGCCCGGATGAATCTTCCCGATAGTAGCTGGCGTACTTTCCGCGATATTCGTAATAGTAGTAGTAGTCGGGCGAACTCAGATCCACTGCGTTGAGCAGAACTCCCACCACCTTCGCGTTCACCTGCATGAGGATGTCACGCGCACGTCGCAAGGCCTGTTTAGTGGTCTGGCCCGAGCGAATAACCAAGATCACAGCGTCTGCCCGCGGCGAGAGCACAACCGCGTCTGTGACCGAGAGAGACGGGGGCGTATCGATGACGATATGGTCAAATTGCTCCCGCAGTTGGTTCAACACATCGCGCATATTCGAGGAAGCCAGAAGCTCGGCTGGATTGGGCGGGGGCGTTCCGGCGGGGAGCACGAATAGATTGGGGAGAATCGTCGTGTCTGAGATCGCCTGCTCCAGGGTTGTGCTGCCGGTCAGCACATTGCTTAAACCACTGTGCGGTCCCATGCCCAGCGTCTTGTGAATGCTGGGACGACGTAAATCAGCATCAATCAGGAGCACCCGAACGCCCTTTTGGGCCAGCACGACGGCGGTATTGATGCTTGTGGTTGTTTTGCCTTCTTGAGGCAAGGCACTCGTGACGATGATGACTTTCGGTGGAGCACCCAGATTTGACAGCAGCAGAGAGGTGCGAAGCGCGCGATAGGACTCTGCCATCTGCGATTGCGGCCGAACCTGCGTGACCAGTTCCACCGCCTCTTTCGAACTGGCGATCACCAGGCGCTTTGGATTCGGACCTTCGCGGGCCGACTTGGAGCCCAGCGGAATCATGCCCAGGGATGCAACACCCGCAATCATCTGGGCCTGTTCGGTGGTCCGGACTGTGTTGTCGAGGGCCTCGATCAAAAACGCCAATCCCATACCCGAGGCGAGGCCGAGAACCGCGGCGAAGAGTAAATTTCGTGGAACGTTCGGCTCAATGGGTCCGGTAGGAGGCCGGGCACTATCGACAATTCGGAAGTTGTTGGACTTTAAACCGGCGGAGACCCCAGCTTCTTTCAATTTCTGCAGAAGGCCCTCGTAGAGTTGGCGGTTGGTGTCAACGTCACGCTTCAGGAGTGTGTACTCGATGGCACTCTCATTGAGTTTATTGGCTTCCTGTTTCTGCTTATCGAGCGCCGTGTGAAGCATGTTCTCGCGCTGCAAGGCTGCGTTATATTGGCCGCGAACCTTGGCAACGATCTTCTTCATTTCACCCTGGATCTGCGAATCAATCTCTTTGAGTTGATTATTCAACTGATTCAGCCTGGGATACGACGGCCCGAACTGGGTGCTCAGGTCAGCGGCCTGGATTTTCAGGTCCGCCTCTTTGGATCGCAATCCCCCCAGCAAAGCACTGCTGGATTGGCCTCCGGCGCCGGCTTCTTCGAGGGCGTTTGCACTCGACAGGATCGCATCGGGATCTCCGGAATCCACCAGGCGATAGAGCGCCTCTTTGTCCATGCGCTCACTCTCGGCTGCGGTGAGTTCCTTGTTCAGTTCGTCCAATTTCGCCATGGTGATGTTCTGCTTTTCGTCCGCACCCAAGATTTCGTGCTCTTTTTGATAGCGCACGAGCTTTTCCTGGGAGGTTTCTACCTTCATCTGGAGATCCACGAGTTGCTTGGAAAGCCAGTCCGAGGCCTGCATCGTAGACTCAAACCGGGCCTTGAAATTGTTCTCAACGTAGGTTTGCATCAATGTGTTCACCACGTTGGCAGCCATCTGGGGGTCAGCACTTCGATAGTGCACTTCTATGATGCGAGTATTCGGACTGAGCGTCACCCGCAGATTTCCTTTGAAACCTCCGATCATGGAGGATGCGCGCCCAGGATCGATCTGCAGCGGGTCCGTGAGATCGAGAGAAGGAGATGGAATGGGAGGAGCCTGGCCGGCGATTTCCGGCCTGCGGTCGAGATTGAGCTCACGAATCACCTGCATAGCGAGAAGATCGCTTTGCAGGATCTTGACTTCCGTATCGAGTTCCGTTGGATCAAAGTAGTCGAGACTAAACGTGGCGGAATTCTGAAAATTGAGAGTGGTGTCCGGCTTGTTGATCGCAATCGTGCCACCGGCCTCATAGACCGGCGTTGTTTTTAAGGTCGCGATTGCAACGACGGAAAAAATTGTGACCAGACATATGATAACTATCCATTTCCGTTTGATCAGAGTGCGGAGGTATTCGCGAGCGCCAGATTCGTGAGATGCAAGGGGCGGATAGAAACGAGGGTCCTGGGGTCTTACCAGGTCGACATTCTGCGACGGCTGTATTTCGCGAATGGTAGGCGTGCCTAACGGTGCCAAGGGCCCTAGATCCATGCCTGCTCCTGAACGGTTTCTGACATTGCCAAAAAGGCCCTGCAAGGCCTGTGCTGCCCACTAACCTCGAAATCCCGGGTCGAAGAGGCTGGTCTGTCGCGCAGGGAATCAGTACGAACTAAAGAACTGGGAGTGCGCTCGACATTTTAGCATCGAAGCGGAGAAAGTCGTGACGAATTTTCCATGTCATCGCTAGTGATCATCCTGATGAAAACACGCGAGACTCCGCTATACTAGCGTGCAACGTAAAAGCAGACCAAAGCCATCTACCGGATTGGTCTCAGGGGTAGTTCTCGCAAATTCAAAGTCGACCAACTCGGCGACATCGAGGGTCTTTGATTCGCAATATCGGAACAAGGCGGAAGGGATGAATTGGTCCGAAGAGTCAATATTGATTACCGGCGGTACGGGTTCGTTCGGTAAGAAATCCGTGGACGTTATGCTGAAGGACTACA
>QIAL01000429.1 GCA_003225535.1 Acidobacteriota bacterium | reverse complement strand
GAATGCGATGGTGCCTATGCGGTCCATGAAGCGAATGATGGATTAGAAACCGTGCAGATGGCGCAGGAACTGCAACCAGACCTAATCCTCCTTGACATCAGCCTTCCCAAGATGAACGGAATCGAGGCCGCACGGCAGATCCGCAGAAGGTGCCCGGAGAGCAAAATACTTTTTGTAAGCGGGGAGCGGTCCTTGGATATCATACGGGAAGCATTGAGTGCCGGAGCGCGGGGCTACGTCGTCAAGTCAGATGGAACTGAGTTGCTGGTCGCAGTGGAAGCCGTTCGGCACGGACGTTTCTTTGTTAGCAAGAGCCTGGCGAAATATTCCTTTGTTGCCTCTGACCTTGACCCCAATTCGAGATAATCCCGAGACTTGACGGATGAAAGCGTAAGTCGACCTGTCAGCTGCGATTGGTGTTTACTTCGAATGTAGTCTAGATGGACCATGCGCGATCCAGCACGGTTCTACTACCATGACCACCGTATCGTTCTAGGGAGTTCCTTCTGGCTCTTCATCTGCCAACTAGTCCCAACCGTCGCCGGTTTCTCAAGGAACTTGGCCTCAGTGCGCTGGCATTCTCTTTGCCCGCGCGCAAACTGCTGAACTCAGGTGTTGGGAGAGCATCGGCCGACACGCTTGCCGGGTTTTCCGCTGTCAAGAATCGCGCTCCACTCCATCAAAATGCGCTGTATCCTCTGCCACTGGGCGCGATCCGCCCCGCTGGCTGGCTCCAAGCGCAGTTAGAGATTCAGGCCAGTGGGCTCAGCGGGCACTTGGACGAAACGTGGGCTGATGTTGGCCCGAACAGCGGTTGGCTGGGGGGAACGGGAGAATCGTGGGAGCGTGGTCCGTATTTCCTCGATGGCCTTGTTCCGTTAGCCTATATTCTTGACGATGCTCCCCTGAAATCGAAGGCCCAAAAATACATCGATTGGACGCTGAACAACCAGTCGCCCGACGGCATGCTCGGACCCGCCGCAAACAATGATTGGTGGCCGCGCATGGTCCTGCTCAAGGCTCTGACGCAATACCACGAGGCTACGCGTGACGCCCGTGTAATTCCCGCACTGGAACGCTATTTCACATTTCAGGCCGGAGAGTTGTACAAGCGTAAGTTGCACGACTGGGGCAGATTCCGGTGGCAGGACAATCTGTTGAGCGTGGTTTGGCTGTACAACCGTAACGGGGACCAGAAACTACTCAACCTTGCGCGGCTGCTCCATGCCCAGGGTTACGATTGGACGGCGGAGTTCGGGAACTTCCCGTATACCGAGCGCATTTCATCGGAATATTTGCGCTCGGCGCCAGGAGGGGTTCTAAACGAACTCAGTTTGTCGACGCATGGAGTCAACAATGCGCAGGCCATCAAAACTGGCCCAGTCTGGTCGCAGATCTCCGGATCGGAGAAGGATCGCGCCGCCGCATTGCAGATGACTAGGATACTCGACAAGTATCATGGGCTCCCGAACGGTATGTTTTGAACAATCCCTGGGCATTCTCGGCGAGCCCATGTTCGGCGATCGGCTCGAACGGCTTGCGTTCAACGCCCTGCCAGGAGCTTTCACCACCGATATGTGGGCACACCAGTACAATCAGCAGCCGAATCAGGTGGAGTGCAGCTTACACGTGAAACCATGGACGACAGATGGCCCGGAGTCGAACCTGTTTGGACTGGAGCCGAATTTTGGTTGTTGTACCGCAAACTTCAGCCAAGGATTGCCGAAGTTCACCGCTAGTTTGTTCATGTTGTCGCAGGACGACGGACTGGCGGCAGTGGCCTATGCACCTTGTGAAGTGGGCACTACGGTGCGCGACACATTTGTGCATTTGATCGAAAACACCGATTACCCCTTCCGTGGTGCAGTGCATATGATCATCCATCCCGCCTCTCCCTTGGCGTTTCCAATGTTCTTGCGAATTCCGGGGTGGGCAAAGGGCACTACCATTCAGGTGAACGGTCAACCACAGCCAATACCTATTCCCGGAACGTTCGCTCGCATTGAGCGAACTTGGAATCGAGGAGACCGCCTGGATATCGAGTTCCCACTGGAGCCTCGGGTGTCGCGATGGTTTCATGACTCAGTTGCGGTGGAGCGCGGTGCTCTCTGGTTGAAGTTGCGCGACCGCGGCATGACCGCTGACTGGCAGGTCTATCCAACTACGCAGTGGAACTATGCCTTAGGTTTGAGTGATGAAATATCGTCTGAAGCAATTAGTGTGACCGAAGGCGAAGTGGGAAACAATCCGTTCGACGCAAAGAGTGCGCCGGTGAGGCTCCATGTAAAAGGGCGGAAGCTTGTGAACTGGCGCGCTGTCGATGGAGTTGCGGATCCTGTGCCGGAAAGTCCGGTCATCAGCGATCAGCCTGAAGAGAAGATTACTCTGGTGCCGTACGCGGCGGCCAAACTGCGGATCACTGCATTTCCGCAGTTGAAAGCATAAGGGTAGTCGGGTTGGACTGCGGCGACTGGATGGATCAGCCGCGCGTTTCAGATGTCGGCTCTGCTGCCACGGGCAACAGAAGCGCCAACTAACATACAATCTCGAGACTCTTTGCCAACTGCCCTCGTGAAGGTAGGGTTAGAAATCGCGGAGAACACAAAATGGTCCGCCTGCGATGCGAATTGCTAGCCACACTGTCAGTGTTCATGTGCCTTGCTGCAGTCGCGCAGTCCAGGCCGCCGGCCGTGCCTTTGATCACTCACAACCCATACTTCAGTATTTGGTCGATGGCCGACCACCTGACGGATCAGAGCACGAAGCATTGGACAGGTGCCGAGCAGCCCCTGACAGGCCTGGTGCGGATCGATGGCAAGCCCTACCGTTTCATGGGGAATCGCCCCGACCGGCTTCCGGCTCTTCATCAGGAGCAACTACAGATCGCGCCACTGCATACCCGGTATACGTTCGCCGGTGATGGCATCGTCCTGGACTTAACGTTTTTCACTCCAGCATTCCCGGAGGATCTGGATGTCTTGTCGAGACCGGTCACGTACGTTACATGGAATACCCATGCAACTGACGGAAAGACCCATAATGTTGAAATTTACTTGGACGCCGACGGCCGCATTGCCGTTGACAGAGGCGATCAGCCGGTCGTTTGGAGCCGCAGCCGGTGCAAAGGGATGACGACTGGGGCCATTTCCACCTGGGAATTCCCGACACCGAGTCGGCAGAAACAGCGGAGTCTTCGAGCACTGTAGAGGACTTTCTCAAGGGTGGCACGCTTCCCGATGCCGATCAGATGGATATGCCCCGCTCCCCGAATACTGGAGCAGCACACCTGGCCGTCGTGTTCTCGCTGAGAAAGGTCGGTCAGGAGTCAATCCGGCGTCACGTGCTCGTCGCCTATACCCAGGGTCTGGCGATTGAGTATTTGGGGCGCAGGTTGCACGAATATTGGCAACGCGATGGTCTGCCAGTCGAGCGACTGCTAGAAGATGCCGAACGAGAATATCCGAATTTGGAAGTGTACGGTCAACGATTCGACGCCGACCTTACCTTGGATCTGGTGCACGCTGGGGGAAAACCTTACGCCGATCTGGCCACTCTCGCCTACCGGCAAACCTTCGCTGCACATGAGTTGGTGGCAGACGTGGATGGCAGTCCGTTGATGTTTCCGAAGGAAAACTTCAGCAACGGGTGCATTGCAACCGTGGATGTACTCTATCCTTCCTCACCCTTCTTCTTACTGCTCAACCCGCGCCTGCTGGAAGCACAACTGAAGCCCATTTTCGCTTACGCGATGCTGCCGCGCTGGAAGTGGCCCTTCGCACCGCATGATTTGGGTCAATATCCACTAGCCAATGGTCAGGTGTACGGCGGCGGCGAGCGTAGCGAAGAAGATCAGATGCCGGTCGAAGAGAGTGGGAACCTGCTCATTTTGGCCGCTGCGCTTGGCAAAGCTGAGGGAGATTGGCACGTCGCCGAGCGTTATTGGCCCCTTTTCACGAAGTGGGCTGACTATGTTCTGCGGAAAGGGCTCGACCCGGAAAACCAGCTATCGACGGACGACTTTGCCGGCCATCTGGCACACAACGCCAACCTGTCGATCAAGGCAATCGAAGGTCTCGGGGCCTACGCCATGATGGCCCGTGCACTGGGCAAACAGGAGATCGCCGGCAACTACGCATCCAGGGCGAAAGGGATGGCGGCCAAGTGGGAGTCGCTGGCCAATAGCGGGGACCACTACAAGTTGGCCTTCGACAAACCAGAAACGTGGAGTCAGAAATACAACTTAGTATGGGATCAACTGCTCCATTTTGACTTGTTCTCAACCGGCGTGCGGCAAACAGAACTCGCTTTCTATGAAAAACATTTCAACCACTTCGGCCTCCCGCTCGACGAGCGCAAGACCTACACCAAGCTCGACTGGGAAGTGTGGACCGCCACTCTCTCGGACTCAACCGAACAGTTTCAACGGTTCATTGCTCCCATCTCAACGTGGGTGAATGAGACGCCAGCTCGAGTTCCTCTTACAGACTGGTACGACACCATCGATGGCAAGCAGATGGGATTCCAGGCGCGATCTGTGATTGGCGGAATTTACATTAAAGCGCTGGCGGATCCTGAGATCGCAAACAAATGGCAGCATCGGCAATAGTTACAAAGCCTGGCAGAAGTAAGACGCGATTCTCGGACTGTGACGGCTGCACCGGAAAGCTGACTTGCATGGTTGAGAATTCAAACTGTACGAGCCCTTCATGGTTGTCACAATGGACTATCGGAGAAGTCCGGATCTGCCAGGCGCTGCATCCGCGAAGCTCGAATCGTTGGACATTGAAAATGCTGCGAGGAGTACTGGAGTACAAGGCAACTGTCCTTCAATGGTGCGCGGTCGGAACTCCTCGTACTTCGGCTCGAAGTAGAGGTCATGCACGGTGCGCGCCAGATGCTTGGGAGCTTCCAGCCTGCCTTCCACGAACGCCTCGTAGATGACTACTTTCGCGGTGACGTCCGTGAGTTCGCTCCGCTGCCACGCCTCTACCTGCTTTCGCATCGGCTCGAAGTTGCGCTGCATTCGATCGATCCCCACCGAGATGCAGTCGATGAGGGAGAATGACTTCGAGTGTTTGGCAAGAACCGGGGTAAACACACCTGGGACAATGCTTCCGAATTCGGGCTGGCGCTGGGGCGGCGAACTTCCTCCAAGCCGAAATCTCGTTGGTCATCCGCTCCTGGATGAGCGCCTTGGCGATGAAGCACCAATCGAAAAGCAAGCATTCTCGCTGCGACAGTGTTTCCCCTTGACATTCGACAAGACGGAGAGCCAAACTATTGTCGGATATCGAGGGGAAGGTATGCCGACGTCGACAGATCTGCTGCAGGGAACGCTCGACCTGCTGATTCTGCAAACACTTGCTCTTGGGCCGATGCATGGCTGGGGGGTGGCCCAGCGCATCCACCAAGTATCGAAGGACGTGCTCCAGATCGGACAGGGTTCGCTTTACCCGGCATTGTACCGCCTGGAATATAAGGGATGGATCAGGTCCGACTGGGGGAGTTCGGAGAACAATCGACGGGCGAAGTTCTATCGGTTAACAGCTGCGGGCAGGAAGCAGCTGGAGACAGAGGTCGCATCCTGGGATCGGCTGTCGGCCGCGATTGCGCTCGTACTAGGCCGAGGTGCAGAGGCGTCGTCATGATGACGGAGTTTGTGACCCGGCTTCGATTCTTTATTTTTCGCAAGAAGTGTGGCGAACTGGACGATGAACTCCAGTTTCATTTGGAGCAGTTGATTTCGGCAAAAGAGGCAGCTGGGCTGACGGCCCCGGAGGCGCGCCGGCAGGCGCTCATCGAATTGGTGGTCTGGAGCGTACGCGGGAGCAATGCGCAGAGCAGCGCCCCGGCCGGTGGATCGACACCGTGCTGCGAGACGCTCAGATCTGGGCTTGCCTTTAGGCATTACCTCGGTTGCGTCGTCAACTGCGACACAGGCAAACCGGTGATGGTTGATGAGAGCCGCTTGACCATCGCTGATTTTGAGAAGGTCAAGATCTAGCGAACGCCCTCTTCTTTCCCAGTGTTGGTACGCGAGTTTATTGCACGGTCGCCAGACAAATTTCTTCCCTAAATTCTACGTTGCGCCTCCAGTCGGTGGCTTTACGAGCCCAGCCACCTCCGGATTTGTTCTGCCCGGTAACTTCTCCGGCAACGCCCCCGAGGGATTTCCACGTGAG
>QIAL01000499.1 GCA_003225535.1 Acidobacteriota bacterium | reverse complement strand
ACAACGGACAACCCGGAGAATCGTTACACTGTGAAGGCAACCTGAGGAGGTAAGCCGCCCGTCGTAGCGCAACATAGCTCCGGGCGGCTTTTTTCGCCTAACGTCTGAAGCCGCGAATCGCCTAGAACTCGAAATCAAGAGAGAACTGCAACGGAACCGCCCTTAACGACAATGCCGCGTTTGCGCGTCATTGCTTGCCACCCAAGATCGGCGCTGTAACTAGAGAGTTGGCGGGAGCGACGCGGGACTCGGACCCGCGGCCTCCTGCGTGACAGGCGGCGTCTAATACAAACGAAGAATGAACTAATGCCGTGACCTGGCAAATGGGGGGAGAGATTACCGGTGGGCTAGAGGTGTGCAGAAATCGGAAGGCTGATTGGTGTGCGCCGGGTCCGGTGACAGGGCAGAGGTCGGGTATAGCCGCTCCCGGCGATTCTACGGAATGACTTATGCGTACAGAGCGAGGCTGCTGCTGTTCGCATGTTCCTGAGCTTCTTCCGACTCGGCATCTTTGCCCTTGAGATATGCGAGCGTGACATCGAGCGACTCGTGTCCGAGCCGCATGCGGATTGTGTTTACCGACACGCCTTCTTCATGCAGCGTGTCGGCGTAGGTCTTGCGGAAGCGGTGAAGCTCTGCGCCCCCGACGCCGGCTTTCTCGGAAATCGTCTTCAGTTTGCGTAGGAAGTGACCGTCAGGTTTGCCTTGACCGTTCGCAAACACCAGGTCATGCGGCTGGGCATTCCGTTCTCTCATTCTGTCCTTGATTTTCAAAATCAGCTTTGCCGGAATCGGAATGAATCTGTCCTTGGCAGATTTCTTCTTGCTCTTGCCTTTGAGACGGAACTTACGCCACGCCTTCGGCTGAACATGCAGTGTGCATTTCTCCCAGTTGAAGTCTGCGTATTCCGTGTTCTGCATCTCTGCATCCCGAACACCGGAATTCAAGAACAGACCGTAGAGCAGCTTCTCCTCGTCGTCCATGGCCGCAAACATGTCCCTGAGTTCTTGCTTCGTGTAGGGCTTCGGTGGCTTTTCAGCGTAGTCAAGTTCCGCCAGAATCTTGCCGGCAATAAGAATGTCCTGTGTCCGCAGGAACGTGTTCAGGGTTTCGAAGATGTTGTGAACCGTGCGGTCGTCCAGGTCGCTGTCATGTTCTCGAAGAAACTTCACGTACTGCAGAAGCTGGTTGCGGTCAATCTGGTCTAGGAACCGCAGGTTCTGCTGGGCAGTGAAGTCGAGAAAGAATCCAAGGCGGTAGTTGTATGCCCGCAAGGTCTTCTCGCTCTTGCCCTGTTGGTCTTTTCCCTGAAAGAGCTGCAGTTCTGCAAACCACTGGTACACACCGTTGGTGATTTTCGTCCGACCAGTTTCGTCTTGGTCTTGAATGACGGGCACGTTTGCATCGAGAGCTTCGAAGTATGCCTGTTTGTGCTTCTGAGCATCGATCGCCGAGTCGAGGTCGTCGCCAACCGCTTCCCATGGACGGGTGCCGTCGGCGAGCGAATGTCGCAGGAAATAGGGACCAGTGAGGTCTGCGGGGCGGCGCCCACGACCGAGATTGACCTTCTGATAGCGCCGGGCTTTGCCTTTGCCGACCTGGCGATAGAGTGTGACTGCCATATTGCCTCCACTGACTAATACCGCGCGGAGGCAAATGATCGGAATTTGGTAGTCAGTTGGTAGTCACGTACTGTAAATAGCAGAAACTAAAGGTCTGGCGGAGAGAGAGGGATTCGAATCCGGCTAATAACGTAGTTTCAACAACATAGAGAACACGGCGGGCACCGTAAAGCGATGGAAGACAGTGGTGAGCAGTGCTAACGGACCACAAACGGATCACGGTTCAGTGATTTGAAAAGCGCCAACGAATGCGGCCGGAACATTGATGTTCTACCATGTGTCGTATCTTGTCGAGGCAACTCCCAGCCTATATGGCTTGCGTCCGATTCAGGGTCCCAACTTCCGGGTTGCCAACAATCCTCTCACAAGTTCCCACAAACCGCGTTTGGGCGACGCCACGCCAGGTTAGCCAACGGCTATCACCCTTCAAAATGGGGACTCGAATAACGAAAATCGTACGGAGGGTGTTTTGGGGAGTAGAATCTGTAGCACAGAATAAGGAGCTCTGAGAATTGATTCCAGCAATCAGCCATCCGGGCGGCGCGGCTTGCGATTTCTGCGGTGATTGTGCGCGTTTGCCGTAATTTCTCACGAATCGGCGATCCAACCGACAACCCTGGTTACAACCTCAATAAATTACATCAGCTTAGTCGGGTATTAGTCGTTGCGGCCTTTCTCGTTTCTCCTGCCCTGTTTTCTCTGCGCTCAGTTGGCCAAACGTCCACCGATGCAGTAGACGCAGGTTCACCATGGAATCCCGGGAACTCGAGTGCTGATGAATCTCGTGGCCAGACTCCTTCTCCCTATGTGGTCTCCGTCAGTCGTCTGAGAGTTCCTGCCAAGGCTGTCAATCATCTGGAAGCGGCGCAAAAGTACTTTGCCAAGATGCAGCTTCCGCAAGCCACTATGGAAGTCGATCGCGCCGTCGAGATCTATCCAAGCTTTGCGCAGGCATTCCGCATGAAGGCTCTGATAAGCCTTGCTGAGAAGGACTTCCCTGAGGCAGTCGAAAGCGCCGCGCACGCGATCCGCATCGACGGAGATGACGTTTTTTCCTGGGTCGCGCTGGCTACCGCATTTAACTCACTGAATGAGTGGCCGGAGGCTGAGGCAGCCGCGGGCCGGGCTCTCGCCCTCGATACCTCTGCTTGGCAGGGGCGACTCGAACTGGCGAAGACTTTTTACGGACAGGGCGAGTACGAATTGGCTTTACATACGATGGATCAAATCACCAAGGACTTCCCCGATGTCCACCTGATTCGCGCTAACGTGTTGGTGCGTCTGGGGCGCACAACGGAAGCCGGGGAAC
>QIAL01000069.1:3124-25355 GCA_003225535.1 Acidobacteriota bacterium | reverse complement strand
AGTGCATCGCGGTGTCGACGACATCGGACGCTACTGGAACCTACAACCGGTACTCGTTTCAGTACTCGAACTTTGATGACTATCCGAAGATGTCCGTATGGCCCGACGCCTACTACGAGACCTTCAACATGTTTGCGGGTGGAACGACTTTTGTCGGAGCCGACGCCTGCGCATATAACCGCAGCGCAATGCTGGCGGGTACGGCGGCCACGCAGGTTTGCTTCCAGCAAGGTACTTCGGTGGGCGGGCTGTTGCCTTCCGATCTCGACGGGACAACAGTTCCTCCGGCGGGATCGCCGAACTACATGCTGTATTTCGGCACGAACAATCTCAACCTCTTTAAGTTCCATGTGGATTTCACAACGCCCTCGAACTCTACGTTTACCGGGCCGACGGTCATCAACGTCGCGGCGTTCAGTCCGCTGTGCGGAGGCGGCACGTGCGTGCCGCAGCCGAGCACGACCCAGCAACTGGATTCGCTGGCGGATCGATTGATGTACCGACTGGCGTATCGCAACTTCGGATCCCACGAATCGCTGGTGGTGAATCATTCCGTAGTTGCCGGATCGGGGGGCGGTATTCGCTGGTATGAAATCCAGAATCCTTCCGGGACGCCCGTAGTGGCGCAGCAGAGTACGTTTGCGCCAGATTCCAATTACCGATGGATGGGGTCGGTGGCGATGGATCAGGCTGGAGACCTGGCTGTTGGTTACAGCGTTTCGAGCAGTTCGATATCGCCATCGGTGCGATTTGCCGGGCGTGTGCCGACCGATCCAGCGAGCACGCTCGAGTCGGAGGTCAACATCGTCGGCGGAAGCGGCTCGCAGACGGGCAGCCTGTCGCGCTGGGGCGATTACAGCGCCATGCAGATCGACCCGGTAGACGACTGTACTTTCTGGTTCACCGAAGAGTACATGAAGACTACGGGCAGCTTTAACTGGAACACACGGATCGCAAACTTCAAGTTCCCGGGCTGCGGAACGACTGGAACTCCCGACTTCACGATTGGCGCCTCTCCGAGTTCGGTGACGATCAATCAGGGTTCAAATGGGACGAGCACGATCACCATCACCAGCTTGAGTGGCTTTAATGCAGCGACGACGCTGAGCGCTTCGGGATTACCCAGCGGTGTGACGGCGGCGTTCTCGACCAATCCGGTAACGCCTCCGGCTAATGGCAGCGCGACGTCGACACTGACCCTGACCGCCTCTTCGAGCGCGACGACCGGGGCCGCGGCGGTGACGATCACCGGCACCTCGGGATCGACCACCCACACCACGACCATCAACCTGACGGTGAACACGGCCGCACAGCCGAATTTCACCATCGGGGCTTCACCTTCTTCGGTGCTGGTGACGCAAGGAGGCAATGGGACCAGCACAGTGACCGTTACGAGCCAGAACAGCTTTAGTTCGGCAACAACGTTGAGCGCTTCGGGATTGCCGAGCGGAGTGACGGCGGCGTTCTCGAGCAATCCGGTGACGCCACCCGCCAATGGCAGCGCAACTTCTACGCTGACCTTGACGGCTTCAGCGACAGCGACGACCGGGACGGCAACCGTGACTGTAACTGGAACCTCTGGATCGCTCACGCATAGCACGACGATATCACTGATAGTGAATTCGTCGGTTGGATTGCAGACGGCGGTGTTCGACAACACCCTGAAGGCTCCGAAGTGCGTGAATGTCGGCTCGGGCTGCGATTCCGGCCCGTCCCTGTTGCTCGGCCGAGATACTCTCTCGGGCGGTACTGAGCCCAATCAGCCGAACACGATCAACAGCTCCTGCGCCGACGGCACTTCCGGCACGTTCCACTCCGATGAATCAAACGACCGCATCGTGGTGAGTACGACTGACGGCAGTACGCTGGCGGCAGGCAAAACGGTCAAGGTGAGCGCGACTGTATGGGCTTACAGCGGCTTTACGTCAGATCATCTGGACCTTTATTACACGGCGAATGCAAACAGCCCAACCTGGACGCTGATCGGAACGATCACGCCGGCGGCCGCGGGCGCACAAACGCTATCCGCAACCTACACGCTGCCAAGCGGAAGCCTGCAGGCGGTACGGGCGCAATTCCGGTACCTGGGCAGCGCGTCTTCCTGCACATCGGGTGCTTACAACGATCACGACGATCTGATTTTCGCTGTGGGCGCGGGAAGTCCGGGCTTCAGCGTATCGGCGTCGCCGAGTTCGGTGAGCGTGCAGCAGGGAACGAATGCCACCAGCACGGTCACAGTCACGAGTCAGAACGGATTCAACTCGGCTACGACGCTGAGTGTGTCCGGGCTGCCGAGCGGCGTGACGGCGGCGTTCTCGACCAACCCGGTTACGCCTCCGGCGAACGGCAGCGCGACGTCAACCTTGACGTTCACGGCCTCTTCCACGGCGACGACCGGAACTAGTACCGTGACGATTACGGGAACGTCCGGTACAACCACGGCAACCACGACCATCTCGTTGGCGGTGACATCCCCGGGAAGTGCACAGATGGCGGTCTTCGACCCGACGTTGAAGGCGCCGAAATGTGCAACGGTGGGCTCGTCTTGCGACTCGGGAGCAAGTCTGCTCCTGGGCCGCGACACGCTGTCGGGTGGCTCCGAACCGAATCAACCCAACAACATCAATGGAGCGTGCGCGGACGGTACTTCCGGAACCTTCCATTCCGATGAGTCCAACGATCGAATCGTGGTTGCCTCGACCAGCGGCGGCGCGATGACTCACGGACAAACGGTGAAGGTCACGGCTACGGTCTGGGCGTGGAACACGGGTTCGGCCGACGCGCTGGACTTGTACTATGCCGCGAATGCCAACAGTCCAACGTGGGTGTTCATCGGAACCATCGTGCCTCCGGCCGGAGGCGCACAAGCGCTGTCGGCGATGTACACGCTCCCAACGGGAAGCTTGCAGGCGGTGCGAGCGAACTTCCGCTATCAGGGAAGTGCGTCGTCATGCAGCACCGGAGCGTATGACGATCATGATGACCTGGTCTTCGGTGTGAACTAGCTGCCTTGACTCAAACAACGAGCCGGTCCCCGCGGGGGCCGGCTCTTTTTTCTTATTCGGATAGGATAGTCGTCGTGCGTGCCTCGAAGCCGACAATCAGGACCGTAGATCTGAAATCTGATATGCCATCAGTGCGTGAGGCACTGCAACGGCTTGATCGAGAAATTGCGGCTGGGCGGAAGGGAATCAGTCCTCTTCTGAAAATTGTTCACGGTTATGGGTCGAAGGGAGTGGGCGGCGAGATCCGTATTGCTGTGCAAAAGCGCCTGCGCGAACTCGCAGAAGAGGGCCAGATTCGTGGCTGCATCTTTGGAGAAGACTGGTCGAAAACTTGCGACGAAACTTGGCGATTCTTGCAGTCGCAACCGTGGCTGAAGGATGACTCCGACTTGGGCCGACGAAATCTCGGAATCACAATCGTGGTGCTCTAGGTCCAGACGAAGATTCGGGCCTCACGATTGCGGCGTTTCCGTGGGCGGGATCGCCGGACTGGAAACAACGGGAGCAGGCTCGGGAACCGGGGCAATTGGAACTGTGGTCACTGGCAGCGGAGCGGGTTCGATCGGCTGAACTGCGACCACGGGTGCCAGCATCCGCTGTTGCCAATACGAGACCGCGATCGCCCGTTGCCAGAAGCGCGGTATCAGCAAAAGGAAGAGCGTAATCTGCGCGATCACAAAGGCGCCGACCACGCTTTCAGCGGGCACGAACTTCATCCAAATCCAGAGTCCGCCGACTAACAGAATGGCAGCAACGACCGTGACGACAACGTAGCTGGTGAGGAGGCGTGCAAGGCTGCGGAATGTATGCCGGAAAGCTGCTGCGATGGACTTGCGCACTGCCCGCTGGTCGTCCAAGACAGTATCGACTTCGGCCAGATCGAACCAGATACGGAGGGTGGTCATGATCAGGAAGATGACTGCAAGTCCGGTCATCTGCAATTCGAAGGGAAGCTTCTCGTTGGTGCTCTCGCCCGCTTTTTTGGCGATCGCGTCATTGGCTGCGAAGAGAAGGCCGGCAACAATGCCCATCACAATGCCGGCGATGATCATGATGCGGATGAAACGCCAGAGGTTTCGTCCGCAGGCACGGAAGAATTCCTCGCGCGGCAGGCGATAGTTCGAAGCGTATCCGGAGAAAATACCCGGCAGAAAAAGGGCTGTGGCGAGAAAAAATGTGAATGCAAAGTAAAAGGCGGGAAGGGTCATCGCCCTCAGGCTTCCAAACTCGGGTTTGTACAGCAACTCTCCAAAAACGCCCACGTCGAAGCCTTTGAGGAGACGTTCAGCCAGCAGGGTGTGATCGAGAATCGCATGAGAGCTTCGCCAGAATACGGCGCTGCCGAATTCGGCGAGGGTCAGGTTCAGGAGCCAGAACCAGACGATGTATCGTTTGTTGTGCGCGACCTTGCCGAGGCCGGTACTTAACAGGCTCTTGTTGGTCATTCGTCTTCCTTATCGGGGTTGATAGCTGCCCTCGAGGCTAAAGCCCCCATCTTTTTTGGCTCGCGACTCTACACGGCCCACCAGGCCATCGCTTGACTCGTCCATTGCGTGAGGAACAGCCAATAGGTCGAAAGCTTATGCGTCGGTTTGGGATTAGGCTCGACGAGCAGACTGTTGTCGAAGTTATCGCGATCGAGGTGGATGGTGTGATCGGGATCAATTTCCACCGAGACGACCTTCGTCTTTTTCTGATAACTGAATCTGGTCCAGCGGCTTTGGCCGTCCCAGTGCTCGCGAACTTTTTCATTGTTGTCGAACTTTACCTCGACCGCGACGGGCATCACGAAATCGCCCTTGCGATGGACGGTTACGTATGACTGATAAACCGTGTCGCTATCTTTCGCGTCCTTGCCTTCCTTTTTATCTTTCTTCTTTTCCTCAAACCAATCTGTCGGGTACGAATTTGCGCTGAGAACTTCGTAGTCCAGAACCTGCGTCCCATAGACCGCCTGGTTGAAATACCAGCGCAGGTCTTTGCCCGAAACTTCTTCGATCGTTTTCAGGAAATCTTCTTTCGTAGGATGAGTGAAGCGATATTTCATGAAATACGTGTGCATCGCCTTGTTCATCGTGTCTTCGCCGATGATGCCTTCGAGGGTGAGCAGGACGCTAGCAGTCTTCCCGTAGGTGACGCCCCCGTAGGAAGAGGAGTTGACGTATGCGAAGGCGTTTTGGGCCATGGCGTCGCGATCGGGAGCACTGATGTAGAAATCTCGTTGTTGCTCAGGCTCGCCGTAGGTGGCGCCGGCCAGGTTGAGGACGGACGTGTCTTTTCCCAGGATCGAGTCCAGGACCTTAACTTCCGTGTAGCTGTTGATGCCTTCGTCCAACCAGGCATCTTCAAATTCGTTGGTGGCAACCATGCCGTACCAGTACTGGTGCCCGAACTCGTGCTCGACGACGCCTTCGACCTCGTGGAGGCCTTCCGGCATCCACCAGGTTGTGCCGGCGGTAATGAATGTGGGATATTCCATGCCTCCGGCGGCGGAGTCGGGCTCCGGATCGACTACGGTCAGTGTTTTGTAGGGATACGGCCCGTACCATTTCTCGAAGTGGTCGAGAGTCTCTCGCGTGATGCGTTCGTGGCGCTCGATCTGGCCCCAGTGCGCGGGTTGCATCAGGAAGCGGAGTTGGATAGGCCCCATCTGGGCCTGATAGGTGCTTTCCTTTACTTTGAAGCGTGGGCTGGCGGTCCAGGCGAAATCGTGGATGTCATCGCCGTGATAGGTCACCGTCTTCGTCTTGTCGGTGTTCGCCACATTGCTGACCTCAATACCACTCGCGCCAATGACTTCATCCTGCGGGACGGTCAGCTTCACGTCGTAGACGCCGAAGTCGGCGAAGAACTCCGTCGTGTTGTGATACTGGTGAGCGTTCCAGGCTCCGTGCCACCAGACTCCGACTTTGGGGAACCATTGGCCGCCGAGAACGAAATCGCGTTTCCATCCGGAGCGCGCCTGGGTTTCGGGAAACTTCGTCTGGAAGGCGATCTTGAATTGAACGAATGCGCCGGCGGGAACGGGCTTGGCAAGGAGTAAATCGACTACGGTCTTGTCGTCTTTATTATTGTCGTCCGGTGCGATGAACTGCAGGCTCCGGGTGAGGTCGCCCTGTCCCACGACTTCAATGCTCTTGATGTCCTCCGAACCGTAGTACTTCGCTTTCCATTCTTCGTAACCGCTGTCGCGGCTACCCATGAGTTTGGAATCACGTACGAAGGTGGCGTTCGGCTGGAAAGCGTTCTGGTAAAGATGGAAAGGGAAGTGGTCGAGCGGTTGTCCCGTGAGATTGTGGTAGGTGCGACAAGGGAGTTGGCGAATTGATGGCCAGGGTAGTGTCGGGAATTGTGAGAGATTGGCTTGTGGGTAATGAGGGGGCGGCGGTTTTCGCAGGTGCCGGAGACTGCGCCGCGGCGGGCATAGACTTTCGCTCGATCAACACGAAAAGCGTTAAGGCGAATACGGCGAGAACGGCAATCATTCTCAAGCGAATCTTCATGAGTCCCTCGTGGACGCTGCGGCTTTGAATCATACCGTAGAGCGACTCGCGCAGTCATGTGGTGGGAGAGGGCAAGCGTGCTCTGGAGTTACGTACCAGAAGCCTCGTGGAGGAAAGAAGCTGGAGTACAATTCGACCGACGTGCGTTGCAAAAATGGGTGTGAGGAGAGGAGGTAGCATGCTCGCCGTTAAACAAGGTGATCTAAGCTTGCTGCAGCATCCGGCGTCGCAAGAGCTGTTACATTCAAAAATTCCAGCGCGGCTCGCCTATATAGCGACTGATGGAACGCCGCGAGTTATTCCTATCTGGTTTCATTGGAACGGGCGCGAGATTGTGATGGCCTCTCCGCCCAAGGCTCCCAAGCTGAAGGCGCTGGCGAAGAATCCGAGAGTTTCGCTCACGATCGACGACAACACTTTTCCGCACAAGGTGCTTTTGATTCGCGGGAGTGCGCGGCTGGAACCGGTGGAAGGAATCGTTCCCGAATACGAGGCTGCTGCCGCACGATATTTTGATCCAGACTTGGCCAAAGGCTGGCTGGGACAATTGCGCACTCTGGTTTCGTCGATGGTGCGCATTACCATCACGCCGGACTGGGTGGGGCTGTTAGATTTTCAAACCCGTTTCCCGAGCGCGCTTGCGGGATGAGTACGAATTCGTCCGGCACCGCGCGTAACGTGACTCACGGGAGTGGAACATTTCTTAAGTCTGGGGAGAGCTGATACGCCTTTTCGAGTTCCTGTTGTGAGTCCGCTTTCTTACCTTCCTGACGAAGCGCGAGCCCGAGGTTGTAATGCGCTTCGGCGTAGCCCGGCTTCAGCCGAGTGGCCTCTTTGAATTCAGTCTCTGCCTTCTGGGCATTCCCCGATTGAAGCAGCACGAGCCCGAGATTGTTGTGCCCTTCGGCAAATTCCGGATTCTGGCGAACAAGATCGCGAAAAATATTGATTGCTCCCGCAGTGTCGTTGTTTTGGCTCAAGACCAGTCCCAGTTGCACTCGCGCATCGGTGTTGTGAGGATCGAGGCTGGCAGCGTCCGTCAACTCGCGAATGGCTTCTGGCAAGCGCTGTAGCTGGGTCAGGGCGATCCCGAGATTGTAGTGCGCATCGGCCAGATCGGGATCGGACATGACGGCGTGCTGAAATTCCTCCAGGCCTCGCGATTGATCTCCTGACTTCCAAAGGAGTAACCCAAACCTGGCGTGCGCCTGCGCATAGTCGGGTTTCAGTTCAAGCGCTTTCTCATAAGCCTCTCTCGCGTGCTGGGCTTCATTCTTGCTATCCCATGCAACGCCGAGATAGTAGTAGCTGGTTGGAAGTTCAGGCGTAAGATCTGCGGACTTTTGGAATAGCTCCAGCGCCTTGTCGACTTTCTGTTGCTTTAGCGCGTCCACGCCCTGCAGGATCAGCAACTTCGATTGCGCCAGCCGGGCTCGAAATTCGTGCAGCCCAGTTAGTTCATCGAATTCTTTCTTTGCATTGCCGGCATCGCCTTGCGCGCGCAAAGCCAGTGCGAGATTGTAATGTGCTTGCTCGAAATCGGGTTTCAGTTCGATCGCGCGACGAAAGGCGGCAATCGCTCCAGCAGTGTCGCCCCCAGCCTTCAACTCGCGGCCCAGATTGAACTGCGCATCGGCATCGTCCGGACTCAACTGCACTGCGATTCGAAACTGATCAAGCGCGCCCTTGTGGTCTGCCTGACGCCGCAAGGCCACGCCCAACATGACGTGAGCAGCAGCAAGGCGAGGATCGAGGCGTATCGCGTAACGAAACTGTGTGACGGCCTCATTCAATTTGCCGAGTTGCCCTTGGACAACTCCGACTTCCAAGTGAGTGTCCGCGGAGGGTTTCAACTTCAGAGCCAATTCCAGTTCGTGCTCGGCATCCGTTGGATTGTTCTGTTGTGAAAAAATGCGCGCCAACAGGCGATGCGTGGCGGCGTTGGCGGGATCGAGAGTTTCGGCCGTGCGCAATTCCTTGGTAGCGGCCGCCTGATCCTGCAGATCGTACCAAACAGCGCCCAATCCGTAGTGCGCGTCGGCCCACTTCGGTCGGAGTTCTGACGCAGCCTCGAACTCCTTCAGCGCCTCTCTGGTCTCCCCCTTATATTTCAGCGCCCATGCCAGATCGTAGTGTGTGGTCGCGTCCTTGGGCTCAAGGACCAGAGCTTTGCGGTAATTGGCGATTGCCTCGTCCCACGACTTTGCCCGCGACAGCTCCACTGCATGCTGCCGATAACTTTCTGCCGATTGCGCACTAACCAGTGGCACGCAAAGGCTTCCCACCACTAAGGCTGCCAACAAATAAGTGGGGATCAGACGGTTATTCCCGCGGGTCCGCCCTTTGCGCCGCATACCTACACTCTATCTCGAAGCAAGAAAGGGACGGCGAGTGAGCCCGCCGTCCCCATGCTCAAAAACTTTGCCACTGCATCACCAGACGAATTTTGCACTGACCTGCCCAATGCGCGGATCACGCGAATTCGTGACATTTCCGAAGCTGTCGCTGCTGATGTCCCCGCTCGGATTCATGAATTGCGCGTGGTTGAAAATGTTGAAGAATTCGCCGCGAATCTCGAAAAACATCGCTTCCCTAACGGGAATGATCTTCGTTATTCCGAAACTGGTGTTGTTGAATCCCGGCCCGTGAAAGAATCGCCGGTTCGCTGTGCCGAAAGACCCACAGTCAGTACCCATCAAAACCCCCGGCGACGATAGCCCATTTGGGTATGTCAGATTGCAGGCAGTTGCGACGAATGCGCTCTGGTCAAAATATGTATGCGTGCCAGAATCGCGGGGGTTGTGGATGTGAACCGATCCCACGAGATTCGGCATATCGGTGGACGGGCTGCCGACCATCGAGGCGTCTCCCACGCACAGAGGCTGCCTCAAGTTCGGGTCCGGATTCGGGTCTACCTGCGTACACAGGGACCCGGATACGGGATTCCCTTGACCCATCTGGATTGGGAATCCCGTCGAGAACCGGGTGATGCCCTGGAGTTGCCAGCCTTTCGTCAGCCTTGGCACGGCATGGGTGAGCCGGTCGAACGGCAGTTGCCAAATGTAGCTAACCACGAAATTGTGGTGAATATCCGACGATGACAAGCCGCGGCTCAGCTTGGCGTTTTGGAAGTTGATCATTTCGCCGAAGGCTGAGGAATCATCGATGGCTTTCGCAAACGTATAAGCAGCCAGGAACGTCACATCACCTGCTTTGCGCTCGACCGTCACAGCTCCAGAGTGATAGATCGAATTTGCCACCAGGTTGGTGAAGGTGTTGCCATAACCAAAGCACAGCGAGCCGTCAGTGGGGCCGGAGCCGGTGGGACACCAGTTCGGGTTGAGAAGACTGTTTCTCGTACCGTAAACCAGGGGTCCGCTGCCACTTTGAAAGAAGTCCTGCTCAGCGTTCGGCCCGCAGCCAATCGCCCCGCTCGAAGTATCCGTAAAGTTTTGCGCTGCAAGCTGCATACACAATGCGGCATTGCCTGGGTTGGCCTCGGTCTGCGCGATCAGCCGGTGACCCTCCGTACCGACGTAAGACATAGTCAACACAGTGGTTCTGCTCAGCTGACGCTGGATCGAGAAATTGAAGTGCTCGGCGTACGGCAGTTTGTTATGAATGTCGTATCCGGGGAAATAGGACATCGGCTCGTAAACTGAGAAACTGAGCGTCTTATTTGCCGGGCTTCCCGGAACCGGGTGGGTGAACGGGAAGCGCTGGCCTTCGCCGTCGGTGCCTCCATCCAGCCGATTTCGGAAAGGTTCCGCAAAGTCCACGGAGCCCGGACTGGTCCAGTACAAGCCAAACGGAGCGTCGGCCACTTCATAGAAGAGATTCAGATCCTCAACCGACGTGTAGTACATGCCAAAGGACGCACGGATGCTGGTTTTCCCCGGTCCTCCAAAGACCTTGCCCAACAATCCGTCGCTAAAGCTGGGAGAGTAGGCGAGGCCAATGCGCGGCCCAAAGTTGTTGTATCGGGTCGGGGCCAGCGTCTTGGGAATACCCGGGTCTCCCGGATACACAAGGCCTGTGGGAGAAAGCGGAAACACAGTGGACTGCTCTCCCTTAACCCAAGTCTGGATCTTGCCCTGGGTGTCATACCACGGCATACTCACTTCCCAGCGAAGACCCAGGTTCAGTGTCAGATTAGGCGTCACTTTCCATGTGTCCTGCGCATAAGCGCCGCCATAGCGCGTGCGCGAATCCAACAGCTGTAACGCTGCCTGGGTGTATCCACCTCCGGCGCCCGTAGGCGCTCCAAGGATGTAGTCGGCAAAATCATTGCCGGTCGCCGTCCCATCGAAAACGAAAGCCCCATCCTGGCTGGCCAAGTTGCGCTCGTTCACTTGCAGATAGCGGAATTCTCCGCCGAACTTGAGCGTATGCCTTCCCATCACCTTGGAAAACCCATCCGATACCGTGTAAGTGGTGTTGGGCTGGAACGTGATCAGAGAGGGCGTGCCGAGGGCGAAGTTGTTGAAGTAGAGTTGCGGCACGTACTCCTTAAATCCGGGTAAGGCATCGGGGATAATTCCGAGCGTACCGGCACCGGTCACGAAACCGAGAGAGGCAAGCGACGCTTGGCCACCCGTAGTCTTTGTGTTACTTACGACAAACTCCTGGGCTCGGGTTGACGTCACCGCGGGAAATCCCGGCACACTTGCGCCGCCGCTGGGCAGTGCGCTGGAAACCGTTGAGTCGTCAAAGTGGTAGTAGAAGGACCAGTTGCCCGTCTTACGGTTGTTAAAATCGACACGCTCTCCGATCTTATTGTCGGAAATCGTGTCCTTGTGGCTGTTGTCTTGATACGTGCCTGCATTGGGGTCGACATTGGGCGTCGGAAAGTACGGGAGTAGGCCAACAGCCGGTGTCGACCACGCGCTCTTCGGAATCAGACCCCCAGGAAAGACGCATTGCGACGTCGAGTTACAGCCCGGGAAACTGTATTGTTCGCCGGCAGTGACCGCGTAGCCTAACCTATTTGATAACGTGGTGGGCCAGTCGAGGCAGGGCCCGACGGGGCAACTGTTTGGGGGAAGGGTACTGGCATCAACTGTGCCGGTCAAAATTGAAGGATCAAACTGGCCGCCCAGTTGGGCAACGCTGGGCAGGTTAACGATGCCCGTTTCTGCGCCTGCGATTCGTCTTGTGCCCTGATAATCTGTGAACCAGAACAGCTTGTCCTTCCAGAATGGGCCTCCCGCGGTGAATCCGAACTGATTTTGTCGCAGTTCCGACTTACTGGGTGTGAAGAAATTCCTCGCATCCATCGCGTCGTTGCGCAGGAACTCAAATACATCACCGTGGATGCCATTCGTACCCGACTTGGTGATGGCATTCATTACGGCGCCACTGAATTTTCCGTATTCCGCGTCAAAGCTGTTCGTAATAAGCCGGAACTCCTCGACCGAATCCAGATTCGGAACCAGTCCGGCGCCTAAGTTGCGGCCCTCACTGACATCGCCGCCGTTTACCAGAAACGCATTGGCGGTCTCGCGCTGGCCGTTCACTGAGATATTGCCCGCATTTTGGATATATCCTGACACCGGACGATCGCCCCCGATCGTGCCGGAGGTATCCGGCGCGACGCCCGATTGCAAGCCCAACAGATCCAAGTAGCTGCGGCCGTTCAGCGGAAGAGCCAACATTTTTTTGGAGTCGATCACGTCACCCAGTTGCGTGCTTTCGGTCTCGACTTGTACGGCCTCGGCGGCGACAGTCATCTGTTCGTTCACATTGCCGACTTTGAGAGAAACATCGATGCGCAATTGATCATTCACCTGCAGCACGATGTTGGTTGCGCTGAAATGCTGGAAGCCGGCTTGTGTGGCGTCCAGCGTGTAGGTCCCAACGGGCAAGGCCAGAAAACGATAAGAACCATCGTCCGCAGAAACCGTCTCTTGGGAGAGGTTGGTCTGTGTGTTCGTGATCCTGATATGTACTCCCTTGACCACGGCCTGGGATGGATCGTGCACTACCCCAAGAATGGAGCCGGTGACATCGGCGAGCAGCATACTGGGGAGCAACAGCATCGACACGGCGACGAAAATCGGGACGAAGAACCTCTGAGTATTTCGCATCACCATCTCCCGGGACGGCAGTCGGTTTCGACAGTCTTCCCTTGTGCGCTAGATTTTCTGGAACCCCATCTACAGAATCGCGCAGCCCCCCATTCCTACATCGAGGCAGACTCAGCGCGACACCAACACCACTCCCATGGCGCGAAAACATATTCCACTGCATGGAAATCTGTCAAGCACGGAATTAGTCCTTGTCCAACGGTCATATCCCAGGTATTTGCGAAATCGATTTTCAACGGCTGCCTCGATTGCGCACCGCGATCAGCGATACCTGTTCCAACCCGGGGAAGTGATCATCTTTGTCGGCTTTTCGCTCGGTCGGTGCGATTTGCTGGACTGTCGTTCTCGCCGGCGGCACAGAGCCGAAATACTGCGCATACACCTCGTCGAATACAGATACGTCGGACAGGTTGTCGAGATAGACGGTTGTCGCTACCACCTGATCGAATTTCATATCCGCCTCTTCCAGGTTGTCGAGTTGATTGCGCATCGTCTGGCGGAGTTGATGCTGCGTGCTGGTGGCGTAAACACCGCCGTGTGGTCCTGGGATGAAACCATCTTTGGCGGAGCAGTACAGCGTGTCGCCGGCGAAAACACACGGACTCGCCGTGGGGCTCGGAGGCATGTTCTTCGGGCGCACCGCTTTTCGTTGCGCGAGATCGCGCACGGCGACGCCTGTGTACTCGATGTGCGCGTGGCCGGGAAGGCTCGACACTTCAATCGTGGCGCGGGCGGGAGTGTTTCCGAACTCAAAGCGACGCGCGTAACGCTCGTTCATGACGCGCGTCGGAATCTCGGTGGTCAAATACGGATTCACGAAAACCATATTCTTGAGTTCTAGGCCCGCGGCCTTGACTACGGCCTCCACACGGTCGAGCGAGAGATCTACCTGGGATGCCGGGTCATCGGGAATCTTTCCGGTCGCAGGATCGGCGCCAGCCATGCTCGACACGAACAGGCGGTCGTGAGTCAGCATGCCCGGAGGGGCGGAATCCTTCGATTTGTAATTCTCAGGATAGACGGGTTTCTTGCCATCAAGGCTGCGTACGGCGACGGCATTCATCTCAAGCGACGAGTCGGAAGTGCGCGCCACGCCCAGCACGGCTTGAGCAGGTTGAGACTTTCCGAAGTATTCGGACAGCGTCTTCTTCAACTCGTCGTACTTGGCCATGTCCTCCAGATAGACCTGCATGTAGACCACGTGGTCCATACTTAGCCCGGCAGATTTCACGATGGCCTGAACATTGTCCAGGACTTGCCTGACCTGGTCGTGGAAATCATTGGGCAAGCTGCCGTCCGGTTTCCGAGGTCCTTGGCCCGAGACGTAGAGGTAGTCACCGGCGTCCACACCCGGCGAGTAGAAGCGATTCGCGCGAACGCCAGCCTGTGATGGAACCACGGCGCGAATGTGGTCTTGCGCTGCGAGCGTCGAGCACAGCCAGAACGCGGCAAGGATTCGCAAACCGAGTTGTGGGCGGAGAATTCTCAAAACGATCTCGCGTATCTAGGCTGCGGCTTTCTTCTGAGCCGCGCCGAGGATGGCTCGCAGTCTTTGCCCAACGATGATCTCTTCTCCCGGCTTGATGGTCATCGAAACAAGTTCGATGTGATCCGGTTGCTTGAGTTCCTTCCGATTCGGCTTCGGATTCGGATTACCCTCGCGAACCGCCTTGACCAGGCTGGGATTGTCTGCTCCGAGCACTTCAATGACAGGATCTCCGGAACGTAGTTCCTGCACGCAGTCGGAGATCTTGTATTGCCAGCTTTGCTGATCCCAGTAGACCCTCAGTGTGGGATAGCGGTTGCCGTCGTCTGGAATGAATGTATCCGTTTTGACTCCGGGCACGGTCTCCACCAGCTTTCGAATGCGGTCGATGCGGTCGTTCCATTCCGCGTAAAGCTTCTTCTCATCGACCTTCAACCACGTCTCGAGCGCAGTGAGACATCCAATGATTTCTTCTTTCCCGACCTTCATCGGACGGCAAACGGCTCCTTCCCGCGGAGCGGAATTCAACAGCGCCGCTTCGATCAGATCTTTGCGCCCCAGGAGAAGGCCGCTGCACTGCGGACCGCGGAGTCCTTTTCCGCCCGAGAAGCAGTAAAGATCGATTCCCATATGGGCGTATAGCTGGGCATTGTCGACAGGCGGAATACCGGCGGCGTCGTCGAGCAGCGTCGGTATCTTGTGCTCTTTGGCGATCGACAAGCTCTTCTGGAGTTTGTCACCGAGGTCGGTGGTGTAGATCATCGCCGTGTTGTCGTTGATCGCATTGGCGAGTTCCTCCGGGGAGTACACCAGAACCAGTTTTGCACCGGTCAGCCGGATGGCGCTGTCGAAGGCGCTTCGGCCCCCGACCATGATTACTTCATGTTTCAAGCCAGTCGTGTCGGGAAGTTGCCAGATGTACTTATCGTCGGTGCCGGCCATGCATCCGGCGGTTGCAGCTGCCATGGCGCCTGCGGAACCGGAAGTGACGATGCCGGATTCGGCGCCAGTCAAGTCCGACAGGCGCTTGCCGACTGCGCGCTGCAACTCCAGCATATTGACAAAATGTTCTGCCGCTTCGAGCTGGGCCTGGCGAACTTCTGGGAATTCGAGCGATCCACTTAGATACGTCCACGTGCCGCGACAATTGATCACCGTCTTCACACCAAGCCGGGTGTAGATGTTCTGGCGCGGATCGCGGCCGACGGCCGACGCGGCCTGCGCGTACAGATCGCGCGCGGCAATCTGAGTTAGCAGCGGCGTAGCCGCGAGCAGTTTCACGAACGATCTGCGGCTAGCATTCCGGATCGGCATTATTACCTCCTGCTGGAAAAGTTCCTGTTCTGCAAACGTTCACCAATCTTGTGTCCGAGCATTAGCGCGCCGCTAGTCTTCCTCATTGCTGAGAGGAATCTTCGATCGCACAGCGAGGATGTGCGCTTTCGCACCCGGCTTGTCCTGGTTGTAAAAACCGACGGTGCAGTTCGGGCGGAAGTAATAAGCATCTCCAGCCTTGGCGGGAAAGCGGCCTTCGAGTCCATCTATTCCGCTGCCTGCGACCATTTCTCCTTCTCCATCCACGACCAGATAGATTTCTTCCGCAGTCTCGTGATGATGCGGGAAATTTGTTCCTCCCGGAGCGAAGTCCATCAAGAAAAAGCTCGTGATCACGTACGCGCTATCGATGGCATCGCGCTTTCCGTTTCGCGGACCGGCCAGCAGCTTGTAGAGAACGGACGTCGGATGACCTTGCACGGGTTCTTCTTTCACGTCATCCAGGTTCACGACCTTGACCGGTGGAGGCGGCGCATTGAGCGCAACGCGAGGCGGAATTTTGAAGGCCATGACCAGAACACGCAACGGTCGGGCTGAGCTGTTGGTAAGTCCGTGCTTTACGCCTGGGGTCAGGTACGTAAAATCGTTCGCACGCAGAAGATGCGTCTCGTCACCGTACTGCAGAACACCCGTGCCTTCGAGAACAAAGTAGATTTCCTCTTCGTGATCGTGAAGAACACTTTGGCAGTTTCCCTGGGATTCCAGCGTAACTTCGCCAAAATGAGAAACGCTTCTCAGAATTCGATTGTCGGCGTCGCCGGCGCCAAAAATTGGTTTGTAGTGGCAGGTCGGTGAGGATAGATCAGCTTTGGCCTCACTCAGGCGCGGCACAAACCGATGCAGCCACGTGGGATCGACAGTCCTGTCCTGAGCCGAAAGATTGGCCAACATTAGTAGCAAGAGGAACAGGAGTGTTTTGTGCATTGTTGCGATGCGTCGTGCGTGAACGCTGGTATACCACAGAATCTTCTTGACGCAAATCGAAATCTTTCGTTTTATTAGGATTCATTTCGTTTAGGGTGCTGCTGAAATTCTGGGATTTAGTTTTGCGTGCTACTCTCAATCGCTGCAGCCCGTTGTCCCGTCGGACGAATGATCATGACATTTCATCCTGCGCCGTTGAATCGAATACGACTCGTCTGTGCAGTACTCGCCGCCCTCATCTTGGTATCGTCAGTGAATATCCCTCTGGCGTTCGGGCAATCGAATCCGCCCAAAAATCCTGATTGCCGGGTTGAGGCCGTGGACTATAGGGGATGGCAAGCGCAGCAGCTCTCGAACAAATGGGTGCAGTTGGTTGTCGTGCCGCAGAATGGCGGCCGCCTGATGCAGGTCACATTCGCGGGTCACGCCTACCTGTTCGTCAATCCCAAAATGGCCGGCAAATACTTTCCGCCAAGTTCCAGCCAGTGGTTCAACTACGGCGGCGACAAACTATGGCTCCTGCCTGAAGGGAACAACGATGAACAACATTGGGTGGGAAACTCTGACGTGCTGGATGACGGGCCATTCACGCTTCGAAAACTTTCGGAAGGGCAGCATTGTGAAATCGAATTGACGAGCCCGTCCGATCCGCAGACCGGCATTCAATTTACACGCACGATCCATTTGGATGCTGATTCACCACGCATCGCATTTCACGCGTTCATGAAAAACGTTACGGGACATACTCTCGAGTGGTCCATGCAGTCAGTGTCGCAATACGACACTTCTGTTCCGGGCGCAACAGGTTCCGATCAGGGTGCACACATCAACCGCGACTTCTGGACGTTCACTCCCGCGAACCGATCGAGCAGTTATCTGAACCGCTATCACGTCCGCTTCGGTCCGGCTGAAAACCAGGCGGTACGGGTGAGAGACGACGATCTTTTCGCTGTGCACTACGCTCACATGGCTGCCGAATTGTGGCTCGATTCGACAGACGGATGGCTGGCAGTCGTCGACGGCAACAGCCAGTACGCCATGGTCGAACGCTTTCAATACGAGCTGGGCAAACCTTATCCGGGAAAAGCTTCTGTCATCTTCTGGACGAACGGTCCGGAGATGAGGTTGAACAGCGACGGAAATCCATCGATGAGTTCCGATCCCGATGCAAGCCCTTACTACCTGGAAGCGGAGCTCAATAGCCCGATGTGCCGTTTGCGTCCTGGGGAAATCTGCAGTTTTGAGACGGAGTGGTTTCCCACACGCTCAGGAAACGAGTTCCACGGCGTCACCGACGCGGGAATCTTGATTCAGCCACTAAGAGCGACGGCTACCCAGAATGGCAAAATCAGCCTTTCGGGATCGTTTGGAGTCTTCTACTCCGGGCACATCGTCGCTCGACTTTACGATGAGCACGGGCACGCGGCGGCAGTGATTCCGGTTGCTGACGTAAGCCCGAACGAAAGAGTGTCGCTAGGGACTGAGATTGCTTCGCCCGGAAAAACTTCGCGGTTGTCGATTCACCTCGTTGACGACAGCGGCGTAGACCGCGGCGCGCTGCAGGAAGTTCAATTGAGTGGCCAGGACAATCATTGAGATGAAACGGCACGCTGCAGCACTAATTCTGTTTCTGTGGGCGGTTTGTACGGGGCCAGAGCTGTTCGGACAGGGTCATGGGGCTACGTCCAGCTCCGCCCTGCAGGTAACTGCCGAAGATCTGTTGACAACGCCGGTGGGCGAGAACTGGCCTTCGTATAACGGAGATTACACCGGACGCCGCTACAGCAGTTTGCGTGAGATTAACCGCGCCAACATCGCCCAATTGCGTGCAGCGTGGGTCTTCCACCCGGGCAATACTCAGAGGCTCGAGGTAACGCCGGTGGTGATTCGCGGCGTCATGTACGTGACTTCCGCCAACGATGTCTTTGCACTGGACGCGAGCACCGGACGAACTTTGTGGCACTATTCCCGGCCCATAAGCGCCGGACTTCTCGACGACGCCGCAGCCCACAAGAGTCGCGGCGTTGCGGTATGGGAACAGTTTGTCTATTCGGAAACTGACGATGCGCACTTGCTCTGCCTTGATGCTCGTTCGGGGAACCTCTTGTGGGATGTGGAGTATGCGGACAAGGTGAAGCAGTATGGAGGAACGAGCGCACCTCTCGTCGTCAAAGACGAAGTCATCGTGGGGACATCTGGTGGAGATTCCGGAGTGCGCGGGTTTGTCGCGGCCTACGATGCGAAGAAGGGAACTCTGAAGTGGCGCTTGTGGACGATTCCCGGTCCCGGGGAATTTGGCTCGGCTAGCTGGCCCGGTGATTTGTACCTGCATGGCGGTGCCACGACCTGGATGCCCGGTACTTACGACCCCGAACTCGACACGGTGTATTGGACCACCAGTAATGCGGCGCCCGATTTCGATGGAAGTTCGCGGCCGGGCGACGACCTCTACACCGCATGCGTGCTTGCGATCGATCCCAACACCGGGAAATTGAGGTGGTATTTCCAGTTCACTCCGCATGATGTGTATGACTACGACGCCAATGAAACACCTGTACTCGTGGACAGGGAAGAGAACGGCGCGGTGCGACATCTGCTTCTCCAGGCCGACCGCAATGGTTTCTTTTACGTTCTCGACAGAACGGACGGTAAGTTTCTGCGAGCCACTCCGTTCGTGGAGAAGTTGACCTGGGCTACTGGGATTGACGCCTCCGGCCGCCCGGTTCTTTCTGGACTTATCCCGACCAAAGAAGGCACGCACATCTGCCCGGGCATTGTCGGCGCCACGAATTGGTTTTCGCCTTCTTACAATCCGAACACTGGCCTCTTCTACGTGATGGCTCTGGAGAACTGCAATCTTTACTTTTCGAATCCGAAGCCGTTCACTCAGGGCGAGACTTTCTACGGAACGGGCACTAAGCATCCTTTGGGCGAAGACTCAAGAAAAGTTCTGTTGGCGCTCTCTCCTTCCGACGGGAAAAAGGTCTGGCAGTATCCGCAGGCAGGTCATGGCAACTCGTGGGGAGGAACGCTCACCACAGCGGGTGGACTCGTCTTCTTCGCCGACGATGCCGAGTCATTCGAAGCCGTTGACGGAGAAACCGGACAGCCTCTGTGGCACTTCAACACCGGCCAGTCATTCGCGGCGTCTCCGATGACCTATGCGGTCAACGGAGTTCAGTACGTGGCAATTGCCGCTGGGAGTGACGTGTTCAGCTTTGCACTGCCGCACTGAGTAGTGGGCACGATTAGTGTTGAAGGTAAGGAACGAAGCCCTTGGTCTTTGTTCGGAGCCTGTACACCGATGTCGTCGCGGTGATGTAAAGAGTGTCATATTGCGGATCGCCCCAAGTCAGGTTGACGGGCTGTTCCGGCATTACGATCGTGCCCAGATGATTTCCGTTGGTGTCCCACACCCAGATGCCTTTGGGGCCTGTCACGAAGAGATTGCCTTTCTCATCGACCTTGATTCCGTCCGGGACACCGTCGCCCTTTGTTCCAGGCTCTTCGCCGAAGATTCGGCCATGAGTGAGGGTTCCGTCGGTCGCCACGTCATAGACGCGGATATTCCGCTTCTCGTCATCGTCTACATAGAACTTTTTGCCATCGGGAGAGAAAGCTAATCCGTTGGGTTGGGCCATGTCACGTGTTAGCAAGCGCAGGTTTCCGGTGTCATCCAGTCGATAGACGCCCTGAAACGGGATTTCCTGTTTTTCTCCCGCAACCAGATCGAGCGTAGGATCGGTGAAATAGAGCGCGCCATCCGGCCCGACGATGACGTCGTTCGGGCTATTGAGACGTTTTCCTTCATACCGATCAGCGAGCACTTTGTATTTTCCGTCGGGAGTTACTTCGATGATGGCTCTCAACACACTCGCGCAGTCGATCAAGCGGTGCCGCCGGTCGAAAGTATTTCCGTCCGGGTCGCCGAGTGCGATGACTTCTTCTTTCTTGCCGTCCGGATAGACACGGAAAATCTTGTTTAGCGTTTCGTCGCTGACGTAGAGAAATCCGGACGGATCCCACATCGGTCCTTCTGTGAAGCCGAAGCCGGTGGCAATGGTTTCCAGTTTCGCATCGTTGGAGACCAACTCCGCGAACTTCGGAGAGAGGAGTTCAAGTCGGAAGCTGCGTTTTTCCTGCGCTGAAGCAATGGCCGCTAAAAAGAAAATGGTAAGCAAAGCGAGGCAGAGAGCAGGCCGAGTTTTCATTCGTCGTCGTCGACTTTCTTACGAGGAGGCGCGGCTTGGTTGGGCGATGGAGTGGTCATCAGGTAGCTGGCTAGATCATTCAGTTCGCTTTCACTGAGACGGTTGCGGTAATCGGCTGGCATCAAGGAGCCGTCCTGACGATCAAAGCTCCGCAGGTCTGTCTTTTTGAAAAAGTGGAAACTCCCATCCTTGGTTTGCAACTGCACGGAGAAGTTGTCTTCGTTTCGAACGAGTCCCTCCAGGCGCTCACCACTTTCTGTCGTGAGAGCGGCCGTCCGATAGCCTATTGACGGCACTCTCGGTGATCTTACAATTTCGTCGCGAATTGCGTCCCCGGATGAAGTAGCGCCGTGCTCCGTGAGGTCGGGACCGAGGAATCCACCCTGACCGGAAATTGTGTGGCAAGCGGAACAGTCGCCCTTACCGAAGAAAATTTCTTTTCCTCGTTTCGGATCGCCGGGAAGAACGCGTCCTTCCGCCTTGCCCTGCAGCGACCGCAAGTAGTCGACTACTGCGCGAACCTGTCTCGCAGTGAGACTACGAAAGGCGGGCATGCCGGTTCCTGGCACACCGTTTGAAATGATGCTCGACAGTTGAGCATCGGAGAGATGCCGCACTCTGGCACTTCCTGAGATGTTGACAGCCTTGTCGCTGCCGGTGCCGTCGAGGCCGTGACATCCCGCGCAGGAAGAGTTAAAAGTACCTCGACCCGCCGTTGGGTTTGTTTTTGTGTCACGCTCTGATGAGGGATTTTGCCGTGCCTGCAAAATGGAAATTGAAAGGATCGACAGAACGAAAAAGAGCCCGACCTGATATAAAGACTGGCGAATGGGGACCATAGCAAACCGACACATTCTATCGCATCGAAAAAGGGAGAGCGAAACGCGAGTCTCTTTCGCTTTCACTGGATGGAAAGTGCTCTCCACGATATTTGATCGGCAATAGAACTGAGGAGGAAAGATGCATCTGGATCATCTGTTCTCAAAAATGCGCATTTTGATATTTGCTCTTGCGGCATTCCCTTTCATCTTCGCAACGGCCGTCCATGTCCATCTTGCGCGCGCGCAATCCAATTCAGCGGCATCGACCCCGTTATCAGACAGCGAACTGGTTGCGCAATTTCGACATGTGGAAGTAGCCTCCGTTTCCGACGCGCTGGAGCAGATTACCCACAAGAAGATGTACATGAGCCATCGCATGCAGCCGATCTTCACGGCTAAATTCGCTGGGTTTGCGAGAACCGTCCAACTCAAGAAAGACGAGGGCAACAACGACCCCGAAGCGCTTACGGGAATGCTTGAGGCCATCGATCAGGGGTCGACCGATTCGGTGTACGTGATGGTAGTTGAGGACGGCGAAGACATTGCTGGAATGGGCGGCCTGATGGGGACTGCGATGGCGGCGCGTGGCTACGCAGGAGCGGTGATCGACGGTGGAGTGCGGGATGTCGCCTATCTGCGCAAGATTGCTTTCCCAGTCTTTGCCACCGGCATCGTTCCCTCCACCTCGGTGCATCACTACCGGTTTGCGGGGTCGCAGATTCCCGTGGTGTGCAACGGAGTTTCCGTCAATGCTGGGGATATCATCGTCGCGGATAGCGATGGCGTCGCTGTGGTTCCAAAAGCTCAGGCGCAGGCGGTGCTCACCGTGGCTCAACAGATGGATTACAAAGAGCATTCCA
>QIAL01000069.1:0-3111 GCA_003225535.1 Acidobacteriota bacterium | reverse complement strand
TTTTCATTTTTTCTTGTTATGACAGCGCGACCGAAACGCAATTACGACATTACCGCTCTGCAGCGTGGGCTGAAGCTTCTGAATCTCTTCAGCGAATCTCCGCGCGGACTCACCGCGAAACAAGTCGCAGCTTCGTCGCGACTGCCGGTGAGCACCGTCCACCGCTTCCTGGCCAATCTAGTCACCGCAGGATTCCTGAACCGCGATCTGGAAGGCACCCACCACCTCGGGATCGCGTGCTTTGCGATTGGGCAGGCCGCCGCAGGGCAACTGGATATTCGCCGTTTAAGCTTGCCGCATCTGCGCGACTTGAATCAGCAGACTCGCGAGACCATACACCTCACGGTGCGGCACGGAGTGTCTGCAGTGTACGTGGAGAAATTGGACTCGCCGGAACCTCTGCGTATCCATTCGCGAATTGGCGCGTCTGTTCCGCTTTACTGCACCGCCGTCGGAAAGGTGATGCTGGCCTACATGCCGGCTGACGAACAGGATCAGGTTCTCTCGCAACTCGAATTGAAGCGCCTGACGCCGAACACGGCCGGCAGTCTCCAGGAACTCAAAGCTGAGCTGTTCCGCGTCCGCAAGAACGGATATGCCTCAGATCTGGAGGAACACGAGTTGCACATCCGCTGTGTCGCTGCTCCGATCTGGGATCACACGGGAGCCGTCCAGTCGAGCGTCAGCATCACAGCGCCGAGTATTCGGATGCCTGTAGCGCGCCTTCGCCAGCTGGCGCCGCTTATCCAGACGGCAGGATTGCAGATCTCGGCAGAACTGGGGTATCAGCCGGCTGCCCTTCGTTCCCGTTCGTCCGCGGAAAGTGGGCGCACCACCAATGACGGATTTAAAACTCGCAAATTGAAAGGAAGATGAACATGGATTTCACTTCGACACGACGGACATTTGCCCTGAAGTTTGGTTCAGTTCTCTCGGCTCTCGGCCTTACTGCGGCTGCGGCTACGCGCGGAATGGCGCAGGGCTCTCAGGATGCGAACGCCATACGAAAGCTGAACGCAGAAGGCAAGCCGGGCAGCGAAAAAGACGTCATCATGCCCGTGATTGTTCACAACGGATTGCTCTATGTTTCCGGGATAGGCGCGCACGATTCGCGGGATCAGAAAGAGTGGACGATCGAATCTCACACCAGCATAGTGATGGACAAGCTGAAGAAGATGGTTGAAATCGGCGGAGGGACGATGGATACGGTCCTTCAGGCCAACGTGTTTCTAGTGAAGATTGAGCACTGGGACGGCATGCACAAAGTGTTCGGGACGTATTTCCCTCATGGCGGGCCGGCCCGCACGACGGTAGCCGTCGCTGCACTGCCGGGTGACTCGCTGGTCGAAATCAATTGCATTGCCGCTGTGGCTCACAAGTAAGGCGCGCTGGTAGAAACGGGGAGAATTCATGCGACTGAACTCGACTTGGAACCGGCGCGGATTCCTGGGGACCGCTGCGGCGATGGTGGGGTCGATCTTAGCGCCTCGCAAACTCTTTTCGAAAGTTGCGGCAACGGCTGGAAGCAACACTGTGAGCGGCTTTGGCCAGAGCGGAAATCCATATGACGAACTCGGCGTGACCACCGTCATCAACTGCGAGGGCACGATGACGATGCTTGGCGGCTCCGTTCTTCGGCCGGAACTCGAAGCCGTGATGGCCATGGCGGGTCGCCACTTCGTGAACATTCCTGAACTCGAGGTTGCGGCAGGGAAGCGCATCGCCGAAATGCTGAAACTTCCCGAAGGCTACGGCGCGCTCGTCACATCTGGCGCGGCTGCCGCGATTCAATCGGGACTGGCGGGTATTCTCACCGGCGATAACGAAAAGCTGATTCAACAACTGCCTGACATTACCGGCATGAAGTCGGAAGTCATCATCCAGAAATCGCATCGCAATCCATTCGATCACCAGTTGCGATCGACCGGGATCAAGTTGATCGAGGTTGAAACTCGCGATGAGCTGCGCCAGGCCGTAAACGATCGGACGGCCATGATGCACTTCTCGAATTTTGCCAATGCGGCCGGACAGATCAAAGTCGACGAGTGGGTGAAGCTCGGCAAGCAGTACAACGTTCCATGCATGAACGACGCTGCTGCGGATACGCCCCCTGTGTCGCACCTTTGGGACTACAGCAACATGGGTTACGATCTCGTCACTTTCAGCGGCGGCAAGGCAATGCGCGGGCCGCAGTGCGCGGGATTGCTGATCGGGCGCAAGGACCTGGTCGCTTATGCTCTCCTCAATAACAGCCCGCATGAAGACACGCTGGGCCGCAGCCAGAAAGTCGGCAAAGAAGAAATTATCGGGATGGTCAAGGCGCTCGAACTTTATCTCAAGGAAGACCACGAAGCTCTGGCGCGGGAATGGCAGGATCGCCTCGATCGAATCTCGCGCGAACTCACCAAGGTTCCGGGCGTGAGCACCTCGTTCTTCGTCCCTGACATCGCGAACCACGTGCCCCACATGCAGATCACATGGGATTCGAGAGTTTCTGTTGAGCCGAAGCAGGTTTCAAAATTATTGCGCGGTTCCAAGCCCGCGATTGTCATCGGTGGCGGTGAGGGCAAGCCCGGGCTCAGTATGTGCTCGTTCATGCTGCAACCGGGCGAGGACAAGATCGTCGCCGAACGATTGGCGCATATCCTGAAGGAACACTCCGCCTAAGATCGCGATATCGTACCCATGCCCCCGGCGAAAATAACGCGCGTGCGCTGGCTTCTGGTCTTCTGGTTGTTCGTCCTCAGCGCCGTGTCGTATTTGGATCGAGTCAACATCTCCATCGCGGGCGGGGCCATCGTCGATGCCTACCACCTCACGGACGTGCAGTTGGGCAAGGTGTTCAGCGCGATGCTGTTGGGTTACATGCTGTTTCAAACGATCGGTGGCCGCCTCGCCGATCGTTTCGGCCCACGAATCGTGCTCACCGGTGGAGTGATCTGGTGGGGAATCTTCACGGCTCTTACCGCGCTTGTTCCGTCGAATATCACGGGTGCCCTATTTCTGTTCATGGCGGTTCGCTTCCTTCTCGGCGCGGGGGAGGCGGTTATCTATCCTTCGGCGAATCAGTTTCTCTCCCGCTGGATTCCTCTTGACGAGCGCGGAATCGCC
>QIAL01000498.1 GCA_003225535.1 Acidobacteriota bacterium | reverse complement strand
GGATTTTAGTAGATTCGTAAACGGCCAGAAATTCCATCAGCTGCGCAAAATTCACCTGAACAACTCCGTGGAGGATCCCAGCTATGTCAATGAGAAGCTCGGCAGCGAGCTATTTCGCGCTGTCGGGATGCCGGCGCCACGAGTTGGGCACGCGCTCGTCGAGCTCAATGGCCGTCAACTTGGCCTGTACGTCCTAAAAGAGGGATTCACGGAGGATTTCCTCGGCCGTTATTTCAAGCGTGTCGATGGCAATTTGTATGACACAGATTGGGGGCACGATGTTGACGAGCGCATGAAACGATTACTGGGGCGCGGTCCGGACGACGATCAAAGAGACTTAAAAGCCGTGGCAAAAGCAGCGCGGGAACCTGGTCTCAGCCGACGATGGCAACGTTTGACGGACGTGCTCGACATCGATCGATTCCTCACATTCATGACACTCGAAGTCATGATCTGCCATCGGGACGGATATTCCTTGGCTCGAAACAACTTCCGGATATACGACGATCCGGAAACAAAAAAGATGGTCTTCTTCCCCCACGGTATGGACCAACTATTCGGTAAATCTGATTTGCCTTGGAAACCGCGCATGGCTGGTATTGTCGCACAATCACTCATGGAAACATCAGAAGGCCGACTGCGATACGAAACCCGATTTACCACGCTTTTCACCAACCTGTTTATCGTGGATCGACTCACGAATCGTGTGAACCAAATTGTTGCCAGTCTCCGTCCTTACTTGGAAAAGCAGGAATTCAAAGCCGTCGAGCGGGAGGCTGCTGAGGTCCGCGAGCGAATTGTGCGGCGGGAGTTTGATTTGCGAAAACAGTTGAGCCAACGTGATCCGGCTTTGCTTGATTTCAAAGAGGGGATCGCCAGCCTGGCGGGATGGACCAAGGTTGATGAGCCGGCTGGCGGCAACATGGATGAGACCACCACACCTGAGGGCGTTCGAGCATTGCGCATTGTCGCTGGCTCGAAAACGTCGGCTTCCTGGAGAACTACGCTCCGCCTGGGACGCGGGCATTACCGGTTTGAAGGTCAAACAAGGATCTCTTCAGTTACTCCGCTGCCGTTCGGAAAGAACCAGGGCGCAGGATTACGTGTTACGGACAAAACGCTGAAGGCCATCAATTTTACGGGTAGCTCAAACTGGAAGAAGCTAGCAGTCGAATTTCAGGTTGATAGAGTTGAAGAAGATGTGGAGCTGGTATGCGAGCTTCGCGCTAGTGCTGGACAAGCCTGGTTTGATAAGGACTCCCTTCGTTTGGCCAAGTCTAGTAGCGACCAAGGGGTTCATCTGGATCACGCTCCCGATCCGTGAGTTGCATCCTTTGGCAGGTGAAACGAAAATGCTGGACGATAGATAAATTTGGCGCGGCTTCTGCTGGCATAATAATTTGTTTTGAAAGACATAGCCTCGGTTCCCCAATTTTGCATTTCGTCGCTATGGCAGTGCAAGGGACAGTTGCACCGTCATCGAGCGGAAGCTTACGGACGAATACGCCTGGTATGAGATCGAATCGAAGACCCGCCGCATTCACCCTCATCGAGTTGCTCGTCGTTATTGCCATTATTGCGATTTTGGCGGGCCTCCTGCTTCCGGCGCTCGCCCGCGCCAAAGCCAAGGCCAAACGCATTGCCTGCTTGAACAATTTGAGACAAACCAGCGTGGCGTTTCGAATTTGGGCGAACGACAACGGCGATAAGTACCCTTGGAACATCCCTGCGACTAAAGGCGGCAGTCTGGGATCGGCCGATTGGACCGACAATTTCAGATTGTGTTCCAACGAAATTGGCGCACAACGGATTCTCGTTT
>QIAL01000068.1:11312-15169 GCA_003225535.1 Acidobacteriota bacterium | reverse complement strand
ATGATTCGCCTCGCAGCCGACCAGGGAATCACGGGGGCATCAGTCTCGAAGAAACAACCAGTCTATGCACCCGACGTGAGCAAAGACGCGCGCTACGTCTGTGCGACGCAATCGACCCGCTCTGAGCTGGCGATTCCCCTGATGGTGCGCGATGAAGTCGTTGGAGTGCTCGACTGCCAGAGCGATCAACTGAACCACTTCGACCGCGAGACGATCGAACTGCTCACCCTGTTTTCGACGCAGGCTTCGATCGCCCTGGAGAATGCGCGGCTGTACTCACTGGAGCGCCAGCGAGCTCGGCAGCTCGAAGCCATTAACATCATCGCGCAGCAAAGCACTGCAGTGATGGAGCTTGAAGACCTGCTGACTCGCGTGTGTACGGTCATTCAGAAAGCATTCCGGGTTTCTCAGGTCTCCCTGCTTCTGCGCGAGGAAGGCGATCTGGTCATGCGGGCTTTTCACGGCGAACTCACCCCCTGCTTCCCGCCCGGCGGCCGTCTCCCCGCGACAGAGTGCCCCTGGTCAGAAATCATGGATATCAGCGGTACGGTTATCGAGAAGGATTTAACCGCGGCTCCGGAGTCTTTCCGGTTGTTTAAAGAATCAGCCTCGCGCATGAGCATCCCGCTGATTTCCTTTGGCCAGACGCTGGGCGTTCTCACGCTGCACAGCTCCAAGGTGGACGCATTCCGTGAAAGCGAACTGCAGTCGCTGGAATCCGTGGCCGACATTTGCGCGAACTCGATTCAGAACGCGCACTATGTTGAGCGGGTCAAACAGCTCGCTTATCTCGACGGACTGACCGGCATCTTCAACCGCCGGTTCTTCGAACTGCGCATCATGGAAGAGGTCGAACGCGCGCGCCGCTATGGCAGCACCATGGCCGTGATCATGACCGACATCGACCAGTTCAAGCGGTTGAATGACGAATTCGGGCATCTCCTGGGTGACGAAGTTCTGCGGCAGGTTTCTTCTGTCTTTCACCAGCAGCTACGCAAAACGGATGTGGTGTGCCGTTATGGAGGAGAAGAATTTGCGCTTCTGCTGACGCAAACCAATGCGGAACAGGCTTTTGTCGTAGCCGAGAAGCTGCGGAAGATGGTGGAGAAGTGGCAGTTCCCGGGTGTGCCGCGAGCCATTACCATCAGCGCGGGTGTCGCGGCTTTCCCTCAACACGGGAAGAATCGCGATGAATTGGTTCGTGCCGCGGACAGCGGACTCTACCTCGCGAAGCAAAATGGAAGAAATCGCGTGTGCATCACCAATGCCGCCGAAGCAGCCTCAAACGGTAAATAAAGACTCGCGTCCGTCAGCCACAAACCAACACGACTTCTGAAGGATGGCAATGTCCGCAATGAGGTACTAGAGCCAGTCTTGCCTCAAGCGCATGAGTTCGCGCTGTAATTCCCGCATGTCTTTCTCGAGCTGCCTCTTCTGCTTCTCGGTCTGCCTGAGAAATTCGTCCTGGTGCTTGCAGACTTGCTTCTTGAGCTGCTCAGCGGCCTCGCGGGATCTTTCGACGGCGAGTTCCATCTGTGGTTGCAACTGCGCGAGTTCATATCGCAGCTCGCCTTCTTCGTCTAACAACTCGCTCGATTCCTTACGCTCCGGAAGCGTCAGATTCAGAGTTTGTTCCTTCTTGTCGCGCACGACTCCTACCGATACTGAGTTGCCGCTGCGTGACTTCACCGCGTGTGAGAAGTCGCTGGTGTCGTGGACCGGCTGATTGTTGATCTTGACGATCACGTCGCCGGCATGGAAACCCGCTTTCTCCGCGCGGCTTCCTTTCTCCACCGTGCGCACCAGCACGCCGTTGCCATCCTTGACGCCGAAGAAATCTCCAAGTTGAGGCGTGATGTTCTCCACCATTAACCCGCTGCGCGCCGACGAAGTCACCACCACCATGTTCATCGACGGGATATCGATATCGGGGATGTGAATGGGAGGAATGTTTACATGGATGTCGCCCGGTTTGGGGCCAGCCCAGTTGTACTCTTTGTGCTTGTCGGCGAGCGCCACCTGCAACGTTAAGGGCTGGCCGTCACGGCTAAGGCCCAGTGTGACGGCTCTTCCCGGGGGTGTCTCGTGGATCATGCGGCGCAACTGGGCTCCACTTTCAATCGGCGTCCCGTTCATGCTCAGGATGACGTCGTGCTCCTTGATGCCGGCCTTGCCCGCGGGAGCGTCCTGGTCAACCATGGTGACCTCAACACCTTTCTCCTCCTTCAACTTCAGTGCGCCCATTCGATCTTTGGAGACGTCGGCTATATCCACTCCCAGGTAGGAACTCGTCCCGCTATCTTCGCTCGAGAAAACCCACGGTTGCCCTGCATTCTGATCGACGGACCAGCTCTGCGCGGCTTGCGCAAAGCCAAGCAACAAAGGTAGACACAGGATGTTCGAGACAAAGGATCTGCGCATGTGACTTCCTCGATTTACAAAATTGCGAGGGGTTGCTATCCCTCGACTCCAATCTGTTACTAGTGTCCAGCCCGCTTCAGGCAAATATCGCCGGTTGAGGTATGTACCTTCAGCCAGGGCCCGCCGCCGTTGAGCTTGCCCTCAGCGGTCAGCGTTTTCGGGCCATACTGACCGCCCTCGCTGGCGATGCGTATGTCCTGAAAATCGGACGTGATCTGATGTCCGCTACCCATGTCGACGCTGGCTCGAACGTTGATGGCGACGTCGGAAGCGATGTAAACGGTGATGTCGCCGGCGCCTGTTTCCAGATCGGAATCGCGGCGCTCGCCGCCATTGTTCACCAGCTTCACGGTGATTCCACCGGCACCGGTTTCTGCCGACGCGGACGGTACACCGTAAAGCTCGATGCTGCCTCCGCCGGTTTCGGCGTGCACGTGTCCTTTGGCGGAAGTCAACCGAATGCTGCCTCCACCGGTTTCAATCTCGGCGGGGCCGCCGACATCGCTGAGGTCCACGCTGCCGCCGCCGGTCGACGCTTTCACCTTCCCGTTGCAATGACGCACGGTGATGCTGCTACCGCCGGTCTCGATCAGTGCTCCTTGCGCGCAGGACTGAATTTCGACGCTGCCGCCGCCGGTCTCAGCTACCAGTTTCCCGTTTGCCTGATGGACCTCAATCGACCCACCGCCCGTGTGCAGGCCGAGGTCGCCGCTCACGGTTCCGACCTCAATCGAGCCACCACCGGTTTCCGCGGCCGCACCTCCGCCGATATCGTCGAGATGCATGCTTCCACCGCCGCTCTCCGCCTCGACGCGGCCGGCCAAGCCGGTTGCATCCACGTTGCCGCCGTCGGTCTCGAGCTTCACCAACGCCATATCACGCGGAACCATGACCGAGAACTCGCCAGAGAAATGCCGGGGATGCCTTCCTCCCTGCCAATCTCCGACGATCCAGGCGGTATCACCCTTTACGTACGCAGTTACTTTGTACTGTTCGAATTGCTTGCGTGCTTCCTGCTCTGAAGAAGTGCCGTAACGAGTATGAAAAACGTAATTGATGCCTTGCTGTTGCCCGCCGCGTACCACCACGGAGCCCATATCTACCTTGACTCGTAAATTCCTGACTGCAGCCAGCGATCCCGTTACTTCCTGTGCCCAGGATCCGCCTTCATGCGAGACTTTTGTGTCCTGCGCCCAGCTTTGCGAGAGAAAGCTGATTGGCGCAAGCAGGGCCAGCACTCCGGCCAACCCGACGACTTGTAGCGCTTTTTTCAAATGAATCACCTCACTTCTGCGTCTCTTGTGACGACTTCTGTTTCAGGTCTTGGGTCTACGTCGTCGGTCTCGGGTGTTTGAATCATTCCTAAGACCTGCGACCCGACACCTGAGACCACCTTGCTAATCGATCTCGGGCAACTGTGCCAGCATGGTGCGCGC
>QIAL01000068.1:0-11062 GCA_003225535.1 Acidobacteriota bacterium | reverse complement strand
CGCGCTGCAAACAGCAGCAGTTGCTGGATCTGCTGATCGTTCAGCGGTCCCTGCTTTTCCTGTGTGGAGACTGTGTTGTACTTGATCGCAACTTGATCGGTGCCCGGGACGGGAGTGATGGAATCAATACCGGCGATGGAAGCTTCAGGGGCCGGTTGTGTGCGGTCAACAATCTGCACGCCGCCGCGTGGGATCACTCTGTATGCGGTTAATATCCCACCGGCGAAGCCGAAAATCAGAATGGCCGAAGCCAGCGCTGGCGAGAATCGTACCTGCCGCAGCCAACTAACGGGATCAAACGGCAGCCGGCTTAAAATGCTGCCCTGCTGCGCGGTCTCCAGCGCTTCCTGCAACTGCATGCGCGACGACGCCAGCAGATTCGGCGTCGGATCGTCGGCACGATCCTGGGCGAGCAGCGCGTGGAAATTCTGCTCGGCCTTCAATTCCAATGCGCAGTCCGCACAGCGAGCGATGTGCTGTTCAAGTTCGTGGCGGGCGTCATCGGCCAGTTCGCCATAAACGTGAAGCACGATATTTTCTCGAACCCATTCACACTTCATAGGCTCACCTTCATCCATCCATTCTGATCGGCTGGGCTTCGCCCTCGCCGGACAGCCGAGGCGGCTGTCTCTACACGTTGCTTGCTACTCATCGCATATCCGCCAAAGCCCCGCGCAACTTCTGCGTGGCTCGGAAGAGGGTGTTCTTGGCGGTCTCTTCCGTCGTATGCAAAATCTCTCCCACGGTTCTCAGCTTCAGCCCGTGATAATGCTTCAACTCGAAAACCATGCGCTCGCGAGGAGTCAGCTTCTCCAGTGCTCCGGCGATCCGGGCGCCCAACTGACGCCGCATCAAATCGCGTTCCGGATTCGCGCCAGCACGTCCGTCGGCTACCTGATCGAGCAGGTCATATTCGCCGCCATCGGAATCTTTCGCGACGGGAGCGTCTTCCTTGCGCACTGTCTTCTTGCGCAGGTGATCGAGACACAGGTTCGTCACGATCCGGTAAATCCATGTGTAGAAGGAACACTCGAACCGGAAGCTGCCGATGTTCTTGTAAGCCTTGAGAAAGGCGTCCTGATACACGTCTTGGGCGTCGTGTTCAGTTCCGGTGAGATGCAGGGCGAGACGCAGCACCGCCTGATCGTAGTGGCGTACGAGTTCCTCGAAGGCGGCGCGGTTTCCGCGTTGCGCCTCGCGGATCAGCATCGTGTCGTCGATGCGCCGATCTTGCGTTTGGCGATCTAGCCCAGCCATGCAACCCCGCGTGGGGTTATGGTTCGTGCTGACTCTCTCTGTTAACTCACTCTCTCTTGAGTGGGCCCGTCCGCCAACCGAAAATGGTAGTGCCCATACACCGGCCGGCATTTTGTGTCGCTTCCTCTACTTGCCCGGTTTTCCAGTCTTCCGGGCTTGCACAGGAATAGACGGAGAGTCAGCTCAACCGTGAGCAGAAATTATAGGCTGTACAGGGATTTTGTGGAGTACCTAGATGATTCTAGGACAAAGATTTAGGGGGAAACAGAACAACGGGAGACAGTGCGGCTGTGACGCTTTGGCAAGTGAAATGCACTGTTTCTGGGGCATTTGCCGCAATCACATCGCTACTGATCCCACGAAGCCGCTTTACGGCGCGACCACCGGGAACCACGCCGGGTCCCCAAGCAGATGGCCGACGTAGGTCAGCTGGCTTTGGGCAATGATTGCAGCGTCCGCCGGGGTCACGCACTGAGACGGTGCGGTTGTCAGCGGCAGTCCGCCTCTGCGATAGGCCTCAAAGACAAGCTGTGAGCAGAAGAAACTGGCGGGGCGGGGACCGAGCACCCGGCAGAGGATTTTGTCAGTCGACAAGAGAGCGCCCGCGACACTGTATGGTTTGCCGATCTGATGGGTGGCGTAGTCGATGATCCGGGCGGCTTTTTCGTCGGTGATGTTCGGGGAACGGTATGCCACGACCAACGCATCGTCTGCGATGGCAAGGTCAATTTTATGGCTAGTAACGCCTTTGCCGATCGCCTCAATCACCTCGCCGTAACCGTCATAGAGTGCGGCGTGGCTGACTTCTGAATCTGTGCCCGCGCGAATCACGCCCGATACAGCCGCCCGGGTCGTCGAAACGAGGATATCTGCCGCCTGCAACGCATCCGGACCGATGCAGAGCCCACCGCCTCCGGCCGGAGTCAGAGCAATGGGCTTCTCCAAAAGTGCCATAAACGCCTCCTACGAAACTCGTTCGGAACAAATCTGGGACCGAACCAGGAGCAGGAGTATACAACGTTTCTATTCTGTAGCCGCTTCTTTTTCGATCACGACTTTTAGGTGCGCGGTCACGTCCTTGTGCAGCTTGACCGGGACAGTGAACTCGCCCAAGGTCTTCAACGGTTCGTGCAACTGGATCTTGCGGCGATCGATGTTGAAGCCCTTCTTGGTCAGCGCGTCGCCCAAGTCGCTCGAGGTCACCGATCCAAATAGCTGGTCGTTCTCGCCTGACTTGCGCGTAAACGTGACCGAGACGCCCTCGAACTGCTTCGCCAATTCCTCGGCCTGGGACTTCTCTTTGGCCGAGCGCCGCACCGAGGCTGCCTTCATTTGCGTAATGACGGCCTTATTGCCCTCGTTGGCCTCAATGGCAAGCTTGCGTGGCAGAAGGAAATTCCGCCCGTATCCCTCGGCGACCTTCACCACGTCGCCGCGCGATCCCAACTTCGCTACGTCTTCTTTGAGAATGACTTCCATGATGGCTCCAGTTTCGATCGGATTTCTGCGACAGTCACGGCCACGATTTCAGATTGCAGATTTTTTGATTGCAGATTGAAAGCCAAGGCAAGGTTTTTCAATCGACAATCTGAAATCTACAATCTGCAATTAGGCGCAGACGCCTACGATGCTCTTCCGGCAAACGGCAGCAGGGCGATATTGCGCGCCTGCTTGATAGCCGATGACAGCCGGTGCTGGTGTGGCGCACATACGCCCGTCAGGCGGCGCGGCACGATCTTACCGCTCTCGGCCACAAACTGACCGAGGAGCCGGTAGTCCTTGTAGTTGATGTCTTCGATCTTTTCGACGCAGAATTTGCAAACCTTTTTGCGCCGGAAGAACTTGCGTCCGCCAGGTCCACCTTCGCGCGAGGGTCCGCCGGGGCCGCGTCCGCCACCACCAAATCGGGGCCGGTCTCCGCTTGGTCTTCCGCCTTCGCTACGCGGCGGCCTCTCGCTCGGTGCCGCTTGCTCTGGTGCTTTCGTTTCGTCTGCCATGACTCTTGCTCTCCTTCAGATTCTCTGCCGTGCCCGCAAAATAGGGGCCAGGGATGGTTAAGGGCCAGCAACAAACTTGTTGATCACACAAGGTCCAGGACTCTGATCCCTAGTCCCTGACCTCCGGCTCCTGTTTCTAGGCTGTTGCCGGGGCTTCCGCTGCCGGAGCCGCTTTCTCTTCCGGAGCGGCCGCCGCTGGTTGTGCGCTGACCTTCTTCTTCGCTTCGCGCAGCTTCTTGATCTTGTCGAGGCGCTTCTGCTCCTCGTCGACACGCACGGTCAGGAACTTAATCACCGGCTCGGTCACGCGCAAACGGCGCTCGAGTTCGTGCATCACCGGGCCGCCGCCTTCGACGACCATCAACACGTAGATGCCGTCATGGAAGCGCCGAACGGTATAGGCCAGCCGCCGCTTGCCCATCTTTTCGACTTTCACCACGTTGCCGCCCGAAGGGGGCACGACCGATTGCAGTGTCGAAATCAGTTTGTCGAGATCCTCGTCCGTCATATCGGGTCGGACGATGAACATCAGCTCATAAGTACGATTCATTCGTTTCTCCAAACCTTCTGAAGGGGTCAGGGGTTAGGGATCAGGGGCTAGCAAAACCATCTTTGCTCTTACTGACCCCTGTCCTCTGATCCCTGGCCACTTTCTTCTTTCCGGTTAAAGCGATTCATCGCCGCCGCCGGACCATCCTTCAAAATCACCTTCACTGCCTCTTCGGCGGTGTCGAGCAGTCCATCTACGACTTCCAGCTCTTTCTTCTTCATCGGAGCGAGCAGGTACTCTGCCCCGTCTCCGACTTTCCGCTCCGGTGCAACGCCAATCCGGATCCGCAGAAAGTCCTGCGTATTCAGGGCACCGATAATCGACTCGATGCCGTTGTGCCCCGCCGAACTGCGCCGCGTGTGAATCCGCAACGTGCCCAGCGGAAAGTCCAGCTCGTCCTGAATTACGATCAGGTCCGATTCCGGCGTGGCCTCGTACTCCCGCAACAATTCCCGCACCGCGAGCCCGCTCAAATTCATGAACGTCTCGGGCTTGGCCAGCAGCACCATCTGATCGGCGATCACGGTTCGCGCCGTCAACGCCCGGCATTGCCGGTTTCTTACTTCCACCCCAAGGTTGCCAGCGATCCGATCGATCGCCAGAAAACCCAGGTTATGCGGCGAGAACTGATACTCGATTCCGGGATTGCCGAGACCAACGATCAGTTTCACGCCGCTGTCCACAGCTTGCGCTGAGATTGCTCGCGCGGCGACGGGCGTCTCGCCCGTCTAGCTAGCGCGAAGCGCAGCCCACCTCGACGCAATCTCCTCACGCCGCTATTTCTTCTCTTTCTTCTCTGCCTTCTCCGGAGCAGCCTCTGCGCCTTCTTCCTCAGTTTCCTGCTTGCCCTTCTTGATGACTTCGGGCTCAGCCGGAGCAGCGGTCGCTTCCGCCGCCGCAGCCTCAGGAGTGACCACAACCTCTTCCTTCACCGACGTGACGTGCGCCACGGGCTGGTTCGCATCGGTCAAGAACTTCAGCTTCTCCGAGTGCGGCAGATCGGAAACACGCAATACCTTGCCGAAGGTCAGGTGCGACACGTCGACATCGATGTGGCTCGGAATGTCGGCCGGCAAGCACTCGATTTCGACTTCCCGCAGCATCTGCTCGAGGATGCCGCCCTCCTGCTTCACGCCCGCCGCTTCGCCCTCCAGGAAGATGGGCACGCTGACGCGCAGCACTTTGTCGAGAGCAATCCGCTTCAGATCGATGTGAAGCAGACGGCCCTTGATCGGTTCATATTGCCAGTCGACGATCATGGCCTTGGCCTTTTCGCCGTTCAGCGCGAGATCGAAGATGGTGTTGTGGCCGGTTTCGGAGTTCAGAATTCTCGTCACCACACGGGGATCTACGCTGATCGGGAGCGAGTCCTTGCCAGCCCCATACACCACGGCCGGAATCTTTCCATCGCGCCGCACCCGCCGAGCTTCATTCTTGGTGCCCGGCTTCCTTGCTTGTGCTTCCAATACGTTGGTTTCCAATGCAGTCGCCATAAAGTTTCAGTTCCTGTCTAAGAAATCAGTTTTCGGCGGTAAGCAATGAGCGATGAGCAATGAGCAAAACCGATTCTGCTGAGAACGGGTCTTGCTCATAGCTCACTGCTCATTGCTCATCGCTGCTACATGAACAGCTTACTAACCGAAGTCTCTTCGTGATTGGCCTGAATCGCGCGGCCAATCAATCCCGCAATCGAAAGGACGTGAATCTTTCCGCCCTTTTCCGTTCGCGCCGCCTCGGCCTCGGCTGTCAGCGGGATTGTGTTCGTCACCACAACTTCCTTGATGACCGAATTTCGAATATTCTCCACCGCCGGCCCCGACAGCACCGCATGAGACGCGCACGCATAAACAGAGGTCGCGCCGTTTTCTATCAAAGCGGCGGCCGTTTTCACCAGCGTGCCCGCCGTATCGATCAAGTCATCGATGATGAGGCAAGTCCGTCCATGAACGTCGCCAATCACGTTCATGATCTCGGCCACGTTCATCTCGACGCGCCTTTTATCGACGATCGCCAGCGCCGCGTCTACCTTCTTCGCGAAAAATCTCGCGCGTTCCACGCCGCCCGCGTCCGGCGAAACCACCGTAAGGTTCGGCAACGCCAGCTTGCGGAAGTGATCCACCAGCACCGGTGAAGCGAACAGATGATCCACCGGGATGTTGAAAAATCCCTGCAACTGCGGCGTATGCAAATCCACAATCAGTGCCCGGTTCGCGCCAGCAGCGGTCAACAAATCGGCGACCAGCTTCGACGAGATCGGGCTGCGCGGCTTGTCTTTTCTGTCTTGCCTCGCGTACCCGAAGTACGGAATCACTGCCGTGATGCGCCGCGCCGATGCGCGCTTGAGCGCATCAATCATCAGCATCAACTCCATCAGGTGCTCGTCCACCGGACGGCACGTAGGTTGCATCACGAAAACGTCGGCCCCGCGCACGTTCTCTTGAATCTGAACGTAGGCCTCGCCGTCGGCAAAGCGCGTGACTTGCGCCTGCCCGCGCTGCATTCCGAGAAAGTGGCAGACCTCGTCGGCCAAAGACTCGTTTGCGGTGCCGCTGAAAATCTTGAACTTCTCATCGGTCCGCGGCCGCGGCTTTCGCTCCGGCTTTTCGTCAGTCACTGGCGGACTCTTCTTCTCAACTCTTTCAGCCTTGTCGGTCGGCGTGACTAAAGTTGCCATGGTTCTTTGGGCTCCTGGCCTTCAGTTCTTACCGTTTCTTGCAAGCTCCCAAGCCAGCGGGTTTTCTGGCGACTGGGTACTGGCAACAGCCGAATTTCCTGGCTGGGCCGCTAGGATTCGAACCTAGACAAAGTGCTCCAAAGGCACTTGACCTACCATTAGTCGACGGCCCAATAAGCCAATAGTTGATGGTTGAATGCTTGATTGTTGAGTGAACCCTGTTCGGGCAAGACTATTGTCATGCAACAATCAGATTTCAACAATCAAAAATTCGCCGACCCAAAAATCCGGCCAGATCTCAGACCATGTGGCGACGGCCGCCTCGGCCGTCCAAGCGAAGGCGACGCCGAGCGCCCCGACCACAAGCCTCATTCCGCCCACATCCGCCGCCAGTACGCGGTCCGCGTCAAGGTTGAGGCCACCTGCGCCGACCATCCGGCCTTCCGCAGCTTCGTAACCGCTGAATCCGCCGCCTGCCGTGAAGCAAACATCCCATACAACGTCGAGCCAGAACCCGACAGGGACGCATACTTCGCACCCGCGCGTACCAACGCACCTTTAGCCTCGCCTAGCTTGGGATACTCAGGAAAGACGACCTGCTCGAAGTCGTTTTCGATCCCAGCCCGGTCAAGCCGGAGAAGCGGATTCCCGGCCCGGCCCCCTCTTTCTAACGAATGAGAAGGAGCACTGGAGTACAGTTCGCTCAGCCACGCCGACAAGCTGCGGCCAAGCAAGTTCATTCTATCGGAGGCAGTGGGTACCGTCAATTTCGAGTTGGCTTGTGTGGGGACAGCCACCCCCGGCTGTCCGGCCGAGCGAAGCTCGGCAGGCCTTTTGTTCGAGATCTCATCATCACTCATTCGAGATAAACCTTCGCGGGCGGGAGCGCCCGCGCCACATAACCGGTCCCATTCGGCAAACGCCTTCGGAGTCGAAACCCCAATCTCCGGCGTCACGATCACACACGCTGTCGCCGGAAAATCCGGCAAGGGATATACGTGCTCCCCTCGCCCTACTCCCAAGACAGCACCCCCGACCAAGAACAAAGGCAGGTCGGACCCGACTTCCGCCGCGATCCGCAACTTCTCGGACTGCGTGAGGTTTTTCCGAAGAGCGCGCTCGAGCGCCAGCAGCGTGGACACTGCATTCGCTGAAGCTCCACCCAGTCCACCCTGTACAGGCAACCGCTTTTCGATCTCGAGGACGACGCGACCCTTTGCCCGCAGGGCTGTCATTGTTCGTTCAACAATGCGGAAGCAGGTGTTCGACTCATCCCGCGGCACCCGCGGGTCGGCACAACGAATCTCGATCCCGGAGCCGCGCCCAACGCTTACGCGGATCACATCATGCAGACCAATCGTCTGATAAACCGTGAGCAGCTCGTGAAAACCGTCTGGCCGCGCGGGGCCGATACGCAGCCCGAGATTGATCTTCGCGAAGGATTTGACAGAGACAGGCATGGACCGATGATTGTAAAGTCCCCCGGACCGATTTGACGACTCGCGGGGTTGGCTTCCCTACTCGTACCACCACCTTGGTAATCTCGACTCTTGTTCCCCCCGAGGCGCAACCTTAATGTGATTTCAATCACAACCGGCTCCCGTTGGACGGGGTAAGACGGCCTCCCCATTGAAAACAGAAAGTCCTGCGAATCACTGTGCTGCACCTCGATTTTGGGCCCCTGTGCAGCATTTCATCCCTCAAGTTGGGAAGCATGACAGTGAGCGGGAGTACGGCCAAAATCTCATGCTCAAGGGTATCGGCTGCGGTGCCGAAGGAGCATCAAGGGGTGGACTATGTGCCGGTTCATCGTAAACAGTCTTTTTTTCGCAATCTTCTTTGCCGCCACGGCGGCGGTCTTTGCTCAAGACTACAAAGTCATTCGCGTAACCGACGGAGGCACAATCGCGGGCACCGTGAAATGGTCCGGTCCGGTCCCCCGAACGGCGGAATTCCCCATTACCAAAGACATCCAGATTTGCGACCCCGACTCCAAGAAAACTGCGGATCTTGAACGCCTGATCGTTGGCTCGCAAGGCGGAGTCGCGAATACCGTCGTTTATCTGAAGAACATCTCGGCGGGAAAGGCGATGGATCTGCCCGAGCAGCGCCGTCACCTCGACCAGAAGAACTGTCGGTATGTGCCGCACATTCTGCTGGTCCCACAGGGCGGCACCCTCGACATGCAGAGTTCCGATGCTACTTTGCATACCATTCACATGGACGGCGCCGCCACTTTCAATTTGCCCTTTCCTTTTCCCGGGCGCGTGTCATCGCGAACCCTGCAAACTCCGGGGCTGGTCAACCTGCGCTGCAATGGAGGCCATGTTTGGATGAACGCTGAAATGTTTGTGGCGCCACATCCGTATTATTCGGTTACCGATGAGAGCGGACGTTTCCAGTTCACCAGCGTTCCACCAGGAACCTATCAGATTGTCGCCTGGCATGAGGGCTGGAATCTGACTGGGAAAGAGCAGGCCTACGACGTGCTGACGGAACACAGCGTGCAGCGTCCGGTTTTCAACCCACCTAAAACGTGGGAGAAATCTGTGACTGTAACGGGGAAGGGCGCTTCCAACGTGGAGTTCGTGCTCTCGAACAAATAGCCAAGCGGGTTGGCGCCAGAAGTGTGATTAAACGCGCAGGTGCTCGCCCTCTGTGTAGAATAAGGCTGGATGTCTCAAGCAGCTCCAGCAATCACTCGTAGCCCGGGCGAAGTAGTCCGGCAGGCCCCGGTTTCTCAGGCTCCCAATGGCGTCTGTTACGCCAGCTTGGGCGAGATCGCGGTCAACTCCTTCGACCTCGACCGCATGGTCGCCGCCGTTCCGACCCGCATCGCTACGGCACTGGAACGCAAGGCTTACTACTTCGTTCCCCTGACGGTCAGTCACGGCGATGAGACCCTTATCGCCGACCGCTATGACGTAGCCCTCAGCGACAACGCAGTCTGCCATCGCAATCTGAACCTGGGCGATTCCCAGTGCGTCTTCATCTCCACGCGCCTGATGGACGACAAGTTCTCGGTGGCGTTCGAATTTTTCATCAACGTTGGGCACGCGCTCGTCGATCGCGCTGGAGTGTCGTCCGAATTCGCCGAGCTCGCGTGGAGCCAGGTGGAAGCCGGAGTTCGCGGCGAGACGTCGATGGACGCATTCGAATCGCGCAAGCTGGCCACCGCGAAGGGTCCTGACGCCGAGCGCTTTAAGAACGAATATCTTGAAGCAACTTTTTCCGACACGATCTCGATTTACCTGCTCTCGCTCTACCTCGACTTTGACTACGGGGATTTGCGCGAGCGCGACTACCCTCTGATCGCGCCATCCGCTTTGGCTGAGCGGTTACGCAAGGTTGCGGAGCTATTCCCGCCCAATAACGGGTTCGAATTCGCCATCCTCTACAAACGCCGGGTTTGAAGTTGAAGGCTACCGGAACAGCACCGCGAGCGCCACACTGGTATGGCATTCCCGTACGAGTGTTGCTTGCGACGTTCATTGGAACTCTGATCTGTTTCGCGGTGAGTCTCTTTATCGGAATTCTCGGCACAATGATCGTGTCGGCGCTGCGGCGAATTCATCCTGACATGCGAATCGCCTATCGCCAGATCGCGCTGCCCATGGCCATGGTTGCAGGAGCAATCATCTTTTTGCTCTCGCTGGTCATGGAAATCAGGCACTATCGCCAGGTGAAGGCTCTGTCGGCGATCGAGAGAATGGGATAGCGAATGCCTCCGCGCATCGCCATCCCCATGCCGCACTCGACCGACCGCGAATACGGTGAGCGCGCCATTCCGCAGTACGAGCGAGCGGTGCTGCTCGCGGGCGGAGAACCGGTTCGCATTCCGCTCGATCGCAGGCCGGAAGAAGTCGGGGCTCTCATGGATCGCTGCGCTGGTGTGCTGCTGCCGGGCAGCAATGCTGATATTGATCCCGCTAGATTCGAGCAAGCACGCTCGCCGCATACCGCGAAATCTGATCCTCGCCGCGATGACGTCGACACCCTGCTGCTCGACGATGCGTATGCCCGGCGAAAGCCCGTGCTCGGCATCTGCTATGGCCTGCAAAGTCTGAACGTCTATTGCAAGGGTTCGCTGATCCAGCACATTCCCGACTTCCTGCCGGAAGCCACCCGAGCAAAGGTCAATCACGAAGCTGGAAGAACGGTTGCGATCGCGCACTCGGTCGAGGTCTCGGGAGATACTTTGTTGGCGAAGATCATCGGGAAGGCAGATCGCAATGAGAAGTCGGACGATGGCAGGTCCATTGTCGTGCCGGTGAATTCCTCCCATCATCAGTCCGCCGAGGCGATCGGCGAAGGATTGCGCATCGCGGCTCGCTGCCCCGATGATGGAATTATTGAGGCCCTGGAAGGAACTGCTCCTGATCATTTCGTCCTCGCCGTCCAGTGGCACCCCGAACGGTCCGTGGATGACGATGAGGGTTCGAGCAAGCTCTTTCGTGCACTGATCGAAGCCACCAAAGGCTAAAACTGCATGCCAAACAAAGCCTGCAGGAGAGCGGCCGCGATCAACTCGACCTGTTCGTTTGGCCGCACGGGAGGACGGGATGGACCGTTCAGATCGATTCA
>QIAL01000497.1 GCA_003225535.1 Acidobacteriota bacterium | reverse complement strand
ACTGACCCCGCGGCTCTGGCGGCCCTGGCCAACTATCACTTGCGTGCTACCCAGGAACAGTTGCGCGACGCACTCGGCGCGTGCCAGGAGCTCAATCCCGTCTACCGACGGCTTCTGAAGTTGGCTCTGGAGGAATTGCAGCTCATCGAGAAACAGATTAGCCAACTCGACCAGGAGATTGCCGATCTGCTACGCCCGTACCAGGACCAGGTCCAGCGGCTGGCGGAGGTGCCTGGTTTGGGAGTGGATTCGGCGCAGCAGATCATTGCCGAGGTGGGCCCCACCGCAGCGACCTTTCCTTCCGCGGGAAACCTGTCCTCATGGGTTGGCGCCTGCCCCGGCGACGACGAGAGCGCGGGTGTGAGCCACAGTCGCCGGTCCCCGAAGGGCAACCGTCAGATGCGTCGCCTTCTCAATCAGGCTGCCAATGCTGCCGTCAAACGTAAAGGAAGCATCTTCGAGATCGTCTACCGTCGTCTCGTTCCGCGTCTCGGCCACAACAAAACCATCGGGGCGATTGCGCATCGCATCTGTCAGTTGATCTGGATGATTCTGTATAAAGGCGTCCGATATGAGGAGCGAGGCCCGTCGGTGTCCGAACAATCCAAGCGAGTCCGCACTGTCCGAATGATCCGCACACTCCGCAAGCTTGGCTACCGAGTCGAACTTCAAGCGGATCCGACATGAGCAGCGCGATTTTCGACCCTGTTCCCAACAGCTATCTACAGCTTCGCTCGAAATCGACGTCGATCTCTTTGATTTGAAAGGCAGAAACACTGTGACTATTGCCAGTAGTCCAAAGCAGCCTACCTATATTGAATTGCAAAGAGAGCGAAGGTCCTGCTCGAACCGGGCAACCCCTTCATCGGAATTAAAAAACTCAGAAGAGAAGAGGCAGCATTATGCAACGAAAACAAATTGCAGTGAGTCTGATGACATTGTTCTTTGTAGCATCGCTAGCTTTTGGCGCAGCTGGCGAAAAAGCCAAGGTCAAAGGCACGATCATTACTCGCACCGGAGAAACGTTAATTGTTAGCGGTCCGGATGGAAAGACTACCGTCGTCCTTACCGACGACACGAGAACGAAAGATGACAAGGGCCTCTTTGGCTTAGAGAAGCAGGAAATGTCCAACGCTGTGCTGATCCCGGGACTTAAGCTGAAGGTCGATGGAACATCCGATGACCAGGGACGGGTTGTAGCCAAAACAATCACCGTTGATGGCGACGACTTGGAAGCCGCTGAGATGATCCAGTCCGGTTTGCATCCCACCGCACAGCAAGTTGCGGCCAATGTGCAGGCTCTCGAAGCTCACAGCGGTCAGCTCAAAAGCCATCAGGCGCAGTTGGCGGGCCAAAGGGAAAATATCGAAACCAACCAGCAGAATATCGCGGCCAACAAGCAGCAGATTGGAGAAAACATAAAGGACATCGAGGAGAACACGCAGCGCTTTACCGCGCTGGCTGATTATGATGTGAAGGGCCAAGCCACCGTAAAATTCAATGTTGGCAGCACCAAGATATCGTCCGAGGACGAGGAACAACTCAAACAGTTGGCGCAAACCGCAGAGGGCCTCAAAGGATACATTGTCGAGGTGGCGGGCTATGCAGATGCGACCGGCGACGCTGAGATGAATACAAAACTGAGCGAGAACCGCGCTAAAGCAGTAGTCACTTATTTGATGCAGCAAGGGAACGTGCCGATACGGCACATCGTGGCTCCGGGCGCGATGGGTGAATATGGCTCAGTGGCACCGAATGAGACCAAGGAGGGTCGGGCCGAAAACCGTCGGGTTGAAGTCAAAATCCTGGTCAACAAGGGCATCGCCGGTAGCTAAGCGACACTCTTGAGCTGTCGCTGCACGAGAACCGCAACGCGTCTTGTCAGACAACGCTTGCGGCCTGCGGGCTTGGGTGGGGGAATCTAGTTGCCTCTTCTTCCTCCTCCCAGCCTTCCTTTGGTAGATAGTTGGCGAAAAATCGCCATAGCACTCATCAATCGTCAGTCAAAACAATTTTCCTCGTGCTCACTTGTGAGGACGCCCTGATTTCGCCAGCTACCCAGCCGGCGATCCTGACCACTGAGCCCTTGACAATCGCGCATCAGGGCGTTTTGATCGAATACAAGCTTGGGGTCTTCTTATGGCGAAACCGATATGGCGTGAAGGGCGGTTTACGAAGAATTGCAGAGACTGTGGAGCGCAGACGACTGGTTATGTGGACAGAGGCAAAGAGCCTTATGCCCTGTGCATCAACTGTGCCAAGGCCAAGGGCCTGCTGATCGATCAGAAAGCTGGATAGACGCTTCATTGACCACTCGGCGCGGAAAATTCTTACGGTTGCCTCCAATACGGTCCTCATGGTTCTCACGCTCGTGGTAGTCCTGTACCTCCCAGCGCGACCTCGGTGAAGAATTACGATCCCGCCTTACGTCCGTTGGACCCTCAGTAACACCACGTCAGAGCCATTGTCGAGCTGCGGGTTTTGTTTCAGACTGATCGGTGATAGGGGAGCGAGCGATGAGAGCAAGCAGGCGAAGAGTGATGGCTGATCCGAGTAGAGACTGGTATTCCTGGTTGCTGCCAACACTGTGCCTAATACTGCTCGCTGGTCTCTTGTTGAACCGGTGAAGCTGGACATGTGCAATTGCCACTCCGCCAAGTTTATGGGGCATCCAACAGATCCCCACCCTAAGCTCTGCCAGACATAAATAAACAGTTAGAGACTCTCGAACGGTTCCAATTCATTTCGTAAGCTGGAGACGTCCAAATGACCTCTGCATGCAAGGGCGGTGGCAAGTTCGTCGGAAAGTGGAGCATCAGCGTTCGCAACACTACGCCATGCCCAGTCTGCCGCTCGTCTCAACCGGTAAGACCATATGGCGGTCGCTATAAGAT
>QIAL01000067.1 GCA_003225535.1 Acidobacteriota bacterium | reverse complement strand
ATCGGACGACATAACCCGCTGATTGTAGCCGGATCAGAGTCAACTGACGAAAACAGGCGATTGCACTCGGGAACGATCGATGAGCTTTATCAATGAGCCTGCTGGCTGCCTAAAGGAAGGGACTTGGTGCGCCCGGAGAGATTCGAACTCCCGACCTGTTGCTCCGGAGGCAACCGCTCTATCCAGCTGAGCTACGGGCGCACGGATGTATTCAGTTTACATGCCAGAAGGAAAGGGCGGCAATCTTAGTAGTGGCCCAGGGGCGCATTGCGATTGAGGTTCCGGCCGACCCGCGCGAGATCGTTCGGCCCGCCTCGCTTCGCTCGCCTCCGGCTAAAGCCGGAGGTCTACCAGCGCAGATCTACCAGCGGAGGTCGACCACAAAGCGGGTGCGCTAAGGGATGACGCCGAGAGAACGAATCTACTAATAGCGATCACGACGGCCGCCACCGCCGCCGCGTCCGCCACGGTCTCCGCGATCGCGGCCGCCACCACCGCCACCGCCGAAGCCTCCGCCTCCGGCTCCGCGCTCGGCCTTGGGTCGGGCTTCGTTCACGTTGATGGTGCGTCCGCCGATCTGCGATCCGTTCAACGCGGTGATCGCTTTATCGCCGTCTTCGTTGCTCGCCATTTCGACGAAGCCGAAGCCACGGGAGCGTCCGGTGTCGCGGTCCGTCAAGATGCTGACGCGGTCGACCTGACCGTAGCCCTCGAAGATCTGCCGCAGTTCATCCTCATTTGTGTTGAAGCTGAGGTTCCCCACAAAAATGTTCTTCACGCGTCGTCCCCTGCATTGAGCTGTCGGAAGTGCGAGCTCAGTTCCGCGAACTGGCAGGTCTGGGAGGCCTTCCTGAAAATCGAGACCGGAGCTGGCAACAGTCAAATGCGGGGGGCAGTATAGCAGGTTTTCCCCAAGCGGCTTGTCAATTTGAATTCAATTTACAGATGGCTTGAAATGGCGTTTTTGGCGGTGCGGCCGGCGTCTAGCATTCGTCGACTTTCCAGTAGCCTTCGGAGTGAAATCCCATCTGGAGCAAACGATTCTTGGGATCGTGGTGCTTGCCGCAGCCTGGGCAGATCAGATAGCGGCTCCAGGCGGTTCCGTGGCGGTCGTAGTTTTCGGCAACCGCGAAGGTTGTCCCGCAGCTGCAGGGGACCAGGAACATGCGGAACGGTTGAGGAGCGTTGCCGGGAGTAGCGATTGGGAGTGAGTTAGAAGTTCGAGGGCGAGACGCCCTCGCCACAGCCGGCGAGACCCTTCGACTGCGCTCAGGGCAGGCGTCGGCGCTACGCTGCGAGTTGCGGCGAGTTTTCACGACTCTTCCACGGTCGCGAATGAGCTCTTCTTGCGCTTGTTTGCTTGCAGAGTCTTTTTGCGCAGGCGCAGGTACTTGGGAGTGACTTCTACGAACTCGTCGTCGGCGATGAATTCGATGGCCTGCTCCAGATTCAGAGGCCTGAAGGGAACCAGGCGGATGGCTTCGTCGGCGGTGGAAGCGCGCATGTTCGTCAGCTTTTTTTCGCGGACAGCGTTCACGTCGAGGTCGGTATCTTTCCGACGAAAAGTTCTCCGCGTTCTTGCAGGCCCCAGAGCGCGTAGGCGGTAGAGGTTCCCGGGCGGTCCGCGATGAGAGCGCCGGTGAGGCGGTGTGGGATCTCACCCTGCCATTCGGTATATCCGTCGAAGAGCGAGTTCATCACGATGGTGCCGCGGGTGTCGGTAAGAAGCTGGCTGCGGAGCCCGATCAGTCCGCGGCTGGGAACGCGGAACTCGATGCGGACGCGCCCGTAGCCATGGTTGTGCATGTTGGTGACTTCGCCTTTGCGCGAGCCGAGTTGCTCCATGACGACGCCGACGAAGTCCTCAGGGACGTCGATGGTGAGGTGCTCGACTGGCTCCATCAGCTTGCCGTCGATGCGCTTGGTGACGATCTCGGGCTTTCCGACCATGAGTTCGTAGCCTTCACGTCGCATCATCTCTATAAGGATGGAAAGCTGGAGTTCGCCGCGGCCGAGGACTTTGAAGGAATCCGTGCTGCCGGTATCTTCCACGCGGAGAGAAACATTGGTCAGCAATTCCTTTTCGAGGCGCTCGCGAAGATTGCGGCTGGTGACGTACTGGCCGTCTTTTCCCGCGAACGGCGAGGTGTTCACCGTGAACAGCATGGCGATCGTGGGCTCGTCAATCGCAATGTGGGGGAGGGGCGCGGGATTCTCTACATCGGTGATCGTCTCGCCGATGGTGATGCCTTCGACGCCGGCGACGGCGACGATATCTCCTAGTTCGGTTTCGGTGATGTCCGTTCGCTTGAGGCCGGAGAATGAGAACAGCTTGGTGATTTTGGTCTTTTGCAGCGAGTGGTCGAGTTTGGCGATGGCGACTTCTTCGCCGGTGAACATCTTGCCGTTGAAGACGCGGGCGATTGCCAGGCGTCCAAGGTAGTCGCTGTAGTCGAGGTTCGCGACAAGGATCTGAAGTGGGCCTGCGAGATCACCTTGCGGCGGCGGGATGGTTTTTAGAATCGCATCGAAGAGCGGGCGCAGATCGGTGCCGCCACCTTGTATGTCAGTTGTCGCGGTGCCGGTCTTCGCGTTGGTGTAGAGAACGGGGAAGTCTAGCTGTTCTTCTTTGGCGTCGAGGTCGATGAACAGGTCGTAGATTTCGTTCAGCACTTCCTGCGGGCGGGCGTCGGAGCGGTCAATCTTGTTGATGACTACAATCGGCGGGAGCTTGGCTTCGAGAGCCTTGCCCAGCACGTAGCGCGTCTGGGGCAGCGGGCCTTCGCTGGCATCGACCAGGAGCATGACGCCGTCGACCATTTTCAGGGCGCGCTCGACCTCGCCGCCGAAGTCGCTGTGGCCGGGGGTGTCGACGATGTTGATTTTGACATCGTGATAGAAGATGGCGGTATTCTTCGCCAGGATGGTGATGCCGCGCTCGCGTTCCAGTTCGTTGGAATCCATCACGCGCTCGACGTGGTGCTCGTGGGAACGAAAGGTGCCGCTCTGTTGCAGCATGGCGTCGACCAGCGTGGTCTTGCCGTGGTCGACGTGCGCGATGATGGCGATGTTGCGAATGCCTGAACTCAAAAGGAATCCTTCCTGATTTGTGTGTACTACCACTTTACTATGCTGGGAATGAAAATCGCATTTGATTCGCGGTTTCAGTCGTGCCTGCGGCACGAAGGGTCAATTTTGAGGCGACTACACCCGCCGGTGGAACTGGCGGGCTAGAGTCGGTCGCCCCTCCGGGGCGTTCTGCCAGTGGGGTCCTATCTTCGCTACAATCAGTAGCTCGAAAAAAGGAATCTTGAGATGAAGACTGCAAAGAAGGGGATAACGATACTTTTGAAAACCGGAATTCTTGTCGCCGCTGCTCTTCCACAGGTGCAATCGAATGCCGCTGTGCCGCCTGGCGCGCAGTTTGGATCGGGGAATCCGTTTTATGCGCCCAGCACGTTGCCCCTGCAAGCTCCACCGTTTGACAAGATTAAGGACGGCGACTACCAGCCTGCGATTGAAGCCGGCATGGCGCAGCAGCGCGAGGAAGTGCGCGGCATTGCGGAGAATCCTGATCCGCCAACTTTTGAGAACACGCTGGTCGCGCTGGAAAAAACGGGGCAGCTTTTCAACCGGGTGAACCTGGTTTTCAACGCGGTGACTGGAGCCAATCTGAGTCCGGAACTGGAGAAGCTGCAGGAGATCGAGGCTCCTAAGCTCGCGGCGCACAAGGACGCCATTTTTCTGGATTCCAAGCTCTTTCAGCGCATCGAGACGATCTACAAGCAGCGTGAATCGTTGAAGCTGGATGCCGAGTCGCTGCGGTTGGTCGAGTACTACTACGAGGAGTTTGTTCACGCGGGGGCTAACCTTTCCGAGGCGGATAAGGCCGAGCTCAAAAAGCTGAATGAAGAGGAATCAACCTTGTCAGCTGCTTTCAGCAATAAGCTGCTGGCCGCGACCAAGGCTGCAGCTTATGTCACAAAGGACAAGAGCGCGCTGGCTGGCTTGAGCGACACGCGCTTGAAAGGGGCGGCGCAGACGGCGAAGGACCGCAAGGTCGATGGCTATGTCATCCCGCTGCAGAACACGACGCAGCAACCCGATCTTGCGTCGCTGAGTCAGCGTGGGACGCGGCAGGCAATTTTTGAGAATTCGTGGAATCGTGCAGAGCGAGGAGGCGCGAACGATACGCGAGACACGATCGCGCGCATGGCACAGCTGCGGGCACAAAAGGCGAAGTTGCTGGGGTTCGCGAGCTACGGCGCCTGGAAGTTGCAGGACCAGATGGCCAAGACGCCGGAAGCCGCGGTGAAATTCATGGACGCACTGGTGCCGGGGGCCACGGCAAAGGCGGTTGCGGAAGGCAAAGATATTCAGGCGCTCATTGATGCGCAAAAGGGCGGCTTTCAGTTGCAACCGTGGGATTGGGACTTCTACGCGCAGCAGGTTCGAAAGGCGAAGTACGATCTGGATGAGGACCAGATCAAGCCTTATTTTGAACTCAACAACGTGCTGGAAAACGGCGTGTTTTATGCCGCCAATCAACTTTACGGGATCACGTTCAAAGAACGGCACGATATTCCCGTCTACCATCCGGACGTTCGCGTTTTTGATGTGTTCGACGCGGATGGCAAGCAGATCGCTCTGTGGTACTGCGATTATTTCAAGCGCGACAACAAAAACGGCGGAGCGTGGATGGACGTTTTCGTAAATCAATCCAAGCTGCTGAGCACGTTGCCGGTCGTTTACAACGTGGCCAACTTCACCAAACCTGCACCCGGCCAGCCTGCTTTGATCGGCTTTCGCGATGTGACCACCATGTTCCACGAGTTCGGGCACGGGCTGCACGGGATGTTTGCCAATACCATGTATCCGGCGCTGTCGGGGTCGCAGGTGGCGCGCGATTTCGTCGAATTCCCATCGCAATTCAATGAGGACTGGGCCACCTATCCTTCGGTGTTCAGTCACTACGCGAAGCATTACCAGACTGGCGCGGCGATGCCTGCGGAGTTGGTGGCGAAAGTGAAGAAAGCGTCGAAGTTCAACGGGGGCTATGCGCTGACGGAAGTGGTGGCGGCGGCTGAACTCGATATGCAATGGCATACGCTGCCCGCGGACGCTCCGCTGGAGAAGGTCGACGATTTTGAAGTGGAGGCATTGAAGGGCAAGAATCTTTTTCTGAGCACGGTGCCTCCGCGTTATCGCTCCAGCTACTTTGCGCACATATGGCAAGACGAGTATGCGGCGGGCTACTACGCCTACCTGTGGAGTGAGATGCTTGATCACGCTGCGTTCCAGTGGTTCGAGGAGCACGGCGGGTTGACGCGTGCCAACGGTGACCGTTTTCGACAGATGATCCTTTCGCGCGGCAACACCGAGGAACTCGGGAAGATGTACTCGGGGTGGATGGGAGGAGAACCGAGTATCGAACCGATGCTGAAGTTCCGCGGGTTGGTTCCGGAGGAGCCGGGGAAGTAGCAGGTCAGTGAGATTTTGCCGATGCAAGCGGCGCGGCGTCCGCGACGATCCGATATAGCTTGAAGTTGGCATTCTGATACGCCAGTTCGAGATTCGGGGAATGCGTTTCCGCATAGCGAGCCAGGAAACCGTGATCCTCGTCGAAGGCGTTGGTGGTGATCAGGTAGGTAGCGTGAACGTTGTGCGTGTACTGCCACAACTCTTCATCGGTTCCCTGATAGTTGTATGCCGAAGCGGCGCGGGACGTGTAGAGCGCAAGGGCCCGGGCGCGAAAATAGATCAAGACGTCCTGCGACGTGGTCCGTTCCCGCACCGCCTGGCAGAGTTGGTTGAACTCAGGAAGGCCCGTGCTCTCGCGGATTAAGCCGAAATTCGTGTGGCGATAGGCTGTGACGAAGGGAACGGATATCAGCAGCAAGAGGGCGCAGACGGCTGTTGAAACATGGCGAGGGGCGAAGTTCTCAGTCAGACCGCGGAGACCGGTTAAGGCGAGGAACACGATCCAGGGGATGACGGGAAATAGAAGGCGGATGCCGGGGGAAAAGGGCCACAGAATCGCTATTGCCGCATAGGGCACGAGGAATGCTTCGACGATCGTGAATCCTCGTTTGTATTGATAAAAGAGTCCCGCCAGGGTAAGAAGTGAAACGACCCCGAGCAGGAAGAATGAGAATGCCGTCTGGGTCGAAGCGACCCAGAAACCGGCCAGTGTTCGCGGATAAGAGATGAGATGCGCTCCGACCGTGCCCAGGGTAACGTGGAAGGTCCCGTTATAACTGCCGAACTCAGAGCCAATGCAATGGCTTTGCAGCAACAACAGGGCCGCGCACGTGGGGAGCGCGACAACCGTGATTCGGGTAATCGTGCGGTACTTCAGCAAATCGTACAGAACCAGTCCGGCCAGCAGTGCGATACCGGCAGTGCGCGTGCCGATCGCTAGATAGAGCGCGATGCCGATCAGAATTGCCCCTGGCCACTGCGTGCGACCATCCCGCGGCGCGTGTTGGACGAGAAGGGCGGCTACGTAGAAGAAGAGTAAGAAGGGCAAGTCTGAGAGCACATTGTCTTTGGCTGCCCAGAAGTGTGGACTGAAGCCGAGTATGGCCGCAAGCGCGATGGTGTATTTCCGTCCGAGATCACGTTGCCAGTAGAGGCAGATAACCGACAAGGCCATCACGAAAAAGATTACCTGCTCGAATTTCATTACGATCAGATTCATGCCGAAGAATCGGACGACCGGGGCGAGGAGCAATGGAAAAACCGGCGGGTACATGCGAGGGCCGACGGGAGCGATTGGAGTGAAGAGATATCCCGTCTGGGCGTAGGGGCGGCCCTCGACGATGTTTTTCGCATGGTGGATGTACATCGCGAAATCGTCGGCCCAGATGTGACCCTGGCGGAGTGTGGCGGAGTGGAAGACGGCAATAGTAATGAGAAGGAAAATTAGCCAGGGATAGTGGGTTGTCTTGTGTGGCAAGGTCATCGCGTGTGTGAAGCGTTCTCAGTTCGACTCTGCGCCTCATCAACGGGAATTTCCAGCGTGCGGTGGGTGTTTTTCGATGGTGCGTGCCGTTTCGGGAAAGGAAAGTCTGATAAATCGGGCTGAGGGGCTACTCGCTTCCTGGCGACAGAGCGTGCGTGAGATCGTGACATCCCTACGGGGACTCGCGCCTTGTGTGCAATCTCTCCCGGCACTTCCGTGCCGGGCTTTCATATCCCGTCGCTACGCGGCTGGATTATGGGGGCTTCCTAGTCTGCTGGATTAGGGTTCGTGCTTAGGTTGACGTTTTCGTGCGGGGGATCGAGCAATTCCATTCCTACATCTGGCGCGCTTTGGCTGCGCAGGCGGTACCAGAAGACGATTGTCAGCAGCGAGAATAAAAAGATGATGGTGGAGACGGCGTTGATTTCAGGTGTGATGCCGCGGCGGAGGCGTCCCCAGATTTCGAGGGGGAGAGTGTTGTCTCGGCCGATCAGGAAGAAGCTGACAGCGATCTCGTCCATCGAGAGGGTGAAGATCAAGAGCGCGGCACCGATAATTGGCAGTTTCAGATTCGGCACCGTTATCCGCCAGAATGTCTGCCAGTAGTTCGCGCCTAGATCAAGTGAGGCTTCTTCCTGGGCGCGGTCCAACTTCTGCAAACCGGCGAAGACTTCTGTTGTTGCTACTGAGATCAGGGCGGTACCGTGGCCCAAGACAAGTGTCAGCAAACCCAAGCGAACGTCCGCAAGTTTGAACAGCATTGAGAGAGAAAGGCCCGTGATAATACCAGGCAAAATGAGCGGCAGTAGCACGAGCCGTCGAAAAACGGTTTTACCGGGAAAGTTGGCTCGGTCAAGCGCCAGTGCTGCCGGTATGCCGAATCCAAGCGCGATAACAATCGCAGCCAAGGCGAGTTTCAGGCTGTAGAGCACCGCGTCCCAGATGGCTGCGTCAGCGAAGAGAATGCGGTACCAGTCGAGCGTCAGGTGATGCGGAGGAAATCCGCCGACGCCTTGGCCGTTGAACGAATACAGGATGAGGACTGCGATCGGCAGATACAAGAAGGCGAAGACCGCGGAGGCGTGCAGGAGGAGCCAGATTGCGCGCGGAGCTGTAGGGCGTTGTTGAGAGTCTGCGAGAATCATCGAAAGTCACAAACGAAAAACGAGAGTCAAAAACGAGAAGTCAAAAAACCCACCCTGTCTCACAAAACGCGACAAGGATGGGCACCCAAATTTCCTCCTTCCGCTCATTAGAAGCTCCATTTCTTTTCCAGTCGCTCAGACATGAATAGCAGACTGACCACAATCACGAGCATGCCCAGCGAAATCGCGGCGCCTAGCGGCCAGTTATAAGCGGCGCCAAACAGGCTGACCACGATATTGGAGATCATGATTCCGCTCGGGCCGCCGAGCAGCAGGGGCGCGAGGAAATCGCCGAGGCTTAACACGAAGGCGAATGTTGCTCCGGCCACAACGCCGGGAATGGAAAGAGGGAAGATCACTTTCCAGAATGTCTGCGCAAGCGTGGCTCCCAGATCATGCGAGGCTTCGACGAGATTGCGGGGAATGTGCTCGAGAGAAGCATAGATCGGCAGGATCGTGAAGGGAGTGTAGATGTGCGTGAGAGTCAGAACCACGGCGAACGGGCTGTAAAGCAGGAAATCCAGCGGATGGCTGGTCAGATGGACATACTGCAGCAGGGTATTGAGCACGCCGTCTGAGCCGAGAATTGTCTTCCAAGCGTAGGCTCGCACCAGATAGCTGACCCATAGAGGAATGATGACCATTTGATAGAGGAGGTCTTTGCGCTTGCCGGCGTAAAAAGAAAGGAAGTAGGCGAGCGGATATCCCAGGAGCAGAGAGAAGAGCATCACGCGGGCGGCGATCCACATGGAGCGCAACAGTGTCTGCCAATACACAGGCTTCTGAAACAGCTCTTTATAGTTGTCGAGACTCCAGGAATGCAGGATTGTCTGCGCTGGCGTGACCGACCAGAAGCTGTAACAGAACATGAGCGCATAGGGGAAAAGCAGGAAGACTGCAACCCAGGCCAGCGGTGGCACCGTCACAGCGGTCTTGTACGCGCGCGAGAACATTTAGCTCCTCTCCGGAGATTCGCGCACGGGAATGGCGTCGGCGGGGGAGAACTCGAGTTCAACTTCCTGCGCAGTTAGTGCGCCGCTAGAGGTCCGCATTACGAGGACCAATCCATCGGCGCACTCGACGCGAACCAGTGAGGTCGCTCCGTGGAAGGCTTGTTGCAGAACTTTTCCCTTGACTCGAACTGTGCCGTTCGAGGCTACACTGCTTGGTCGAAGGTGCTCGGGACGCAGCGAAAACAGGGTTGGACCGTCGGTCGTCGAAGTTCGCCAGGATAGGGCCCCGCAACGTGCCACGCCGTCGCGGACCTCGGCGCGAAGCAGGTTGGTGTGTCCGATGAACTGGGCTACGTAGGCTGTTTCAGGGCGGCTGTAGATTTCGCGAGGGGTCGCCACTTGCTCAAGTTCTCCCGATCGGAGCAACGCAATCCGGTCTGACATGACCATCGCTTCTTCCTGATCGTGAGTGACGAAGACGAACGCGATGCCGACCTCGCGCTGCAGAGACTTCAACTCCACCTGCATCTGGCGGCGGAGGTTCGCGTCGAGCGCGGAAAGTGGTTCATCGAGCAGAAGCAAGTTCGGGCGATTCACGAGCGCACGCGCCAATGCGACCCGCTGCTGCTGTCCGCCGCTGATTTTCGAAGGCTTCTTCTTGGCGTGCGCAGTCATCTTTACTTTCCCGAGCGCCTCGGCGACTCGCTGCTCAATTTCCGCGTCCGGCCGCCTGGCCACTCGCAAGCCGTAGGCGACGTTCTGTTCAACAGTCAGATGAGGGAAGAGCGCGTAATTCTGAAAGACTGTATTCACGCGCCGCCGGAAGGGAGGTTGCTGGTCGAGTCGCTCTGCGCCCATCCATACTTCGCCGGAGGTGGCCGTTTCAAATCCGGCGATGATGCGGAGCAGCGTCGTTTTTCCCGAGCCACTTTCTCCCAGGATGGTGAGGAATTCACCCTCAGCGATCTCCAGCGACACGTCGCGCAGCACAACATTGCGGCCAAATTGCTTGGCAATATTGCGGATGCTTAGCAGGGTTGGCTTTTGGGCTGGAGTCGCGCTCACGGTTGTTTATTGCGCTGCTTTCACATCGTTCCAAATTTCGGTGTACTTGGCGCGACGTGGCACATTTTGCCAGAAGTAAATGCGTTTCTGGTAGCTGTTGACATCATCGAGATGTAATGTCCTCGCCTCATCCGCCGTCATGAACTGCGCCGTTTGCGGATTCGCGGGAACGTAGTGCGTCTTGTCGGTGACCAGCTTCTGCGTCTTGGCCTCAATCATGTACTCCATGAACTTCTGCGCCAGTTCTTTGTTATCGCTTCCCGCGGTGATCATGAGGTGATCGATCCAGCCGGTTGTATTTTCCTTCGGTATGGTTTCTCCGACGGGGAAGTCCGCCTTCTTCAAATCTGCCGTATTCAGCGGCCACCCCATCGCAACGACGATTTCGTGACTTTGGAATAGATTGGTTAACTCTCCGCCGGTGGCCCACATCTTGCGGACGTTTGGCTTCAACTCCAGCAGCTTTTTCTTCACAGCCTCCAGTTGCTCGTCAGTCAGGTTGTAGAGATGGGACGGATCCGGCTTGTCGTATCCGAGCACCTGAGCGGCCATGTAGACGGTCGAGAGATCGTCCCATACCGAAACTTTTCCCTTGTATTTGGGATCCCAAAAGACATTCCAGGAATCCGGAGGCTGCTGAAAGGCAGTCGTGTCATAAATGATGGGATCGGGACCCCACATGAAGGGCACGCCATAGACTTGCCCATTGGCTCGCACCAGGGGCAGGGAAGTGAGTTGCGCCGAGAGTTGCCCGTAGCTAGGAATCTTTGTGAGGTCGAGAGGAGCGGCCAGTCCGGAGGTGGCAATCGAGGTGGCCACATCGCTGGACGGCGAAATCACGTCGTAAGTACCAGCGCTGCCTCCGCGCAATTTGGCCATCAATTCGTCGCTCGATCCCATGTAGGAGGCCGAGATTTTGCAGTGATTCTCGTCTTCAAATGCTTTCACGAACGAGGGATCAGCGTAGCCTTCCCAGACCAGCAGATTCAACGTAGGTGTCTTCTTCGTGCAGGACCCGAGCAACAATACAGCCGCTAACAGGGGCAACAGACTTGCCATGCGTTGCCTGGACATGTTTCCTCCAACTCTCAATTGCATCTCGCGCAATTTGCGCGCGAAAGGCGGAGCTCAGAAATCTAGAATGTGGGAGGTGTGTTGACCCACAGCAATAACGTCTCTTTTCGCCCGGAGTTTTTCCAGCGGTGCGGCGTCGCGCTTTCGAAATAGAAACTGTCTCCTGACTTCAACCGGTATTCTTCACCGTCGACGGAGATTTGCAATTCGCCCCGCAGCACATAAATGAACTCTTCACCCTCATGCGCATAGGACTCGCCGCTGCCTGCTTCCGGTGCGATGCGGAATAGGTGAGGTTCCATGACGGTATTGCCCCAGGCCAGGAGTTCCATGCGAACACCGGTGCCAGCCTCGAGCACCTTGCGCTGCGAAGGACGAACCTGACGACTGCTGGCGCCGTTTGCGTCAAAGAAATCGAGAATGTTTGTCTTGTAGAAGCGAGCGAGCTTGCGGAGTGTGCCCACGGATCCGCTCATCTGGGAGCGCTCGAGGGCGCTGAGGAAGCCGACGGAGATGCCAACATCTTTCGCCACCTGAGCGAGAGAGAGGCGCTTGCGCGCCCGTAGTTGCCGGAGATGCGCCCCGATGGCTCCGGCGTTTCCGTCCGCGGCCGGACGAACCTTACCTTCTTTCTTGAGTAATTGCACGATCGCTGCAGCATTCAATCCCTGCACTTTGCGCAGGAATCGGGCGCGCTTTAACAACTTCACATCGTCGGAGGTGTAGAGCCTGTACTTGCTCTGGGTGCGGCGCGGGCGTGCCAGGCCCAGGCTCTCCCACGAGCGGATTACCGAAGGCGACATGCCGACCTTGCGGGCGACGTCTCCGATCTTCAAGTAAGGTTCGGGCATGAGGTTTGTCTGTCGCGTTCGGAGAAACTTCACGGGGCCAATTCGAATTTCGAATTGAAGGGATGCGCTTTTTTCTGCTTGACAGCCCGGGCCCTAGTTCTCTAACCTTGCGGGATTATAGCAAGGTTGTGGCTGGAAGCAATCAGTAGCTTTTCAATAAATTTCCCAAAACTTTCCCGGATCTGCGGAGGTCCCATGCCGTTACGTCGAGCCTTGAGGTTCGCAGTATGCCTTGCCGCCGTTTCTCTGTTGATTCCCAATTTGCTCTCCGCCCAGGGCACCTCCGGGCGAATCGTTGGTCGGGTATCGGACGCCGCGGGCGCGGTCCTGCCGAACGTGAAGGTTACCCTCGTGAACGAAGGAACGAGCGTGAGCCGCGACGGCAAGACGAACGACAACGGCGATTACGACTTCGTGCAAGTGCCGGTCGGGACCTATCGGCTGGAGTTCGATCTGACCGGGTTCAAGAAGAATGTCCGCCGTGGCGTGAGCCTCGACATTAATCAGGTCATCACACTCAATGTGAACATGCAGGTGGGCGCGACCCAGGAAGTGGTCGATGTGACGTCAGAGGCGCCCTTGGTCGAAACCACGAGCACGCAATTGGGTGCGGTTGTGGGAGACCGGGCTATCAGCGAACTTCCCCTCAACGCGCGTGATACGTATCAGTTTCTTCAACTGCAACCAGGTGTGATGTCCACGGTAGGGACGGGCAACCAAATTGTATACGGCAGCGACAAGTCAGGATCAGTGTAACGGTGGAGATGCAAACGATCAGTTTGTCAATCTGCCCACCGTGCAACCGAGTCCCGACACCATCGCGGAATTCCGCGTGCTGACCAATACCTTCGACGCGGAGTATGGGCGAAATTCCGGTTCTGTCGTGAATGTGGTGACGAAATCCGGAACGAATAACCTTCACGGAAACGTGTTTGAGTTCTTTCGCAACACGAAGCTGAATGCGAATCCTTATTGCTTCACCGGCGTTGATGGGGTTCCGTGCGACAAGCCGCAGTTTAACCAGAACCAGTTCGGAGGGACTTTCGGCGGACCGATCAAAAAAGACGAAACGTTCTTTTTTGTCTCTTACGAGGGTCGACGCATTCGTCAGGGGATCCCGTCGTCACTCGTGTTCGTTCCTACTGCGGCCGAGCGCCCGAGTGCCACACAGCCCTACTCTGATTTTTCTGCGGAGACGCCATTCCCAGGTATTCTAGGTTCTGCATTTCCTTTACAGCAGCGCCCCGGTTGTGCTCAGGCCATCTCTAATCAATCTGGCGTTACCCTTGCTGATGGAGTCCCATATAGCACAGATCAAAACGGCCCTGGCATTTTTACTGATGTGGCGAATAACAGGGAGAACATTATTCCCCTCGCCTGTCTCGACGCCACTGCGGTTGACCTGCTCCAATATGTTCCACTTCCGGCAAACGGCGGCGGCAAGCTTGTGACTACTCCAGTGCAGCCGGTGCGTGCCGACCAATTCACCATAAAGCTTGATCACCGCATCAACAACCGGCAGAACCTCAGCTTCTATTACTATTTCAACGATGATCATCAGGTCTCCCCGTTCGCCGTGTTTCAGGCGGCGGGCGCCAACGTTCCGGGGTTTGGGTCCATCGTCAACGAACGCTTTCAGCAATGGAACATCAGTCATACCTGGACGATCAGCAACAGCACCGTCAACGAGTTCCGCTTCAACTTCAACCGTGAGGCGCAGGGAACCTTCCAGCATCCCGTTTTCACCACGACGGTGCAGAGTTCCTGTCCGCCTGCTCCGACATGGCTTACCGATGTTACCGGTCCTGTGCCGTGCTTCTCCGATGGCACTCCGGAGAACACGTTGGGCATTCATCCCAATCTCGGTCCCCAGCACGAGGGGCTTCCTTTCATTCAGGTGAGCGGCGGATTCACGATCGGAAACAACGGTGAGGGCGAACTGCCGCAGGTAGGCAATTCCCTCCAGTGGTCTGACACAATCACCAAGGTTGTCGGGAGACACTCGCTGAAGTTTGGCGGCGACATTCGTCGCCAGCAATTTGACCAAACTCTGTACTTTGACGTGAACGGCGAGTTCTTTGTTGACGGAACCTCTACCAACACAACTGCTGGAGACACCACCTTCTCCGACTATCTCCTTGGACTTCCCGGTTCGTATGGTCAGGGGTCGGCCCAAGTCGAGCACGTGCGCAGCACAGGCCTCTATCTGTTCGCGCAAGACAGCTGGAAGATTAAGCCAAATCTGACCCTCAACTACGGTCTGCGCTGGGAGCTTAACACTCCTATCACCGATGCCAGCAAGCACGTACAGACGTTTCGGCCGGGGGAAGTAAGCCAAGTCTACCCTTGCCAAGATACAGCGAACACTGATTGCTCCTCGATGACTCCGGTCGGCCTGGTGGTGCCGGGAGACCCCGGGGTACCCAACGCTTTGACGCAGACGTATTACAAGGCGTTTGCTCCGCGCATCGGTATCGCATGGAGTCCGGGAACTTCGGGTAAGACAAGTATTCGAGCAGGTTGGGGAATGTTCTACAACCCAATCGAGCAGCTCGTGCTCGAGCAATTCAGCGCTGAGCCGCCTTTTGGTGGAAGCACATTCCCGTTCAACACCCTGTTCAACCAGCCTTTTCTTGATCAAAGCGGGGAATTTTCTTATCCCAATCCTTTCGGCTTGGACTCGCTCTCAGGCGTCAATGGAATCCTTAATCCGAAACGAGGGCAGCCGGTGGACTGGGGAATGTTTCGCCCTAACACGCTGTTCGGACAATTCCAGCCGAACATGCGGAGTCAATATTCCGCACAATATAACCTCACGATTGAGCGCCAGTTGGGGAACGATATGAAGCTGCAGGTTAGTTATGTGGGGTCGCAGGGCCATCGCTTGTTAGCCACCCACGACATCAATTACGGGAATCCCCAGACTTGCCTCGACATTATCGACATTCTGGGAGACGGGAGCTGCGGTCCGTATTTTGCCGATAGCACATTCTTCATTCCCGCGGGTTCGGTAACTGGACCAAATGGGCTTCAGCTTCCGTATGGACCAAACGGTCCCACTCTCATTCCAGCGAATACAACACTTGCGAACGACATCACCCTTGTTGGCTTGCGGCGCTATTCTTCGCCGCAATGTGATCCTATGACAGGCACGGGTTGCCCTGGCGATGGCATTCCGGTTTTCAGCAGCATCTTTGCCCAAGACACCATTGCCAACTCGGCCTACAACTCGCTGCAGGGTTTCTTGGAAAAGCGATTTGCCCACGGCCTGCAATTCACCGCTGCTTACACGTGGAGTAAATCCATTGATCAGGCTTCGAGTTTTGAAGGGATCTTGAACCCCATTGATCCTAAGCGCAGCCGGTCTCTGTCGGCATTTGATGCGCGCCATCGCGTTGTGCTCAGCTATTACTGGGAACTGCCAGTGCCCAAGTACGCTGGTGCAAAAGGTCAGGTACTAAACGGTTGGGCTCTGTCGGGGATCACGACGTTTCAGACGGGATTCCCAATTCGAATTACGACGCTAGATGATCAGGAACTGATGTATAGCTTCGATTTCGAATTGCCCGGCGAGCCGGATCTGGTTGCACCCTTCCGCACGATGAAGCCGCAGAGCAACGGGAATTACTTCTTCGATCCCAGTCTGTTCAGCGAGGACAACACCTTCGGGCGAATCGGAAACTCACCCCGCACGATCTGCTGCGGTCCGCACATCAGTCAAACCGACTTCGCAATTCTGAAGACGTTCGCTATTTCTGAACACAAGCGCATTGATTTTCGAGCCGAGCTGTTCAACATCTTCAACCATACACAGTTTTTCAATCCAGATGGCAATTTCTCGGACGGCCCACAGTTCGGACAGGTTAATCAGGTGCGTGATCCGCGCCTGATGCAGTTCGCGCTAAAATTCTTCTTCTGATCGATCACCCGGGCGGCTTCGCGCCGCCCGGCAATCTAATGGCCGCGCGACTGCCGGCCTGAGTTATCTCGGAGACCACGATGTACCCCGATCTGCAGAAAGAGCTCTCGACTTTCGAGCGCCGCACGCCCAAATCCGCCGAAGCCCACAAGAAAAATCTCAAACGCATTCCGCTGGGTGTGGCCAGCAACTATCGCGCTTATGATCCCTGGCCGATTTTCGTAAAAGAGGCCAGCGGCAGCAAATTTCGCGATCTTGACGGCAACGAATACATCGATCACAACCTTACCTTCGGTGCTCTGATGGCGGGACACTGCCATCCTGCGGTGATGAAGGCCGTGGAAAAGCGCCTCTCTACCGGAACGATGTTTGGCATGCCGCATGATATGGAATGGGAACTGGCGGAAGAAATCTGCAACCGCTTTCCGGTTGAGATGTGCCGGTTCGGCAATAGCGGGACCGAAGCGACCATGCATGCCATACGTCTGGCCCGCGCGGCTACTGGGCGCGACAAGATCGTCAAGTTCGAGGGCGCCTATCACGGACTGCACGACAGCGCACTGGTTAGCGTGAAGCCGCATGCTCCGGACTTTGGCGACATCAATAATCCCACACCCGTTACAGGTGGCCTTGGTGTACCGAAATCCGCCATTGAGAACGTGAAGATCGCGACGTTCAATAACCTTGCCACTGTCGAACGGCGTTTCAAAGAGAATCCTGGCGAGATCGCCGCGATCATTCTTGAGCCGATTCTGATGAATGTCGGCTTGTGCATGCCGCAACCTGGATTTCTCAAAGGGCTGCGCGAGATCTGCGACAAGAACGGCGCCCTGTTGATCTTCGACGAAGTGAAGACAGGCGCCAAACTGTGCTGGGGCGGCGCCAGCGAATATTTCGGCGTGATGCCCGACATGATCTGCCTGGCGAAGTCGATTGGCGGAGGCCTGCCGCTGGCCGCGTTCGGCGCGCACAAGTCTGTGATGGACCTGATCAGCCAGCACAAGGTCTTCCATGGCGGAACATACAACACCAATCCCGTGTCGATGGCTGCGGGCCTCGCGACGTTCCGTGAAGTGCTCACGCGCGACAACTACACGCACGTCGAGAAGCTGAGTAAGAAGCTGGCCGAGGGTTATCGCAAGATCATCGCGAAGGTCGGATTGCAGGCTTACATCGCGCAAGCGGGCGCGAACGGCGCGCTGATGCTGTATCCGAAGGAAATCGTGAACTACCGTGACTGGACGGTGATTGACGTCGATTTATGGCGTCAATACTGGTTCGGCATGGTGAACCGCGGCGTGATGGCGCAGCCCTACTGGTGGGACGAGCAGTGGACGATTTCGGTGCAGCACACGGAAGCCGACATCGACAAGCACATTGCGGCTTTCGATGATATCGCCGCGTCGCTCGCTAAGGCGCAGCAGGAGCGGAGTGAGAGAGTGCCGGCCGAAGTGGCGCATTAAGAAGAAGGAGTCAGGGGCCAGGGTCAGGTGCGCAGGCTCAGTCGAACGGACTGGGGTTAGTCCCTAACCCCCA